>CAJTRT010000003.1:0-89546 GCA_910579105.1 uncultured Muribaculaceae bacterium | reverse complement strand
TCCTCCTGCCAGAACTTGATGGAGGTCAGTACATCGTCGGTAATCAGTGTACCTTTCTCGAAAAGCACCTGGTGGTGGTCGATTTCCACGGTTTTGCCGGTATCCTTGTCGAGGAAGTTTTCCTTCCATGTCCTTGTGACGTTGCGGGCTATATACTTGTTGCGCATCCGGGCGGTGTCGACGGTGCGGTAACGGATTTCGGACTTGCGGGTTTCAACGTTTTCTGCCTTCGTCATTTTTCAATATGTTTTTAAGTTTGGCTGTTAGTTGTCTGATCATATGCGAGCGGGAGACGCATTTCTGCATAGGCAGTGCGGCGAGAGCGTCGTAGAGCTTCGCCGCGTCCTCGAGGTACGCCGTGATCTTCTGTATGTCGGTCTTACAGATTTCCATGGTCGAGCATGAAGATATTCGCCAGCTCGTCGAAATACATCTCGTCCTGCGGGATGTCGTCGGACGAGGCCATAATCGTGCCGGCGATGGATTTCTTCTTGTGAATGATGCGGTACAGCGCGTGGTCGATGGTGCCCTGTCCGAGCAGGTAGTAGCAGGTTACGTTATCTTTCTGCCCTATGCGGTGGGCGCGGTCCTCGCACTGGCAGCAGTCGGCGTAGGTCCATGGGAACTCGACGAAAGCCACGTTTGATGAGGCCGTGAGGGTCAGCCCTACACCCGCCGCTTTAATGGAGCATATCGCGAGCCGGGCGTTGCCGCTTTGAAAGCGGTCGACCGCCGCCTGCTTCTCTAATAGAGAGTCGCGGCCTGTGATGGTGACGGCCTTGGGAAACGCCTTTTTCAAAGCGTCCACTATCTCGTGGTAGGAGCAGAATATTATCAAAGGCTTGCCATTGGCGAGAAAAGTGTTGACGAAGTCCACGGCCTGCCGGACCTTTCCTTTTGCCGATAGGGAACGCAGCGTCATAAACCTGACGAGCGCTTCCATGCGCATCTTGCGGCGTATCTCAACATCGGTACACTCGGTGTATTCTCGGAGGTACGCCGCAAGGTCGGCCGCGGCGAGGTCGTATTCTTCGCGGTTGGAGATATCGACATATAGATCGACACGGGTTTTGTCGGGGAGGTCGGTCAGCACCGAGCGCTTCTCCCTGCGGATCATGCACCGGTCGTAGAGCTGCCGCGAGAGTTCGGCCAGGTCGGCCTCGTCACCGCCGAAATCGGCCAGGAACTTTCCTCGGCCACCGAACTCAGTAAGCCGCCCCATTATTGACAGCTGAGCGACGAGGTCGTCGGGCTTGTTCACCACAGGGGTGCCCGAGAGCAGCATAACATATTCCTTGCCCGATGTTATACCTTTGGCGAAGATCGTCTGCTGCGCGCCGGGGTCTTTTACCCTGTGGCTCTCGTCGATGATCACGGAGCGGAACATGCGGATTTCGGGGCAAAACACCACGTCTTTCAGGCGGAAAGAGTTCTCTGCTTTGGCAGAGCGTCCTTTGGACGATGAACCGCCCCTGATGTCCCACACGAAATACTTGCGGAGGCTCTCGTAATTGACGACGGCGACCTGGTACATTCCCATTTTCAGCAGATAGGGCCATGTGGTGCGGGTGCTGTTGTCAAAGACGAGGGCTTTCTTGTCGGTGAATTTCTCGAACTCGCGCTGCCAGTTGATTTTGAGCGAGGCCGGGCAGATAACCAAGCAAGGGTAAGCGTTGGCGCAGTCGGCGATGCCGATACTCTGCAAGGTCTTGCCCAGGCCCGGTTCGTCGCCGATGATAAGGCGCTTTTTCTCGAGACCAAACAGAATACCCTCTTTCTGATAGGGGTAAGGTTCAATCCGAAGATTATGTTCGAGGTGGAGGTCATCTCGAGAGGCCGGCGGCAGTACGTGAACGAGCTCAGGCGTGCCATCTTTTATAATTATAGCTAAATCAGACATAGACTAATACAGATTAAAGCACCAATACTGAAATGCAAGCTCTTCGTACTTCTCGCGGCCCCGGATGTAGATTGTATCGCCTCGTTCGATGAATTTCTTGAATATGTGGCAGTTCTTTTTCGATATCGCATAGATGAAATCACGGTCGGAACGCGCTATGTCCATATACCACGCGCGGCTTCTATCCCAATCGAAAAAGTCAACAGCCTCATCAAATTCAGCATGTGAAGCGGCAAAGGTGGTTTTGAGGTCTCCGCCGAAATGGGACATCTTCAACCACCAATCCCACTTACAGCGAGTGTCAAGGGTAAAGGGAAAGCCGCCATACTCGAATTGCTGGCCATGGTTCACCATGAAGCATTGAGTTTCAGCTTCCGCCAATACCTTCGCGAGAAACGGATCCCGCCGAGCTTCCATGCGCAATGCCCGGTGCATCTCCCTCGCATGGCGGAACTCGTCCTCGGTATAGGGAACGTCGTCGACAGTCAGGCGGTAGTAGTTCACCCTCGCCGGTTCCGTCACCATGGCGTCCACGAGGCTTCCGAAGCGGAAAGCCTCCTCCCTGTCGCCGAACTGGCGGCGGGGATGGAGGATGTTCTTCAGCTCGGTGAGGTCGGAGTTGCTGACTTCGGGACGGTCGTAATACGCATCGGGATTACCGCCCATGTCATTTCGCCTTTACTTCCTCAACGTATTCAAGTCCCGGATGCTCGGCGTAGACCTCCTCCTTGTCGGCGAGTTTCTCGCAGAATGTGACCTGTTTCCTGAATATCTTGCCGAGTTCCTCTACTGAGAGGGCGCTACCCTCGCGCTGCCACCACAGATGCAGCACAGAAAGATACGCCGCCGGATCTGTGACTACGATTTTCCGGGAGACTTTCACCTTGGGAGTGTAGGCCGACGCTGCCGCCTTGTTAGCGGCGAACAGGCCGCCGATCTGCTCGTTCTGCCTTTTCAGCTCCAAGGCCTCCTTTTCCCGGCGTTCCTTCTCCCGGCGCTCGCGTTCCTTGCGAGCCGCATCCTCGGCCTCACGGCGAGCGAGGTCGGCCTTTACGCGTTCGGCCTCCGCCGCATCGGAGCGGACTATGCGTTCGAGTTCCGCCTTTTTGGAAGGGAGCTTGTCGAGGATGTCCTGGCGCAGGTCCTCGATCTCGAACTTGTACTGTTCCTCGAAGCGCCGGAGCAGAGCCGCGAACACCTCGGTGCGGATACACCTCGCATCATCGGGGGAAAGGTTGTATGGAAGCCTGACTGATGATGGGGGACACCATTCGGAGGGGAGCGTGACGGGAAAGCCGGTAACCGTGTCGGTCACGGCGGCATAGTTCTCCAAAGAGACAGAGGCGTTAAGCTCGCTCAGTTTGTTGATTTCTGAATTCAGCAGGTTGTTGAACGAGTTGAGGTAGTCTTCCTCGCACGCGGCCCGGTATTCGGCCTTGGCAAGTTCGAGCTGCCGCTGGACCTCGGCGGCACGCCTCCTCGCCTCCTCTTCCTCCCGTCTCTTGGCGGCATAGGTGTCGCGCAGCCGTTGCAGGCGGAACGGGACCGTGTCTTTCTTTGCAGGGTCGATGGCGTTCTCGAGGAGGGTGAACTCCGAGCGCACCTGGTCGAAGAGCTTTGTGACCGGGGAACGGCGCTCGTTCATAACCTGTACGGTTTTCCGGGCTTTCTCGATGAATGAGGCTATACGCTGGTCGAGGTCGTCGCTCATGCCGTTCTTGGCGGCCTCGTCGAGCAGATTCTGCCCGAATTCCGCGCAGCGGCGGCACGACAGAACGTTGGTCTGGTAGGACTGGGGCGCGGCCTGCACGATTGTGGCTATGTTCTCTTTCTTTATGATGGCGGCCTCACTCGCCTGAACCGTCATCGTCGTAGTATCGTTGCTCATGTTCGGTTGGTTTGGTTGGTTGGCGCCCGCATGGTTTGCCGGGCGAGTGGGTGACGTAGATTCGCATAATCTCGCAATAACGACCGTTTATGCCGTTATGCGCGGTGGGACAGAGGGCGCAGTCGCGGTGCATCAGAAAACGTCGTCGTCAGAGGCCGGTTCCGCGGCGGGATCCACCGTGACACCGGCTGATGTGTCGGATGCCGGGGCGAAAGATTCGGCGGGGCGCTCCTTTTCGGCCTCGCCGGCATCATCGGCGGAAGCTCCTGCGGGGGCTGCCTCTGAGATACCGTAGTAGTCATCATCACGCCCCGGTTTCTCATCAGCCTCGTAGGTCGTGCCGCGGCCGACGCGCACTTTCGGGTATGTCTTAAAGGCGTGCTTGATGCATTTGGCGACAAGGAAGCCGGTGTCGATGCGGTTGCCGTCGCCGGATAGGTAAAGCGCGTTCGGATTCTCGACCCACTTCTTGGCCCGGTCGTCCCAGTAGCGGTTTGCCTTGGCGGAATACCCGGCCAGGCGCAGCCAGTCCTCCTCGAGCATCACGCCGTAGTCGGGGGAGCCGTCGGCTCGGGTTATGCGCATGAAGCACGCGACCGGGTGTTGGGGATTGTGGTCGAGATTAAGGGTGTAGCGCACCGACTTGCGCCCGTCGTGGTCGGTGAACGAGAACTCGTCACCCTCGTAGACGACCACCGGGTTATCGGCATAACGGATTTGTCCGGCGCGGGTCCGCTGGATAAGCTCGCCGTAGCCCGAGATTGTAAGGGTGCATCGGTACTCGTACTCGTCCTTGCCGTTCTGGTACTTGCGGCCTGTCTTATGGCCGCGGGGCTGGAGGTAGGCCTGGGCGCGTATGCCCGGCTCGACCGACAGGCCGCACACGGCGATGTCGATGAAGGCAATGAAGATGGAGGTGACGGTGCATGCCTTGAGCTTGTCGCTGTCGGCCAGGATGCGGTTGAAGTGGATGGCCTCCCGCTCGTATGCGGCCTCCGCCTGTTCCTCGCCCCAAAGGGTGCCGTAGATGTCGATGAACCGCTGGCGCACCAGGTCGTCCTTGACGACCTCCATCGGCTTCAGCGAAGCGATGTGCTCCGCGGTAACGTTGATTCTGCCCATGTCTGTTGGTTTTTAGGATTGTGTTACTTGCAGATTCCGTGAACCATGCCGGAAAGGCCGCCCCGCATATCGGGGCGGCCCCACCAAACATGGGCTGATCGGGAAACCTGCCGTGAGGAAGAAGAGGGGGTCGAACCCTCACGCCGCCTGTTGCGGCCGCGGTTTGTTTCGCCGCGCGCGTCTACCTGTTCCGCCATTCTTCCGAAAAAACCGCCGGCGCTTCACAGCGGCGACGGCCACACATGCTTCAGTTATCTAATACCATGAAAACACACTCGGACGGCAGACAGGACTCGAACCTGTATGTATGCCCCCGGGGAGGCTGCTTTACCAATTAGCTACTGCCGTCGTGTCAATATGTAGGGCGGCGACCTAACGCCGCATTAAAAGTCATACTTGCTACCACGCCCCATAGCGTCCGTTCGTGTGTGTCGCGTCGGGGCGTTCATCTCCCGATTAGCTACCGTCTCGCTATGTATGGGGTTGAGGCACGCGTGCCTTGCGAGGTCAGGCCACCCGCTATGGGTCGTTTTTATTGATTGCGGGAAGGGCGGGAATCGAACCCGCGGCTACCGGCTTTCGGAAGCCGGCCTCTGTCCGTCAGAGGTTGCCAGCCCTCCCTGGCTTTCACTGGGGCATGGTCACAGTCCCTCGGTTCCTTTCGTCGCCCAGCGGTCGTAGGCGGCGACCAACGGGTCGCTCGCGCGCCATGCGGAGTAGAGCCTGAACGCGGCGTATCCCGCGGCGGCTCCGATGCCTTTTGAAAGTGCGAAGGCGAGGTTGCCGTCCGCGTCGGAGAAGATGCCGAACAGGCAGACAAACGAAAGCGCCAGCAACGTCGTCACCCTCAGTATTGATTTCGTCATAGTCATAATATCGTCGGTTTTAAAAGGTCAGACACATCCGCACATCGCTTCCTCCATATGCCAACGGTAGCGGTTAATGCCCCGTATGGCCTCGGCACCCCCGGGGGTCTCGGCTTTGGCCGGATCCACAGAAGGCTCGGAGAAGGAGCGGAAATACGCCTCGCTGACCAGCGAGTAATCTTTTTCGGGGAGAATCTCCCGCCAGCGGGCGAGCTCCGGGTCCGTCGGATAATGTTGTGCCATGTCTGTTTGCTTTTGTTGGTTGGGAGGGTGCCGGGGCGCTACCCCGGCGGGCTTATTCAGGCCTCACCCTCTTGGGACCCGCCTCGGCTGCTTGCAATGGCGTCGGCGATCCGCTCACTCTTGTCATACGGAGGATTCACGCTATCGGTTTCTCCTCGGTTTCGCGCCTCTCTCGGCGGCAGGGACCCTCGCGGGCTGCCCGGTTTATTCCTCGTCGGGCTGCCCGTCGGAGACAACCCGGATTTCCGTCTCGCTCAGAATCAGTGTCTCGGCAATTCCCTTGGACTGCCCCACCCCGTCCTTGTAGCCGCTGGCATACGGCGTGCGCTCCGAGAGGTAGGCGTGGGATTCGTTTATCCACCTGGCCACCGCATTGAGAGCGGCCACGGCCTGCTCGTGCGTGGTGTTTTCTGTCGTGAACTGTCTCATGGCTTACGGTTTGTCAGTGTTCTGTTTTATTATTGGTTCCCCCGGCCAAATCGAATTGGCGCTCAGCGCTTTTCGGGGGATTTTCTTAACTTTGTGGTGCGAAATACAAAAATTAAGAAGTATGAATATTCTGGAAAGAGCTTGTCGCAAGGCTCAAAAGTCGCTGCGTGAAACTCGCTGCCCTGATTGTGGGAGATTCCACACAACTGTATCTGTTCATCCTTTGGCTGGTCAGTCCGTTTTTACACCGGGCTTCCCGAGGCTGTGCCTTGCCGTTCCAGAGGGCGATGGGAACCACTGTCCAACCTTTGTGAACTTGGCAAAAAAGACTGTCAGCGACACCAGGGCGAGCTTGACGGCGCTTGCGAACCGATTGGGATAAGGCGGAGGATTCTCCCCGGCTCTTTTAATTGCCACACGGGCTATTATGCCTGTGCAGTGCTTTGTTATGCTGTTGCGGCGATATGTGATTACGCCGTCCGCATATGTCGCTATGGGTTTCATTTGAGTGGGCATGGGTCAACGTCGTAATTATTTCAGTCTGCGGGCGGCGCAGAATGTCGCCGCTTGCGAGGCGATCTCGCCACGAGAGGAGGTGCGGTGCGCCGTCTGCCACGCCTCGATTTCCTCGCGCTTGAAATACAGCGAGCCGTTTTGCTTGTAGGTCGGGATAACCTTGTCGGCCGCCATGTGGCGCACCCGGCTTTCGCTGACGCCGAGCACGAGAGCGAGGTCTGACACGCTCCACACGTTCTTCAGCATCACAAGCATGCCGCGCTTGATCTCGCCGAGGGCCTGTCTCAGTTCTTCATTCATATCTCGTCGTTATCAGGCTGTTTTTGTCTCCGCAGACGGGAAAAGCTCCTCCGCCGTCGTGTTGAAATGCCGGGCGATCACATCACGGGTAAGCGCGTCGGGAACGCAGGTGCTGTCCCCGTCGCCGAGCCAGCGGCGCACCGCCAGCTCGCTCCTCTTCGTGACCTGCGCGAGTTCTTTTATGAAGGCCGCCGCCGGGGTGTCGGGCTTCGGCTCTTTCTTGACCTTGGCGTAAATCTCTTTGAGTGTCATATTCGTTTTGCGTTTTTGCTCTGTTTTGAGTATATTTGCGACATCGTTTTAATATCACGATGCAAAGGTATAATAAAATAGCCACATTGGTGCATTTTATTATCCTAATAAATGTTAATGTTGACTTAATTAAACTTATGCCCCTAAACATTAGTAAATTACAGCAAATTTTCAATAGCGGTAAAATGCGCAAAGCAGATGTCATCTCTTCTGCCGGAATAAGCAAAGGGACGTTGGAAAATGTTCTTAAAGGCCTAGATCCAAAAGTCAGTACGTTGCAGGCAATTGCTAATGCGGTAGGTGTTAATATCTGTTACTTTTTTGACGAAGAGGTTGAAGAAAGGTCTGCTGGCAGAGATTATGTAGAGAAAGGGAATATACAGCACCACGGAACGGAATACAATGGGGCTAGTTCTACGGAGGCCGACCTTCGCGATCAAATAGCACAACTCAAATCCCAACTTGAGGACAAGGATCGAATCATCAAACTTATGGAGGAAAGGAAATGAAACGGTTAGGACATATTTTTGCACTAATAGCAGACATACTTGCAATTGTTGGATTTTTTCTGGCTTTATTCATAGCATTTAGAGTTTTCCCCAATTGTAATAATACTGAGTTTGATTATCAAGCAATACTTGTAGGTATTATATGTGGTGTTTTCACGCTTTTAGTTGGCTGGAATATATATCAAGCTATTGATTGGAAAAACGAAATATCAAGAATAGACAATCTGCGCAACGAACTTGAAAAACAGTTAAATTACATACACAATAAGAGTGATTATAACCAGGCGATTACATACGCAATGCTGAGTCAAACCGCATCCGCTCATTTTGCACCAAATGAGAACGATGTATTAAAATATCAAATGCTTACAAAAGGCATTGCCGCTTTAAAAACATTGTCAGCATTTCCGGATTGCAATAAAGAAATCAAGTCATTAGTAAACACATTAATCACTGGCCTTTCGAATTCTTCGGACATTCATTTAAGCGACAAGATTAAGACTGATTTAATTCTTTCTTGTGGCGAAATCAAAAATAGAAATAATATCAGCCGTTTCGATGAGCTGATAAAGACTATCAACAGATTATAGCTTTATGAATTCAGAACTAACACGAAGGCTTTGAAACTAAATTACTGAAATCAAGTGAAATACTACGTTCCAGCAATCATAATTGGATTGGTTGGGGGCATTCTTGATGCCTGTACTGACTTGCATAAGGTGTTGAGCCTTCTCATCGGGATTGGTACGTTCTTTCTCTATGTGCTTATACGTTCAATATTCAAAACAGCATCGATTATGAAAAAGACCACGGGCGCTAAGAAAATTTGGATAGACAACAACAATAATGTCATAAGGACAGAATCACATCAAAAAAAATAGCATAGGACACATTTGTCGGCTCAGATGGCAAGCCAAATCAGCAAAAATGGAACTGAAAGTATTCATTAAGACTGCGATAGCAGATATAACAGGGGCTATTAGCGAGCTGCAAGGCGAATTGCAGAACGGTGCGGTTGTCTCCCCGGCTATGCCTTACGCAATTTCCACAAAGACTATTGACGCAGACGGCGCACATCGGCTCATCTCAAGCATAGACTTTGATGTCGCTTTGACCATTGGCAATACCGACACAATCAGTGGGAATGCAAAGGCCGGAATACAGATATTCTCAGCGAAACTGAGTGGCGACAATCAATCCAGCACAGAAAACGTGTCGCGGTTGACATTCTCCGTCCCCGTAATCTACCCTACAAAAAGAATCATAACTGACCAGGAAAGAGCCGAGGAGCATAATCGCGATCGACTCCGAGAGCTGTATGCGGGAATTTACTCCGATCGTTCATCGGAAGATGGTCTGACTCCGTGATATTCCCAAAGAACCCATTCAGCCCAAGTCAATCCGATAATATGCTCGAATGCGTAATTCGCATTGCTTATGGCATCGTAAGCCGTATCTGTTTTACGAGCATAAAACTCGACGAGTTTCATAAACATTCGACGATACCGCCAACGGCGGAAACATTTGCTGATGGATTTGAATACCTTTTTCATACCGCGAAACTACAACAAAGGCTGATGACCTCATCGTTATCTTTTGGATTGCGAGAAATCGCGTCTAAGGCGTGCTTTTTTGGCCAGATGATCAAAGCGACTTGATTCCACCCTCACTCCGGGCTGCGCATAAGATTGTGGAAAATTTTCCTCACAGAATTTGGTTATTTCCATCATATATCATATATTTGTGGAAAATTTTCCACAAGTTATGACCGAATTTGAATTAGAACTGGCCAAAATCATCGACCCGCCCGTAGCTCCGGCGGGGGATTTGGCGGCTCTCGGGTCGCTGAAAGAGCTGTACGCGGCGAAAAAGAGCGCCCTGGGACTGTCAGACCGCCAGATCCAGGCCATCCTCGGCATCGACGCCAAAACCCTGAACCCGATACTCAGCGGCACGGCCAAGCAGGTAAACTTCGTGAACATATTGAAGCTGGCGCACTTCCTCGGACTGTCGGTCAGCGACGTGTCAAAGGCGTACGTCAAGGATATGGCGACCGAGCAGATAGCCGAGATACAGCGAGCCCGCGAGGCCGGCTACATCGTCGAGAATTTCGACGTGGCCGCTCTGACCAGGGAGAAGTTTTTCGAGAGAGGGGCTTCGGCTCAATCCATGGCCGAGCGCGTCAAGAGATTCTTTGGACTGGAAAGCGTATATTCGTTCTCCGACAACGAGATCACCCCGGCTTTCAGCCGCACCAAGCGCTCGTCTGGTGACCTGATGCGCAGGTTCTGGGTTCAGTCGGCCTACACCCAGTTCGCCGAAATCGCCAACCCGAACCCTTATGACCGCGCAAGGCTGCTTGACCTGATGCCGCGCATCAGGCCGTACACAAGGGACGTTAAAAACGGGCTTCTGAAAGTCCTGAAAGCGCTCTACAACGTCGGGGTAACGGTAATATTCCAGCCCAGTCTCGGAAAAGTACAGGTGCGCGGAGCAACGATGGTGGTCAACGACAAGCCGTGCGTCGTCATATCCGACCACAACAAACGCTACCCCACCCTGTGGTTCACCCTGCTGCACGAGCTGCACCATGTACTGTACGACATAGACGACATCCGCAGGCAGACATACCACATCAGCGACAACGGCGACGACCTGTTCCTGATGAACGAGGAGAAGGCCGATGACTTCGCCACGGAGTTCCTCCTCAGCGAATCAAGGCTGAAATTCGCCAGCGGTTACATCCGCTCCGACCTGCACATACAGAAGATGGCGAGGGACTGGTACATCCACCCCTCGATAATCTACGCCATGTACTGCTACAAAACCAACGAATGGCAGTTCTACGGCAAGCACATTCCGCAGATGGATGCCGCTCTCGAACTGATCAACACCCATCCGTTCGAGCGGGAGACCCTGATGGAGTCCGTCGCCAAGATTAAAGAACTCATATACAACTGAACACCGATATGGAGAACCAAAACAAAAAGCGGATTCAAGAGGATCAGGAGCTCGCCCGGAAACAGCGAGAGCAGGAAATGGAGCGTGCCGCAATCCTGATGAAGGCGGACGAGATCAAGGAAGAAACACTCGATTTCGGCGTAGACGGCCAGATCGAACTCAAAAACGAGATCGCCGACCTGATGCTCGAACAGATTGACAATCCCGAAGAGAAGTACAACCTCTATTACAACGTGGTTAACCGCCTTCTGCGAAAACACCTGCCGAAAGGCGAGGCCAGCAAGGAAGCCCGCGACCTCATCTATGAGGAAAAGAACACGTTCCTAACCCGCGGCCACAGAAAGGACGAGCGAGGGGTCAGGGGCGCTGACGGGCGTATGGCCTATATCCCGGACATAACGGAGCTTGTCAACGTCATCACGGCATGGATCACGAGCCGCGGCACTATGTTCGACCTCTATCTGAAACTCCGCGACCTGAACGAGGCCAAAGGCTACGGAGCGCCCGACGAGAATTGACGCGCCCGCCTCGATAAAATCCAAGCGGGCGATTCAGGGCTTGTCTCGCGGCGATTATAGACCACGGCGAGATAATCCCTCGCCGAGGGCGCGAACGCGGCCAAATCGCGCTAAAACGGCCAATGCGGCGATTTTTCATAGCATGCCGTAACGATTGCTTTGCTCAAACGGCAGATAAGGGTCAACCTACAGGACGGGGCGGCGAAATTTCGCCGCCCCGTTTGCGGTATTCAGTCTCCGAAAATGTCCGGGATCCGTTCGACCGCCGCTTTCTTGTTCTTGTCAAGAATCTTCGCATACACTTGCGTCGTTTCGATGCTCCTATGCCCCAACAGCTTGCTGACCGTGTACAGGTCAACGCCAAGGTCGAGCATCATCACGGCGAACGTGTGCCGGGCGCAATGGAACGTGATATGCTTGTCGATGCCGGCACTGCGCACCCACGCCGCGATTGTGATGCGCGCCGACTGGATAGGTCCGAGCCGCGGAAACACCAAATCGTCGGGCTTGCCGCGTTCGCCGAGCATCGCGGCGGCCTGCGTGTTCAAGTCGAGATATTCAAGGCCGCCGGTCTTCTTCTGAGTGAATACGATGCGCGTGCCGGCGCGCCATTCCTGCACCTCGCGCCACCTCAGTTTCACGATGTCGCTCCAGCGCAAGCCCGTCAGGCACGAAAAGAAAAACGCATCCGCGAGGTCTTTGTCCGGCGGTATGGACTTGCGCAGCATCCTCAGTTCGTCGATTGTCAGGAACTCCCGGTCGCTTTCGGGTTCCTTGAAACGTTCGACACCGGCTGTCGGGTTCAAGCGTATGATGCCTTCCCGCATCGCGATGTTGAACACTGTGCAGAATTTCTGGAACATCAGCGCTTTCGTCCCCTGTGATATCGGCTTAGGCTCGACATCGCGCTTGCGCGTGTCGATAGCCCACTGCATCGCTTTCGTGTCAAGGTAGTCGCGGAAGCCGCGCACCCAACGCGGCGTGATCTCGCCAAAGGTTACGCGCTCGTTCGGCTCGTACCTCAGTAGGTGCGCGAGGCAGTTCTGCCAACTGGTCTTTGTCGTGCCGTCCTTGCGGTCGATGATTTTGCGCATCACTTCAAAAAACATCGCGTCCTCGTGCGTTGCCACGTCGACGCCGAAGTCTTTTGACTGTATTTCGACAACGCGCTTCGCACGGATCGCTTCGGCGAGTTTGAGGGTTTCCTTGTTTTTCTGCTTGTCTTCGCGCGTGCGCTCCGGCACGAGATAGAGTTTCAGATACTCATTCGAGCGCTTGCCGTCGCGGCAGATGTCGAGATACAGGGCGACAGTTCCGTTTCTTCGCGGCCGTTGTCGCAGGTAAACGATTTCTTTTTTCTTTTCCGATGCCATCAGTGCGGTGAGTTTGTTGCGCCTGTTGCGCGGATTTCAATGCGCAACAGAAACGCACCGCAAATATAGCACTTATCCGACAAACGCACGCACTATTGCCTGACAAAAATATCATACGGCATAAGCGTAACCAATTGGATAATGTGCGCTTATGCCGCATATGCGTGCTGTCGGTGTGCGTTTGCAGTAATCCCGAATTTATGGCTAAAACTCGCTCGCGAAATGGAAGCGGATTTTCGGGAAATCGGCCTGCGCCATTTGCAGCACATAGTTCGAATCGGCCATGAACACGTCGCGCCCGTCGCGGTCGACCGCCATGAACTGCTGCTTGCGGCGCTTGAAGGCATCGAGCGCATCCTGGTCGTCGCTCTCAATCCAGCAGGCCTTGTATAGCGACAGCGGCTCCCAGCGACACTGCGCGCCGTACTCGTGCAGCAGCCTGTACTGTATCACCTCGAACTGCAACTGCCCCACCGTCCCTATCAGCTTGCGGCCGTTGAACTGGTTGACGAACAGCTGCGCGACACCCTCGTCCATAAGCTGCTGGATTCCCTTCTCAAGCTGCTTGGACTTCATCGGGTCGGTATTCTCTATGTATTTGAACATCTCCGGCGAGAACGACGGCAGCCCCTTGAAGTGCAGCGTCTCCCCCTCGGTGAGGGTATCGCCGATCTTGAAGCTGCCCGTGTCAGGCAGGCCCACGATGTCGCCGGGAAACGCCTCGTCGACCACGTTCTTTTTCTGTGCCATGAACGCTGTCGGGGCGGCGAAACGCATCATCTTGCCGGAGCGCACGTGCTTGTAGTTGGTGTTGCGCTCGAACTTGCCGGAGCATACCTTGACGAACGCTATGCAGGAACGGTGGTTCGGATCCATGTTGGCGTGTATCTTGAACACGAAACCGGTGAACGCCTCCTCTTCCGGCCTTATCTCGCGCTCCTCGGCGCGGGTCGGACGGGGCGTGGGCGCTATCTTCACAAAGCAGTCGAGCAGCTCCTTGACTCCGAACGTGTTGAGCGCCGAGCCGAAGAAAACCGGCGCCAGCTTCCCGCGCAGGTATTCCTCCTGGTCGAACTCGGGATATACCCCCTCGATAAGGTCAAGGTCTTCGCGCAGCTTGGCGGCGTCGGCCTCGCCGACGGCCTCATCGACGCGGGGGTCGGAAAGGTCGGCGATCTCGACGCGCTCCGAGACCTTCTGCTTGTCGGGCTTGAACAGGTCGAGCGAGTGCTCGTAGATATTGTACACCCCCTTGAACTTCGCCCCAATGTTGATAGGCCACGACAAGGGGCGCACACTGATTTTCAGCTCAGCCTCCAGCTCGTCGAGTATGTCGAAGGGGTCGCGTCCCTCGCGGTCCAGCTTGTTCACGAAGATGATCACGGGAGTGCTGCGCATGCGGCAGACCTCCATCAGCTTCCTTGTCTGCTGCTCCACGCCCTTGGCGACATCGACAACTATGATCACCGAGTCGACCGCTGTCAGCGTGCGGTAGGTGTCCTCGGCGAAATCCTGGTGGCCGGGCGTGTCGAGGATGTTGATCTTGTAGTCGCCGTAATTGAATCCCATGACGGAGGTCGCCACGGAAATTCCGCGCTGCTTCTCGATCTCCATCCAGTCGGAGGTGGCGGTCTTCTTGATCTTGTTCGACTTCACCGCCCCGGCGACGTGGATGGCGCCACCGAAAAGCAGCAGTTTCTCGGTCAGCGTGGTCTTGCCCGCGTCGGGGTGCGATATTATGGCGAAAGTGCGCCGTTTCTGTATTTCGTCCGTCAGGCTCACTGTTTTCTGTTGTCTTTTTGGTTCTGGATTAGTTTTATGCAATCGGCGAGTGCCTCCTCCCAGTGCGGGATCTCGACGCCGTAGGTAGCCTTTATGCGCGAGCGGTCGAGGATGCTGTACGCCGGCCGCGACGCGGGGGTCGGATAATCCTCTGTGGGTATCGGCACCACATTCACGTCCTTTCCGGCAATCCGGAAGATGGCCTTGGCGAAATCGTACCACGACGCGGCCCCCTCGTTGGTGAAGTGGTATATGCCCGCTACCCACTGGTGTGATTTCAGCACCGCGAGAATGGCGTTCGCCAGGTCGCGGGCATAGGTCGGCGTGCCGATCTGGTCGCACACCACCCGTATCCTGTCCTGTTTTTCGGCCATTGCGAGCATCGTCCTTACGAAATTATGCCCGGTGTCGGAATACAGCCACGCGGTGCGGATTATTATGCTCTCCGGAGCGAGGGCGAGCAGGGCGGTCTCCCCCTTGCGCTTGGTCGTGCCGTACTGCGAGATGGGGTTCACCTTGTCGGACTCCCGGTAGGGACGGTGGTTGGTACCGTCGAAAACGTAATCGGTGGAGAGGTGGATAATCTTGGCTCCCAGCAGGTCGGCCGCCGCCGCGAGGTTCTTCACGGCGTCGGTGTTCACAAGGGCGCACTCCCGTTTCTCTTCCTCGGCCCGGTCCACGGCGTTATAGGCGGCGCAGTTCACGACGTGCGTCACCTCGCGGTCGCGCATGAAAACCTCCACGGCGGCGGCATCTGTGAGGTCGAGGTCCTCCCTGCCTGTGTAGATTGCTTCTCCGGGCATTTCGCGGTCAAGAACACGGCGCAGGGCGCTCCCAAGCTGTCCGTTAGCCCCGGTAACCAATACTTTCATTCTTTCAGGTTGGTTTATTTTGTTTCCGCGAAGTTACGAAATTCCGCCCGTATTTCCCAACCGCGCCGGCGCCCCCGGACCACCACCCCTTTGGCTTTTTGGATTAAAAACGCTAACTTTGCGATATAATTAATTAAAGCCACACATGTTACAATTCATAACATCCGCGCTAAGCGTATTGCCGCAGGTCGAGCAGGCCGTGAAAGCCGTGGAGGGGGGCTGCTCCTGGATCGAGCTTTCTCCCGGCGACACGCTCGAGGCCGACGCCTCAGCGCTTGTGGAGCGGTTCAAGGGGGAGGATGTGTTCCTCGTGCTCCCTGATGACGCGGAACTGGTCGAAAAGCTGCGCGTCCACGGGGTCGTCCTCTCTTCGGCGGAACCGGCGAAAGCGGCCGCGACCCGAGAGGCGCTCGGCGCGCACGCCGTGATAGGCGTCCGCGTCAACTCGGCCGAAGAGGCGGCTCTCCTGCGAGCCATCGACATCGACTATATTATATATGGTGTGCCCGCCGAAGAAGCTCCCGCGCTCAGTGCCTGGCGCGCGTTCCGCAAGGCGCTCGACGAGGCGGGTGTCCCGTTCCACGCGGTCGCCGGCGGGAGCTTCACCCCTGCTACCGCGGCGGCTCTCAGAGCCGCCGGAGCCGCGGGAGTGGCGGTTTCCGAACCTATAGCCAGCGCCGCCGACCCCGCCGCAGAGACCCGGCTGTACATCGACGCATTAAACAGCTAAACACAGCGAACTTATGGCAACCAGTTTCATTGGCATAATCCCGGCCCGCTACGCGTCGACGCGCTTTCCGGGCAAACCGCTGGCCGACCTCGGCGGAATGACCGTCATCGAGCGTGTCTACCGCCGGGCATCGGCCGCCCTCCCCGAGGTGGCGGTGGCCACCGACGACCGGCGGATATTCGACACGGTCGAGGCTTTCGGCGGAAAAGCCGTGATGACTTCCCCCGACCACCGAAGCGGCACCGACCGCTGCCGCGAGGCTTATGACAACCTCGGCTCCGCGGCCGACGTCGTCATCAACATCCAGGGCGACGAGCCGTTTATCGACCCTTCGCAGCTCAGGCAGCTGGCCGGGTGCTTCGACGACGAGAGCGTGGAGATCGCGACCCTCGCCAGGCCATTCCCCCCCTCGAAGCCGTTCGCGGAGCTTGAGAACCCCAACACGCCGAAAGTGGCGCTCTCGCCGAATATGGACGCCCTGCTCTTCTCGCGTTCCGTAATCCCGTTCCTGCGGGGAGTTGACAAGGCGGAATGGCCGTCAAGGCACCAGTTTTACACCCACATCGGCCTGTACGCCTACCGTGCGGGCGCGTTGCGGGAAATCACCCGCCTGCCCCAGTCGCCGCTCGAATTGGCCGAGTCGCTCGAACAGCTCCGATGGCTCGAAAACGGTTACCGCGTAAGGGTGGCTGTTTCCGAGTGTCCCACCATCGGGATCGACACCCCGGCCGACCTCGAGGCCGCGCGCCGTTTCCTCGCAGAAACGGAGGGGGCGTCATGAGAGCCCCCGACCGCTCAACGGCCCCGGAAGTCAGGGGATTCGGCGACTTCGACCTGCCGCGCCCTTCGGAAGTGACGCTTCCCAACGGCGCGAGACTGTACGTGCTTGACCGGGGCGACATCCCGGTCTGCCGCCTCACGGCATGCTGGAACGCGGGCCGCGCCGACGTCAAGTCGGTTCCCGCTCTCGTGCTGGCAGCCAACGCGATGCGATGCGGCACCGCCGCGCGTTCCGAGGAAGAGATTGCCGAGACTTTGGAGTACAACGGGGCGTGGCTGCGTTGCAACGCCGACGCGCACGCCTCCTTCCTGACGCTGCACTCACTCAACAAGACTTTCGGCGAAGTGCTCCCGGTGGTCGCCGACATGCTCTCCAACGCCGAGTACCCGGCCAGGGCGCTTGGCTCGCAGCGCGAGAAAACGGCCTCCCAGCTCGATATAAAAAACCGCAGGATCAGCGTAAAGGCTGAATCCGTGTACAATCCGCTTGTCTACGGCGCTGCCTCCCCCCTCGCCCGGCATTATACCGGGGCCGACGTGATGAACGTCGGCGACGATGAGATCCGGCAGACATATGCGGGCGTTTTCAGAGCCAACACCCCGGCCTTTTTCCTCGCCGGCAGAATAACCGGCGAAATAGAGAGAACAGCCCGGGAATCGCTGGGAGCCATACGTTTCGGCGACACCGCCGACGCCGTGTCCGCCAGCGTGGTCCCGCGCCCGGCGCACGCCGGGGATTCCGAGGCGAGGCTCCAGGTTGACGGCTCCTTGCAGACCGCGATAAAGATCGGCATACCCACCATAGGGCGGCAGCATCCCGATTTCGAAAAACTCCGCGTGGCAGTGATGCTCCTTGGAGGTTATTTCGGCAGCAGGCTCATGGCCAATATCCGCGAAGAAAAGGGGTACACCTACGGAATAACCGCCTCGCTCAACGGAGCGCCCGAGGGCGCTGCTGTCGAGATCGCCTGCCAGACCGACAACCGCTTCACCCACGACGTGCTCAGCGAAATATCAAAGGAACTGCGCCGCCTGGCCTGCGAGCCGGTACCCGCGGAGGAACTCGAAGCGGCGCGGAACATCCTGGTATCCTCCATGGCCGGAGTCACCGACACCCCGTTCAGCATAGCCGACTACCTGGTGTCGCTCCACACCCTCGGTCTGCCGCCGGAGCATTTCCGCAGACAGCTCGACGCGGCCAGGTCGGCGACACCGGCGGAGATCAACCGCCTGGCGGCCGAATATCTCGCCGCGACCCCGCGGCTTACCGCGCTGGCCGGCGACTTCGACAGACAATGTATATAAACCATGCGGCCAACCGGCCGCAAAACATCCGATAATGACCCGTACAGAACAGGAATTTGACGCCGCGATAGCGCTCTGCCGCGGCGTTTACGAGGCAAAGCTCCGCGACTACGGAGCCTCATGGCGGCTCATGCGCCCTTCTTCGCTAACCGACCAGATTCTAATCAAGGCCGACCGCATACGCTCCCTCGAGACAAAAGGGGTGGCAAAGGTCGACGAGGGGATCCTCGACGGATTCATAGCGATCGCCAACTACGGAATCATCGCCCTTATCCAGTTGGAACTCGGGTTCGCTTCCGGAAAGGACATATCCCCCGCCGAAGCGCTCAGCCTTTACGACAAGCACATGGCGGAAACCCGCTCGCTCATGCTCGCCAAAAACCACGACTACGACGAAGCCTGGCGCAAGATGCGAGTAAGCTCCTACACCGACCTGATCCTCATGAAACTGATGCGTACCAAGGAAATCGAGGACCACCGAGGGCACACGGCCGTCTCCGAAGGTGTAGACGCCAACTACATGGATATGGTCAACTATGCTGTTTTCGGCATAATCAAACTGACGGAAGCCGAATGACGCGCCGCGGAGCACAGGCGTTCTACGCCTCCCGGTGGTTCCCGGCCGCGGTCTGGATGCTGCGCCTGTTAGTAGGGGCGGTTTTCGTCATGTCCGGTTTCGTCAAGGCGGTTGACCTCTGGGGCTTCGTCTTCAAACTGGAAGAATACGCGGCGGCGTTCGGTTATCCCCAGCCGCGCTCTGTGATGGTTATGTCGGCGCTGTTCGTCTCCGGCTACGAGTTCCTGTTCGGCTTCTTCCTGGCGACGGGGTGTTTCAAGCGGGCCGCCCCCTGGGGTCTGGCCCTCATGATGGCCGTCATGCTGCCGCTGACGCTCTACATCGCGGTGGCTTCCCCTGTCAGCGACTGCGGCTGCTTCGGCGACTTCTGGGTGCTCTCGAATACCGCCACTTTCGTCAAGAACCTGTTCCTCGCCGCCGCGATAGCGCTCCTGCTGTTCTGGAACCCGAAAGTACGCTCGGGCCTTTTCCAGCCGGCCATACAGTGGATGGCGGGCGTGTGGACGGGCATATACCTGGTGGCGGTGGCGCTTTTCGGCTACAACGTGCAGCCGATGATCGACTTCCGTCCCTTCCCCGTCGGCGCCCCGCTGGTGGCGGAAGTGCCAGACGACGAGTATCTCTTCATCTACGAGCGCGACGGGACGACCCGCGGCTTTCCTATGGACTCCGTGCCTGACGGCGACGGCTGGACGTTCGTAGACCGCGTGCCTAAGAACGGCCAGGCCGGCAATGCCCCGGACTTCGCGATTTTCGACGGTGAATATGACGTGACGGAATCCGTCGTCTCGGCGGAGGGATGGCAGTTCCTGCTGGTTCTCCCGGAACCAGCCATAGCCGACATATCATACACCTACGCGGCCAACGAGATATGCCAGTACGCCGACTCTGCCGGAATCCCCATGGCCGGCCTCCTGGCCGCCGACCGGAACGGCATAGAGAGGTGGCTCGACCTTTCGATGGCCGGCTATCCGTGCTACTCCGTTGACGACACCCAGCTGAAAGAGCTGTCACGCGGCACTATGGCGCTCGTGATCCTCCATGACGGCAGAGTCTACTCCAAGGAGATGCTGAGCTCGATTCCCCTGGAACGCATCGAGGCGGCCAGGGCCTCGGGCGACATGCCGCGGGCCTTGGCGCTCGATCCGTTCGCGCCGTTCAAGACCCTGACCGGCATATGCCTCTGCGGCCTCCTGCTCCTATACCTGTTCCAAGGCATGATACTCGGCCTCCGCGCCAAAATACGCTCCGCGGCCCGCGAATCCCGCGGACGATAACCCCGGCGACAGCATCCCGTTCTTCCCGCCGTTTTTTCTTTTTGCGGCACAAGGCGGTTATTTCGTGTTTTTTTGGTAACTTTGCGGGTCAAAGCCGATACCGACGGCCGCAGGCGGTCAGAATGGTATACGGCCGCGGGCAGTGGCTCCCGCCAAAGCTAATACAACTTAACAACAGATACAGAAATGAGAAAGAACATTGTTGCCGGAAACTGGAAGATGAACACCACCCTCGCCGAAGGCGTGGGCCTGGCCAAGGACGTTAACGAAGCTCTTAAAAACGCCGCCGACGTTAAGTGCGACGTGGTAATATGCGTTCCCTTCACCCACCTGGCACCTGTCGCCGCCGTCATCGACGGAAAGCTCGGTCTCGGAGCCGAGAACTGCGCCGACCATGTGAAAGGCGCGTACACCGGCGAGGTTTCCGCCCCCATGGTAGCTTCCACCGGCGCCAAATATGTGATTCTCGGACACTCGGAGCGCCGCCAGTACTACGGCGAGACCTCCGCAATCCTCAAAGAGAAAGTCAACCTGGCTCTCGCTGAGAACCTCACACCTATCTTCTGCATCGGCGAGGTCCTCGAAGAACGCGAGAACGGCACATTCCTCGACGTTGTCACCCGCCAGATCCGCGAGGCCCTCTTCGGCCTCTCCGCCGAAGACTTCGGCAAGCTCATCCTCGCCTACGAGCCCGTCTGGGCGATCGGCACCGGCAAGACCGCTACCGCCGACCAGGCACAGGAGATGCACGCGCACATCCGCGGCGTCATCGCCGAGAAGTACGGCAAGGAAGTGGCCGACAACTGCTCCATCCTCTACGGCGGAAGCTGCAAGCCTTCAAACGCCAAGGAACTCTTCGCCAAGGCTGACGTCGACGGCGGCCTGATCGGCGGCGCGGCGCTCGACGCGGCCTCCTTCATGGGAATCGTCACCGCATTCTAATTCCATCCCCCTTTGACTTACCGAAGTTTTTTATCGCTGATTCTGGCCGTCGCCACGCATCTCGCGGCGACGGCCCAGGATTCCGCGAACGGATCTCCGGCGCCAGAGCCGGAGGCTGACATTGTCACGCGCGTCAACGACCCTGCGTGCGCCGTCTCATTCGTCATGCCGCGGCCCCTGCTCGAAAGGGTGCTTGACAAGGCCGGGGCGGAGAAAACGGAAACCGGGAGCGACACGGAAACCGAGGCTGAGGACACCGAGGCTGAAAAGCCGAGAACGAAAAGCGCGAAATCGGCAGGCTACCGCGTGCAGGTCTACGCCGACAACAACGCCCGCACGGCCAAGGCTAACGCCCGCCAGCGCGAACGCGCAATATCAGGAGCGTTTCCCAGCTACGCGACCTACGTCACATATGCGTCGCCTTACTGGCGCCTGCGAGTAGGCGACTTCCGGTCGCAGTATGACGCAGAAAAGGCCGCCGCCGAAATAAAGCGGGCCTTCCCGTCGTATGCCCGCGAAGTACGCGTGGTCCGCGACCGGGTTAACCACCGCTGATCCCACACCCTATAACACGCCATCATACCCACCCACCGCGTAAACGCAAGAAATGGACTTCGACTGCAAACCGCTCTCTCCATCCGACTCCGCTAAAATTGAAGAGATAGCATCACACTACCGGGAGATCATCCGTCTTGTCGGTGACGACCCTGATCGCGAGGGCTTGCTCAAAACCCCCATGCGTGCGGCCCGCGCCATGTGGTTCGCCACGCAGGGCTACCGCTCCGATCCGTCGCAGGTGCTGTCGGAAGCTATCTTCGAGTACGCCGGCTCCAGGATGGTGGTCGTGAAGGACATCGAGTTCTACTCATTCTGCGAGCACCACATACTGCCGTTCTTCGGCACTGTCAGCATAGGATACATCCCTGACGGTTCCATGATAGGCCTCAGCAAGCTGGCCAGAGTGGTCAACACCGTCGCGCGCAGGCTCCAGGTACAGGAACGCCTCACAGCCGAATTGTGCGAGGCGGTCAACATGGCGCTCTCTCCCAAGGGGGTAATCGTGGCCTGCGACGCCCACCACCTGTGCATGAAGATGCGCGGCGTCGAGAAACAGCTCGCCACCACCGACACATACGACTACTGTGGCGACTTCTCGTCCGACCCGGGGCTTCGACAGGAATTCCTAAACCTCGTCAGGCATTAGCCGCCAGGCTGGCAACGGCGGTCCAGCCGGCAGGGTTTAACAACAAAAGGATTCAAATACAAAACGGCGCTGTGTTTTGAACACAGCGCCGTTTTGTGCCCGTATTCGGGAATGTTGTCAGAACGGCAGGTCGTCGGTCTGCGACGGAGCCGGCATGGCGGGAGCGGCCTGATAGCCGCCGGCAGCGGGCGCGCCGTAACCCACCGGGGGCACGGGATCGGGAAACGCCTGGCCGGGAGCCGGCATGGCGCCGGGAGCGTCCGCTGTCGCGGGTTCCGACTTCCAGCCGCGTATGCTGGTGAACCAGCGGCCGTTGTATTCGCGGCTCTCGATGTCAAAGCTCAGCTTGATGAAATCGCCCACATTGAGGGGATACTGGTCGGCACGCTCGCCGAAGAAGTCGAAGTGGACCTTCTTGGGATAGTTTTCCTGGGTTTCAAGTACGTATTCGCGCTTTTTCCAGGGATTGCCGGCCTTGGAAGTGCCCGACATCTCGGGGAGCGCCACAATTATGCGTCCTACTATTTCCATATCGTCATTATGTTCGTTTAATTTTTTCACAAATTTAGCCATAAAAACCAACGCGCCCAAATTTTTCCCCCATTACTTTTCGACGCCTAACTTTCCAATACCCGCGGTTGTTTACATATGGAAAGCAAATATTAACGGCTAAATGCCATAAAATCGTTACAACTATGATGTGGACCGCGATCGGCTGCCTTATCGGCGGCCTTATCCTGCTGATATGGATGCTCATATGGAACTCTACCTCACAAAAAGACCCGGCCAGCAGGGCATCGTACACCAGATGGCAGGGACTTATGCAGGTGGCCTACCTGGCGCTGTTCATGGCCTCGGCCGTGCTGTTCCTTGTATGGTAGCCACATGGAAAGATTCGGGGCGCGGGGAATATTCCCCGCGCCCCTCTTTCTAACCCGTCTTTCTCTTCAAAAGCCCCCAATGTAAGTCTGAAACGTCTGAGAGCCTTCCGCAGGCTCTTTGTCTTTATAACGTCCCGCGCCTGTGATTTGTTTCCGGCCGGGATTTGGAACAGTCGCGGATTTGAAGTACTTTTGCATACGATTTCAATTGTTCCAATTATGACCAAGATAGGATCAGTAATGACCCCGGTAGGCCGCAAAGCAATGTTGCTCGGAAGCGGCGAGTTAGGTAAAGAAGTAGCGATAGAGTTGCAGCGTTACGGCATCGAAGTGGTGGCTTGCGACAAATACGCCGGCGCTCCCGCGATGCAGGTGGCCCACCGTTCGCGCGTGTTCAACATGCTCGACGCGGACGCGCTCCGCGAGGCGGTCCGGGAAGAACGTCCCGACCACATAATCCCGGAAGTCGAGGCCATAGCGACCCCGGAACTTCTCAAACTCGAAGAGGAAGGGGCAAACGTGACCCCCACGGCCCGCGCGGCGTGGCTGACAATGAACCGCGAGGGAATCCGCCGGCTCGCCGCCGAGGAGCTCGGCATCCCCACATCGCGCTACCGCTTCGCGTCGGGCCGCGAAGAGTTCGACAAGGCGATCGCGGAAATCGGCCTGCCTTGCGTCGTGAAACCGGTCATGAGCTCTTCGGGCCACGGACAGTCGACCATACGCCGCCCCGAACAGATCGACGCCGCGTGGAAGGAGGCCCAGGAGGGCGGACGCGCCGGTGCGGGACGCGTCATTGTCGAAGGATTTGTCGATTTCGACTACGAAATTACACTGCTTACCGTCCGCTCCGTCTCCGGCACCGCGTTCTGCGAGCCTATCGGACATATACAGGTCGACGGCGACTACCGCGAATCCTGGCAGCCGCAGCCAATGAGCGCCGCCGCGCTCGGCCGCGCCCGCGAGATCGCCAAAAAGGTAACAGATGCCCTGGGAGGCTACGGCATCTTCGGTGTCGAGCTCTTCGTAAAGGGCGACGACGTTATTTTCAGCGAGGTTTCCCCGCGCCCCCACGACACCGGCATGGTGACGATGATTTCCCAGGACCTCAGCGAGTTCGGTCTGCACGCCCGCGCCCTGCTCGGGCTCCCGGTTCCAGGCATCCGTTTCTACGGTCCTTCGGCATCACGCGCGATCGTAGTGGAGGGGGACACCGACAAGGTAGAGTTTGACAACCTCGAGGAGGTCCTGGCGGAACCTGGCGTGCAGATGCGCGTATTCGGCAAGCCCGAAATCAATGGCCATCGGCGCATGGGCGTCATCCTCGCCACAGCCGACACTCTCGACGAAGCCCGCGCCAAAGCTCTCCGAGCCCACGACAAACTCAAAGTGAACGTCCTCCCGCGCTGATGCCCGTAACCAGGAACATAGCGGCGGCACTGTTCGCACTGACCCTGTTCCCGTCCCAGGCTGTCGCCGGAGACGGGAACAGGGTTGACTTGACGCCCGAAATCCACGGCGTTATCCGCACCCGCTACGAGGGTGAATGGGGAGAAGGACACGACTGGCGCCAGCGCTTCCAGGTACGCAACGCCAGGGTGTCGGTCGGCGGCAACGCCCTCCGCCAACTGAGTTACTATGTGCGGGCCGACATATGCGACCGGGGCTCCATGAAGGTGCTTGACGCCTGGGCGCGCTGGTCGCTTCCGGAATCGTGGAGCGTGAAGGCCGGCCAGTTCCGCGTGCCGTTCGGCGTCGACGTGTTCCGGGGTCCCGGCACATACATCTTCGCCAACCGCTCGTTTGTCGGCAAGAACACCGCCAACGTCAGGGAGGTCGGACTGCAGGCGGGATACCACGGCTCCGCGCAGCTCCCCCTCTCGGTCGAGGCCGGAGTTTTCAACTCGAAACCGAAAGAGAACCACGACGCGTGGCAGAAAGCCATGGATTTCGCTGTCAAGGCTACCTGGAGGCCGGGGGACTTCCTCGTGTCAGCCTCATATCTCTCCATGAAGCCCTACGGGGTAAGGATGAACATCGTCGACGGTGCGGCCGGATGGCGGTCAGGGCGCTGGATCGCGGAGGCCGAGTACCAGCACAAACATTACGAGAGTGTGCCTCTCGGCGCGACAGACGCCTGGAGCGTGTTCGCGTCCTACGCCATTCCGCTCGAAAAGACCATCTTCGACAACCTGTCGTTCCAGGGACGCTTCGATTCAATGACCGACAACTCCAACGGCCGCCCCGGATCGACGGGAACCCCGGAATACGACGAGCCGGCACGTCGCAGAATAACCGTCGGCACCATGCTCGAATACCTGCGCTCGCCGCTGCGGGTAGCCCTGCGTCTGAACTACGAAAAGTATTTCTATGACTCCGGGGTTGACGCCCCGGTCGGCTGTGACGACAAAATCGTAGCCGAACTGGTCGTCAAGTTTTAAATCACATCCTGATACAGCTTTCATATTAAAGATGAGCAAAGGCCTTATCGACAGGGAAACAGTGCAACGGATCATCGACACCGCCAACATCGTGGAGGTGGTCTCGGATTTCGTGCACCTCAAGCGCAAGGGAGCGAACTATATGGGACTGTGCCCATTCCATAATGAGCGCACCCCGTCGTTCTCTGTCTCCCCGTCGAAAGGAATATGCAAATGCTTCAGCTGCGGCAAGGGGGGAAGCCCTGTCAATTTCCTGATGGAGCTGGAGCAGATGACCTTCAACGAGGCGCTCCGCTGGCTGGCCAAGAAATACCATATAGAGATCCAGGAGCGCGAGATGAGCGACGACGAACGCCGCGAGCAGACCGAGCGACAGGGTATGATGGAGGTCAACGACTTCGCCATGCGCCATTTCGAGAGCAATATGGCCGACACCCCCGACGGCAGGGAAATCGGGCTGGCATATTTCCGCGAAAGAGGCATCAACGACTGGGCGGTCAAACGATTCCACCTCGGATACGCCCTCCAGAAAAGCACCGACCTCTACGATGCCGCCCGGGCGAAGGGGTACAACGAGAAATTCCTCCTCGAAACCGGACTGTGCTCGAATGGGGAGCACGGAATCTACGACCGCTTCCGCGGCCGCGTAATATACCCGGTGTTCACGATGTCGGGCAAGGTCGTGGCCTTCGGCGGCAGGACGTTGCGCTCCGACAAGTCGGTGGCCAAGTACGTCAACTCCCCGGAATCGGCCATATACTCCAAAAGCCGCGAGCTCTACGGCCTGTACCAGGCCAAGCAGGCTATCGTCAAACAGGACAAATGCATCCTCGTGGAGGGATATATGGACGTGATCTCCATGCACCAGAGCGGCATAGAGAACGTGGTCGCGTCGTCAGGCACGTCGCTCACAGAGGGACAGATCCGCCTCATCCACCGCTTCACCGAGAACGTCACCGTGATTTACGACTCCGACGCGGCAGGCATCAAGGCATCGCTCCGAGGCATCGACATGCTGCTCGCCGAAGGGCTGAACATCAAGGTGCTGCTCCTCCCGGACGGCGACGACCCCGACTCGTTCGCCCAGCACCACTCCTCAGCCGAAGTCGAGGAGTATATCCAGGCAAACGAGGTGGATTTCATCCACTTCAAGAGCCGTATACTACTCGACGACTGCGCAGACGACCCGATCAGGCGCTCCAAGGCGATCGCCGACATCGTGCGCTCGATAGCCGCCATCCCGCTCGAGCTCACCCGCACGGTCTACATCCAGCAGTGCTCCCAGCGTTTCGGAATCGACGAGGGGGTGCTGACCCGCGCCGTCGCGGCCGACCTCGCCAAACGCCGCGAGCAGAACGCCGTCGAACGCCGCAAAAGTGCCGCCGCCAACTCGATCCACAACGGACCGGGCGCCACGGAGGCCGACGCCGCGGAAGCGGCGGCACTCGCGGCAGCCGAAGAGGAGGCCGACAGAATGGGCGCCGCGCCCCCCTCAGGCACCGCGGGCTTCCCAGCCGACCCGCACGCGGCCATGCTCTACCCGCGCGAGAAGGAACTGCTGCGGCTCGTGCTGAAATACGGAATGCTCGACCTGGGGCAGAAATTCGACGACGACGGCCAGGCGCGGGAGTTCGTGAAAGTAATCGACTTCGTAAGCGAGGATCTCGAAGCCGACGGAATCGGGTTCTCAAACGACCTTTACCGCAGGATATTCGACCACGCCATGAACCTGAGGCACCAGCGCTGGGACGCCGCTCTGGCCGATTTCACCGCGGCCGCGACAACCAGGATGGAGGAGTTCGTCGCGGCCGGCATAAACGACATACGCGAATCCGCGGCCGACATGGCCGAGATCGAAATACGCGAGAAGCGCCTGCGGCAGCAGGCCGCCGAGCGGTTCGACAGCGAACTGCGAGGGTTCGCCCTGACATTCCTTGAAAAAGACCTCGCGTCATCCCCGGACGACGAAGCGCGGCGGCTTACCACCGACCTGGTGGTCGAAAAGCACCAGCTCAGCAAGATCTACTTCAAGAACAACACCAAGGTCGAGACCGAGGAGGACCGCCTCGAACAAGTGGTGCCGCAGGCTCTGATCGCGTTGAAATACGACGTGGCCCGCTGCAACTTCGACGACATAACGCAGAAAATAAAAACCATACAGAGCAGTCCCGGCTACGATATGCCCACAGTGCTCGACCTCCTCGCGAAACAGCAGAAATGGCTCGCGTTCTGCTCGGCCCTCGCCGGACACATCGGCGAACGCGTCTATGAGCCGCTGCGTCTGCCGCGACGCAAATAACCATCGCGCTTCCTATCGGATACTTTGCGCCCGGTTTTCGCTCATATTATGCCGGCGCGGTTCGGGATTGTGGGGAAAATTGCGTACCTTTGCGGAAGAATCGCCATCCATTCGTCTGATATGGCCGAAAACAGCAACGACCAGCTCGTGCAAGCCAAGGCGCGGCTCGCAGAGTTCCTGAAAAAACAGAAAATGCGCCGCACGCCCGAACGGACCGCAATCCTGGAGAAGGCATTCTCCACCGGGAAACATTTCTACGCCGACGAGCTGTACAACATCCTGGAGGCCGACGGTTACCATGTGAGCCGCTCGACCCTCTACGCGTCCTTGCAGGTTCTGGTCGACGCGGGTCTTCTGTTGCGCCACCAGTTCGGGAACCAGCCCGCGCAATACGAGCGGGCGACCCTCGGCGGCAAAGAGCCGCACCTCCACCTGGTGTGCACCTCGTGCGGCCGCGTCAGGGAACAGCGCGAACCGGCCCTTCCCGCCGAAATCACAGCCCACAAGTTCCCGCGGTTCCAGCCATCGCATTTCTCGCTCTACGTCTATGGCATCTGCTCGCGGTGCCAGCGCGAGATGCGCCGACAGAACGGCGCCGGCGGCCCACACAGACAACCATAGACAATTTCCACCCATAACATAAGATTTCAGAAACATCAAACAGATTATGAAAGCTGACGTTTTGCTCGGCCTCCAATGGGGCGACGAAGGTAAAGGTAAGGTCGTCGACGTGCTGACACCGCGCTACGACGCGGTGGCGCGCTTCCAGGGAGGCCCCAACGCGGGACACACCCTTGAATTCGACGGCAAGAAATTCGTGCTCCGGTCCATCCCCTCGGGCGTGTTCCAGAACCGCAGCCTCAACATCATAGGCAACGGCGTCGTGCTCGACCCGGTGCTGTTCGCTTCGGAAGCCCGCGACCTCGAAGCCGCCGGCGTCCCCCTGAAAGACAACCTCAAAATATCGCGGAAGGCCCACCTCATACTCCCCACACACCGCCTCATCGACGCCGCGAGCGAGAAGGCCAAAGGAGGAGCGAAAATCGGAACCACCGGCAAGGGAATCGGCCCGACATACACCGACAAGACCGCCCGCAACGGCCTCCGCGTGGGCGACATCGCCGACAACTTCGAGGAAAAATACTCTACTCTGAAAGCTCTCCACCTAAGCCGCCTGGCATCGCTCGGCGCGACACCCGACGCCGAACTGCTCGCGCGTCTCGAAAAGGAATGGATGGAGGCGGTCGAATACCTCGCCGAATATGAGATCGTCGACGGCGAGTACCTCGTGAACGGCCTGCTGCGCGACGGCAAGAGCGTGCTTTGCGAGGGAGCGCAGGGCACCATGCTCGACGTCGACTTCGGTTCCTACCCGTTCGTAACCTCTTCCAACACCGTGTGCGCCGGCGCGTGCGTCGGCCTCGGCATCGCCCCCAACCGGATAGGCGAGGTCTACGGCATATTCAAGGCCTACTGCACCCGCGTGGGCAGCGGCCCCTTCCCAACAGAGCTTTTCGATGAGACAGGCAAACGTATCCGCGACCTCGGCCACGAATACGGCGCCGTCACTGGCCGCGAGCGCCGTTGCGGCTGGATCGACCTCGTGGCACTGAAATACGCCATAATGGTCAACGGCGTCACCCGGCTGATCATGATGAAGAGCGACGTGCTCGACGACTTCGACGAGGTGAAAGCCTGCGTGGCCTACCGTATCGACGGCAAGGAAACCGACCGGTTTCCCTACTCCATCGCCGACGGCACCATAGAACCGGTCTACACCACCCTCCCCGGATGGAAGACACCGATGACAGCCATAACCTCCGAGGAGCAGTTCCCCGAAAACTTCAAGGCCTACATCACCTTCCTCGAAAAGGAACTCTCGACCCCCATCACGATTGTCTCCGTCGGCCCCGACCGCACGCAGACCATCGTCCGCGAATAATAACGCCACCCGGGCATCCCTCCCACCGCGACACACCCCATGGATTGCAAACTTTCCGGCAACTTCATACAGCATCTTGATATAACCCTCTTTCCGGGCGAGGAATTCTTCGCCCAGAAAGGGGCGCTTATCTGTCTCGAAGCCGGCTTGCGAAAAGAGGTAGGGCTCAACGGATCAGGCCTGAAGCGCATCCTCAAGGCGAAACTGTCGGGAGAATCGCTGTTCGTCATACGCCTTTACAACGACTGCGGCGTGCCTCGGAAAGCCGTCATCGGAAGCTCCTGCGGACTGCTCCCGGTAAAAATAGAGAGCGAGACACTTTTGTGCCACAGCGGCGTGTTCGTCGCCTCCGACAGCCGGATGGAAATCAGTTCAAAAATCTCCTTCCGCGGCTTTATGGGAGGTATGGGGCTTTTCTTGCAGAAAATTTCCGGCAACGGCACCGTCTACCTTGACACGAAAGACGAGCCACTGGTTCTCGACCTCCGGCCAGGCGAACGGGTGGAACTCGACGAGAACCACATAATAGCCCTCCGGGGCATCGACGAGAGCCGTATGTCGGCCAACGTCTCCGCCGACAATTTTTTCGGTGGAGAAGGCTTCTCCATGCTCTGCGTCACCGGCCCGGGACGCGTGTACCTCTCTCCTGGTTCACTCCTAACCACAGAGGAATAACCTGCTAAGCGCCATGCCGATGTGGAATCCGTGGCACGGCTGCCACAAAATCAGCGCCGGATGCCGCCACTGCTATGTCTACCGCGAGGACGCGGCTTTCGGCACAGCCATCCCGCCCGACGAGGTGCGCAGGACCGCCTCGTTCAACCTCCCCCTCCGCCGCGACAGGCACAAGGACTGGAAATTCCCTGCCGGCACGGAGTTCGCCCTCTGCTTTACCTCAGACTTCCTGATCGAGGAGGCCGACGAATGGCGGCCCGAAATATGGGAAATCATACGCCGGCGACCCGAATGCTCTTTCTTTTTCTTCACCAAACGCATTGAGCGCCTCCCCGACTGCCTCCCTCCCGACTGGAGCGACGGCTATGAAAACGTGGCCGTGGGATGCACAGTCGAGAACCAGGACCGCGCCGACCACCGCCTACCCATATTCCTCTCCATCCCGATTCGCCACCGTCTGGTCGTGGCCGCACCGCTTTTGGAACGGCTCGACCTGGAGCCATACCTCGACCCGGAGAAAATCGAGGAGGTCTCCGTCGGGGGCGAATCCGGCAGATATGCCCGCGCCCTCGACTTCGACTGGGTGCTCGGCCTCAGCCGCCAGTGCCTCGACGCCTCCATCCCATTCTGCTTCCACCAGACAGGCTCCCACCTCCTCAAAGACGGCCGCCTATACCAGATCCCCCGCTCCCTCCAGCACTCCCAGGCGCGCCGGGCCGGCCTCGACACCGCGACACACAACCCTATCAAATGACAAACCGACCACTTGCGGCATTACGTTCATTCACGGCAATCCTGCTTACGGCGGGCAGCATCGCCACATCAATCATTAACGCAGAGACTCCCAGCGACGAAACGATATACCGCCGCGAAGCCGACACATTCATCGCCGGAATCCCGAAAAATCTCAGCCAACGCCAGACAGAAGCCGTGAGGCGAGCCATATCAGGCGACTCGCGAATGCTCGATTCCGTCAGGTCCTCCCGGAACACAACGTCCGACCTTCCGTCCGACGTTAAGCGTTTACAAGTCGGCGACCACCTCGCGCTGTTCAGACGCGACCGCTATGACAACGACACACTGCCACTCCTGGTTTATTTCCACGGCGGAGGATGGACTATCGGCAGCATCAACAGCTGCTCGCGCTTCTGCGCCGCCGTCGCCCGGAACGGCATAGCGGTGCTTGCCGTTGACTACCGGCTCGCTCCCGAGCATCCATTCCCCGCCGGTCTGGACGACTGCGTTCAGTCAGTCAAAACCGCCATCGACAGCCTTGACGCCTGGAAATGCTCCGGCATATCGTTAGGAGGCGACAGCTCCGGGGGCAACCTCGCGATCGCCACCGCCCTGAGTTTCCCCGCCAACACATTCAACAGCCTGGTAACATTCTACCCGGTAACCAAGGCTTACAACGACAGCTCGGCAAGCTGGCATAAATTCGATGCCGGATTCGGCCTCGACGGCAAGCTGATGGATGCCTTTAACGACGCGTACACCTCCGAGACAGCGAATCCGCTGGTCTCTCCAGCCGACGCACCCGACGCGATGCTGCGCGTGCTTCCGCCAACCATGATTCTCGCCGCCGACCGCGACATACTCAAAGACCAGGGAGCGCACTTTGCCAACCGTATAAGCAGCCTCGGCATAGCGACCCGCTATGAAGTCATTCCCGGCTCCGTCCACCTCTTCATAACCGTGCCCGGCCAGGCCGCCTCATTCAACCGCGCGGTTTCCACCGCCTCGGAATTCATCCAGTTTCAGCCATAGCTACATCACCAGATACATATTACACGAAATTAAAAAGCTGTGTGGCGTACTTCGTTGACTATCGCACGATTGATAAAGTCATTTATTGTCGTTCCCGTCGCAGATGCTATGCCGGCGATGCGGCTGTGCAACTCCGAAGGCATACGCACCACAAACCTGCCACTGAATGGCTTCGCCGGTTCGATTCCTCGCGCCTCACAGCTTGCGAGATAATCGTCTATTGCAGCTTCAAAATCCCGTTTAATCTCGCCGACGGTACTTCCTTCATATGAAATCAGTACTTTCTTCAGTCCTTGTACTTTGCCGAACAGGCAATTATCCTCTTCGTTAAATTCAACGGAGCCAGTATAACCCTTATATTTCAATAATCCCATAGTTAAATAAATTTATATTTGTTAAGATATTCAATTAATTGTCGAATTTGATAAGGCTTCAGCTCATTGCCTGGATGCGGTTTATGTAATATTACCGAATAATCTTCATAGTAGAATTCAACCCTCGAACCCGAAGTTCGCCCCTTATTGCTTTCCTCAAAGCCAAGCAGCCCCATCAGCGTCTTGGCTTCATTATAAGTGAAATTCCTCGGCTGAGACAACAACCTCGCAACCAACTTTTCTTTCTTGCTCATTTAATCTTCGATTATTCCACTCGCAAAGATACTATTTTTAATATCAATAACAAAATCAAAAGCCATATGTTTCCCGCATTTTATGATATGTTCTAACGGCAATAATATGGCATACAATAAACAGCTACACCACCGCCGCATAATCTTGCAGATGCGGAGCTATTGCTGTTTCGTATTACAATGCTGATTAAATTTTCTCACCACACTTGATCTTTTCCTATTAATTGAAGTTTCAGATGGTTGAATTGAATTTGTGTTCGCAAAAAGGAATGTCCAGAACTTGGCACCTTCGTTAGCAAAGTTATGGACGATTTGAAATCAGCGACAAGAAAATTAGTTGCGGGCCATGATCACATTCATCAAAGCTACAATTTCATTCGTGAGTTCGCCGTCTTCTCTTGTTTCTATTCTCACTAAGGGGTTCGCAATGCTATTGACATTTACAAGAACTGTGTAATTATGAATCACGCGATCGTTCTCATGCTTAAACTCGGTGGTATTTTTACCAGTAGTTCCACCAATTATCGCACCAGCAGGACCGGCGATAACGTCACCAACGATTGCCCGGCCGATAGCGCTACCGTTTTTTGATTTGGTAACAGCTGTAACCGCTCCCTTGATTATTGTAGGATTATCCGAGAACGTGCAGCTCATAATATCCTTGAAAGGATAAGTCTGGCCTTTAAGGAATATTTCTTTTTTCGATTCATGTATATGTATGCACCCTTCTATCTCATTGGCCTCGATAATTATGGACTTATCAGGGACACCGTGTTGTACCGAATAGGTTTGAAACCATGTGTCGTAGGCGCTTTTCTTTTCAGCCTCTTGTTGTTTTTTACGTTCTAATTCCGCGTTAGCTCGTTCTCTCTCCTCATCTTCATGCACAATACCTTGAATTGCTGCAATGACAAAAATGACAACGAAGCCAATAATCACAATCCAAACCCAAGCAGAAAGGCTTCCGTCTTCATCAACAGAACCGCCACCCATCATTGCGAAAAGAGCCAACGCTACTGAGGATAAAAGAAATCTAATTTTCATAGTTTGTATGAGGTAGAATGATAAACAAAATTATGGCCAGCAGATATGCAATGAGATCTAACACATCAAAAGTACCTGATATAAAGCCACATAATTGTAGTAGTTCTGAAAGAACAGCCACGAAAGGCAGAGTCCAAAGGAAGACAATCTTCAATCTTTCGTATTTCGTTCTACCCCAAATAGCATTAATACAATACATATAGGAGAAAAGCCATAAAGCAGCAGGGAGATTATACTTTACCCAGAGATAGATCGAAGTATCGCCAAATTTTTCGCGCAGAAAACTGATTTGCTTATCGACTCCAATGTAACTGAACCAATCAAACATCAACAAAGAATCCGAGCGAAATATAATATAAATCATACCTCCTGCAAGCAGAGTCAAGGCAGAAAGTAAAATTTGAGAAATTTGTTTACGATGTAATATCAATATTTCCACGTCGTAAAGTTAACAAATTTTTCTTACATATCATCTATTATCAGAGAATTACCTATACATCCATACCGTTTTGCTTGCACCATACCAGCAACCAACGATTGACCGATATTAGGAATGGCCCCGGCTTAAACCAATCAAACATACAGAGCGCCGTGGCATAATGGGATGCCACGGCGCTCTATTTGTCTATTGGATTGTCAAACGCGGGAGATTTTTACATTGCCTCGACGCGCTTGAGGTTCTCTTCGTCGTTGAGGTTGTAGTAGATGGAGCGGAGCACCGAGCGGGCGTCGGAGTTCTGGTCGTCGAGCTTGTAGGACTCCTCGATGTACTTGCTGGCCTCGCGGAAGAGGGGGTCGATGCGGGTCTCGCGGAGCTTCTTGTACTCCTCGTTGCTCAGGCCGCCGCCATCCTTCTCGTCGATCGCGCAAGCCTCCTGATAGATGGAGTAGCCGATGCGGAAGAGCGCGTTGGCGTTCTTGGGGTCAAGTTCCACAGCCTTCTTGTAGGCTTCCTTGGCCTCGGCGTTCTTGTTCTCGGTCTCGAGCACCACGCCCTTCACGAAGTAGAGCTGGGCGTTGTTGGGATCGGCGGCGAGATACTTGTCAATCATAGCGTCAGCGGCGGCGAAGTCCTTCTTGTCGAGGTAGTTGTTGATGATGTAACCGATATATCGGCTGTCCTCGGCACCATAGATGGGATATGCCTGCTCGGCGATAGCGGCCATTTCGGCGGCGTTATTCATCGCTGACGCGGCGGATATGGCGTAGTCGAAGGCGTTCTTCTTGGTGTAGCCCATGGAGATGGCGTCCTTGAAGTTCTTCAGCGCGCCTTCGTTGTTCTGGAGCAGCGAGTTGCCGATGCCCATGTTGAAGAGGATTTCTCCGTAAATCGAGTCGGGCTGAGCCTTAAGGCCGTTTTTGAGGAGCACGGGGTTGTTACGGTTCTCAACGAAGAGGTTCCAGGCCTCTACCGCGCCAGCATAGTCCTCGACCTCCCAGAGATAGAGGGCGGCGTTGGAGAAGTCGTTGTAGTGGCCTACGATCATCTTGACCATATCCTTGGAATACTTCGTCTTGACCTTGCCCTTGGCATCGGTAACAGTGTCCAGGGGGAGCGCCGTCTGGAAATAGCCGTAGCCGTCGATGAGTGAATGGCCGAGAGCCTTCTTGTCGACCTCCTTGCCCATCTGGGCCACGACCTGCTGGTTGTCGAAGAAGTCGAAAGCGCCCTTTCCGGCGACATACCAGGTGTAGGCCTGTCCGGCAGTCTCGGGGTTTGTCATAGCGGGTTTCAGGGTCTCGATGTTCTGAGGATACTTCTCAGGAGCTGATTTCATGGCACGCTCGGCATCCTTGACCAACTGTGTCTGCCCGAAGGCAGCCAGGGCGAATGTCAGCGAGATGCCCAGGAAGCTGATTTTCTTCATAACTTTCGTTATATTATGTTTAGGTGTTAATTTATAGCGTTAAGATTACTCGTCTGCCTCCGTCGCGCCTTCATCCTCGGTTTCGTCGTCGGCAACCACATCGTCATCGGTGTCGAGTGTGTTATCCTCCGGCTCCCCTTCGAGCACCTCGGGATTCTCGACTGCCTCGACTGCCTCCTCTTCGGGATCGGTGTCCACGCAGCATACCGATGCGATCTCGTCGCCGCGGGCCGAGAGGTTGATTATGCGCACACCCTGTGTGGCGCGGCCATACACGCCGATGTCGGCGACGCGCACGCGCAACGTTATGCCCGAGCGGTTGATTATCACCAGGTCGTTGTCGTCAGTGACGCTCTTTATGGCCACGAGCTTGCCGGTCTTATCGGTGATGTTCATCGTCTTGACACCCTTGCCTCCGCGGTTGGTTATGCGGTAACCGTCGAGCAGCGAGCGCTTGCCGTAGCCGTTCTCAGAAATCACCATTACGTTGCGCGTATCCTCGGGCTCCATGCAGATCATGCCGACCACTTCGTCGCCGGGGCCGCTGAGCGTCATGCCGCGCACACCGGTGGAGACGCGGCCCATCTGGCGCACAGTCCCCTCGTTGAAGCGGATGGCGCGCCCCTCGCGGTTGGCCATGATGATCTCGCTGTTGCCGTCGGTCAGCTCCACGCCGATCACCTGGTCACCCTCGCGGATGATGATGGCCTTCTTGCCCTTGATGTTTACGCGGGCGTATTCGGCCAGGGATGTCTTCTTGATCACGCCGTTGCGGGTGGCGAACACCAGGTTGTGCGACGAGGTGAACTCGGCGTCGTCAAGGTTCTTGCAGCGGATGAAGGCGTTAACGGCGTCGCCCGGCTCTATGTTGAGCAGGTTCTGTATGGCGCGTCCCTTGGTGTTCTTCGCGCCCTCGGGAATCTCGTACACCTTCATCTTGTACACCATTCCGCGCTGGGTGAAGAAGAGGATGTTGTTGTGCATCGAGGCCGGATAGATGTACTCGATGAAGTCCTCCTCGCGGGTGTTGCTGCCGCGCGACCCCACCCCGCCTCGGTTCTGCGCGCGGAACTCGGTAAGGGGCGTGCGCTTGATGTAGCCCATGTGCGAGATGGTGATTATCATCTCGTCGTCGGCATAGAAATCCTCGGCATTGAACTCGCCGGCGGTGTATTCTATATCGGTCTTGCGGGCGTCGCCGTATTTCTCCTTGACCTCGAGCAGCTCTTCCTTGATCACCCCGCGGCACACCTCCTCGTCGGTGAGGATAAGGTTCAGGTGGGCGATGAGTTTCTGCAGCTCGTCATACTGGGCGTGGAGCTTGTCCTGCTCCAGGCCGGTGAGCTGGCGCAGGCGCATCTCCACGATGGCCTGGGTCTGCGCGTCGCTCAGGCCGAAGCGGGCCGAGAGCTGCTGCCGGGCGTCGTCGGGCGACGCGGCGTTACGTATGATATGGATTACCTCGTCTATATTGTCGGAGGCGATAATCAGTCCCTCGAGGATGTGGGCGCGTTCCTGGGCCTTTGCCAGCTCGTAGCGGGTGCGGCGTATCACGACCTCGTGGCGGTGCTCGACGAACGCCTGCACTATTTCCTTAAGGTTGAGCAGCTTCGGACGACCATTTACAAGCGCCACGTTGTTCACCGCGAAAGCGCTCTGCATGGGGGTCATCTTGTACAGCTTGTTGAGCACCACGTTGGAGTTCGCGTCCTGGCGCAGCTTGATGACGATGCGCATCCCCTTGTAGTCGCTCTCGTCGTTTATGTCGGCGATGCCGTCGAGCTTCTTCTCTGTGACAAGCTCGGCGATGTATTTGATGAGCTCGGCCTTGTTGACTCCGTAGGGAATCTCGCGCACGATGATGGTCTCGTGCTCCTTTTCCTGCTCGATGTCGGCCTTGGCGCGTATCACCACGCGGCCGCGGCCCGTCTCATAAGCCTCGCGCACCCCGGCGTAACCGTAGATGGTGCCCCCGGTGGGGAAGTCGGGAGCCGGGATGAAACGCATCAGCTCGGGGATGGTGATCTCGGGATTCTCCAACAGCGCCACAGAGGCGTCGATTGACTCCGCGAGATTGTGGGTCGGCATGTTGGTAGCCATACCGACGGCGATACCCGACGAGCCGTTGACCAGCAGGTTGGGGATACGCGTCGGGAGCACCACCGGCTCCTTGCGGGCGTTGTCGTAAGTCGGCACGAAGTCGACGGTCTCCGAATCGATGTCGCGGAGCATCTCCTCGCCTATCTTGCGGAGGCGCACCTCCGTGTAACGCATGGCCGCGGGGCCGTCGCCGTCGATCGAGCCGAAGTTGCCGTGGCCGTCGACAAGCATCTCGCGCATGGCCCATGACTGCGCCATGCGCACTATCGTGCCATAAATCGACGAGTCGCCGTGGGGGTGGTACTTACCCATGACCTCGCCGACGGCGTTGGCGGCCTTCTTGTGGGGCCTGTCGGAGGTGTTGCCCATCTCGTTCATTCCGTAGAGCACGCGGCGGTGGACGGGCTTGAGGCCGTCGCGGACATCAGGTAGGGCTCGCGAGACGATGACCGACATCGAATAATCGATGTAGGCCGACTTCATCTCGTTCTCGATATTGATCTTTATAATCCGATCGTCTTCCAGCATTGTGAGTTTATATGTGAAACGATGTGTGGCTCAACGCGTTCACACAGCCTTAGGCTGCCACCGCCCACGAAGGACGCGGCACGCGTCGAAAATATCAGCAAAGATACGAAAATTCCGGCAAACTACCGCCAACCATACCGCCAAGAAAACGCCAGGCCGGGACGTTTAATCTTTTTTAATGCTTAGCCGATTTGACGCGCATAATCTTGGCACGCTATTTGCCGTTAGTAAGTACAATAGGACGCCCGTTCAACAAAAAGCCCCCGCGAATGTTAATAAACATATACGGCGTTAACAATTGGCAATGCGCCGCGGGGGCGCCGCGAGCCAGCGGGCACAGGGCGCCGAATGTTTTCCACGAACGAAGAAAGGCAGACAATCAGCATGGAAATCAATTTCTCAAACGAACTAAAATCCGTTCTGGAGAAGAGCCGCAACGAGGCTGTTCGCCACAACAACAACGTCATAACCCCCGAGCACCTGTTCCTGGCGCTCATGGGCGACACCGGCTCGAGAGTGTTCTCACTGATGGAGAGGGCTTCGAGAAACGTGTCGGTATACCAGCTCCGGCAGGAACTCGACGACTCGCTTTACGACTCGACAGCCCCGCTGCGCGCCGAGGAGGTCGCCGTCAGCGACCTGGCAAACCGCCTGGTTAAACTCTCGGTGCTCGAGGCGCGCATGCTCCGCTCCGAGGTTGTCGACACCGAGCACCTGCTGCTGGCGATACTCCACAACCCGGAGATACAGAACATGAAATTCATAATCCCGTTCCGCCAGGCCGGCATCGACTACCAGTCGATGCTGAAACTGCTCAACGTGAAGGACGCCCCCCAGGCCGGGTCCGGCTACACTGAGGAGGACGACGAGGATGACGATGACGCGCCCGCTTCCGCGGGCAGCTCCCAGCAGAACCAGGGACAGGACGGCCGCGGACGGTCCACCACCGTCAGGGGGCGCTCGGGCAACGACACCCCCACGCTCGACAAGTTCGGGATCGACATGACGCGCGCCGCGGAAGACGGCCGCCTCGACCCCGTCGTGGGGCGCGAGGTCGAGATCGAGCGCCTGGCGCAGGTGCTGAGCCGCCGCAAGAAGAACAACCCGGTGCTCATCGGCGAGCCCGGCGTGGGCAAGTCGGCGATAGTCGAGGGACTGGCGCTGCGCATAATACAGCGCAAGGTGCCGCGCATCCTCTTCGACAAGCGCGTCGTGTCGCTCGACATGGCCTCGATCGTAGCCGGCACCAAATACCGCGGCCAGTTCGAGGAACGCGTGAAGGGGATCCTCACGGAACTGTCGAAAAGCCCCGACGTGATCCTCTTCATCGACGAGCTGCACACCATAGTCGGCGCCGGCAACGCCGCCGGGACCATGGACGCGGCCAACCTGCTCAAACCGGCCCTCGCCCGCGGCGAGATCCAGTGCATCGGCGCGACCACCCTCGACGAGTACCGCAAGAACATCGAGAAGGACGGCGCGCTCGAACGCCGCTTCCAGAAGGTCATGGTGGAGCCGACGACCCCCGAAGAGACATTGCAGATCCTCAACAATATCAAGGAAAAATACCAGGACCACCACAACGTCAACTATACCGACGACGCCCTGCGGGCCTGCGTCAACCTGACGGAGCGGTATCTCAGCGACCGCAACTTCCCGGACAAGGCGATCGACGCCCTCGACGAGGCTGGCTCGCGCGCCCACATAACGAACATCGCCGTCCCCGAGGAAATCGAGCAGCTCGAGGAGGAGATCATCCGCGCCGGAGCCGACAAACTCGCCGCCGCGCAGGCTCAGGACTTCGAGAAGGCAGCCTCGTTCCGCGACAAGGAGCAGGGACTGAAAGAGCGCCTGGCCGCCGCAAACGAGCAGTGGGAGAAACAGCTGCTGGCCGACCGCCCGACCGTCGACGCCGAAAAGGTCGCGGAAGTGGTGGCGATGATGACCGGAGTGCCCGTGCAGCGTATAGCCCAGGCCGAGGGGAGTCGCCTCCGCGAGATGGCACCGCGCCTCAAAAAGGACATCATCGGCCAGGATCCGGCAATCGACAAGATCGTCAAGGCAATACAGCGCAACCGCGTGGGCCTCAAGGACCCCAACAAGCCGATCGGCACCTTCATGTTCCTCGGCCCGACAGGCGTCGGCAAGACCCACCTGGCCAAGAAACTCGCCGAATACATGTTCGACTCGGCCGACACGCTCATACGCGTCGACATGAGCGAATACATGGAGAAGTTCACCGTCTCCCGCCTCGTCGGCGCGCCTCCGGGCTACGTCGGTTACGAGGAAGGGGGCCAGCTCACCGAGAAAGTGCGCCGCCGCCCCTACTCCGTGGTGCTGCTCGACGAGATCGAGAAAGCGCACCCCGACGTGTTCAACCTCCTCCTCCAGGTACTCGACGAGGGGCGTCTGACCGACAGCCTCGGACGGCGCATCGATTTCAAGAACACCCTGATAATAATGACCTCCAACATCGGCACCCGCCAGCTGAAGGACTTCGGGGCCGGGGTCGGGTTCGCCACCCGCGAGAACGACGCGGAACACTCGCAGGCCGTAATCCAGAAGGCTCTCAACAAGGCCTTCGCCCCCGAGTTCCTGAACCGCGTCGACGACATCGTGATGTTCGACCAGCTCTCCAAAGAGGCCATTTTCAAGATTATCGACATAGAGCTGCGCGGATTCCGCAAGCGCATCGACGCTCTCGGCCTCACCCTCGACATCGCCGACGAGGCAAAGGACTTCATAGCCGAGAAGGGGTATGACAGGCAGTATGGCGCGCGCCCCCTAAAACGCGCCATACAGAAATACCTCGAGGACCCCCTGGCCGAACTGATCATCAACTCCGAGGCCACGGCGGGCGACACAATCGCCATCGGCTTCGACAAGGAGAACGCCAGGGTGACGACCAGCGTGGTGAAAGGAACCGCGGCCGGCGCGCCAGAATCGGCCTCGGCTGACACCCCGGAGGCTGACAGGCAGTAATTTTGTCAGCCCGCGTCTGCCACCGCCCTGATTTTTTAACTTACTTTATATGGAAAATGCCAGTCATCGCGACTGGCATTTCTTTTGCCGTTTGTTATGTATGAAGCCGGGCGGTCGTCCGTCCCGGCAAACCGGACAACAAAACTTCAACAATATCATATGTCACAGACAAAAGGAACAATCGGAGTTACCACCGAGAACATATTCCCGGTAATCAAGAAATTCCTGTACAGCGACCACGAGATTTTTCTCCGCGAGCTGGTATCCAACGCCGTCGACGCGACCCAGAAGCTGAAAACCCTCTCCTCCTTCGGCGAGTTCAAAGGCTCGCTCGACGACATGACCGTGCGCGTCACCGTCGATAAGGAGGCCGGGACCCTGACTGTCTCCGACCACGGCATAGGCATGACCGCCGATGACATCGAAAAATACATCAACCAGATCGCCTTCTCCGGCGCCGAGGAGTTCCTGGAGAAATACAAGGACGACGCCAATGCGATCATCGGCCACTTCGGCCTGGGCTTCTACTCGGCCTTCATGGTGGCCTCGAAGGTCGAGATCCGCTCCCTCAGCTACAAGGAGGGGGCCGAGGCCGTGCGCTGGGAGTGCGACGGCTCCCCCGAGTTCACAATGGAGCCTTGCGACAAGGCAGAACGCGGAACCGACATAATCCTCCATATCGACGACGAGAACAAGGAATTCCTCGAACAGGCCCGCGTCGACGCGCTGCTGAAAAAGTACTGCCGCTTCCTCCCCGTGCCTGTCATCTCAGGCAAAGAGCAGGAATGGAAGGACGGCAAGATGGCCGACACCGACCGCGACAAGGTAATAAACATCACCGAGCCGACCTGGACCAAGAAACCCGCCGCGCTGACCGACCAGGACTACCGCGACTTCTACCGCGAGCTCTATCCCGGACAGGACGACCCCCTGTTCTGGATTCACCTGAACGTCGACTACCCCTTCACCCTCACCGGAATACTCTTCTTCCCCAAGATCAAGAACAACTTCGAGGTCACCAAGAACCGCATACAGCTCTACTGCAACCAGGTCTACGTCACAGACTCGGTCGAGGGCGTGGTGCCGGAGTTCATGATGCTGCTGCAAGGCGTGATCGACTCGCCAGACATCCCTCTGAACGTCAGCCGCTCCTACCTCCAAAGCGACTCAAACGTCAAGAAAATATCCTCCTATATAACTAAAAAAGTGGCATCGCGCCTCGAAGAGCTCTTCAAGGCCGACCGCAAGGAGTTCGAGCAGAAGTGGGACGACATCAAGATATTCATCGAATACGGCATGCTCACCGACGAGAAGTTCTGCGACGCCGCGATGAAATTCGACCTCCTCAAGGACACCGAGGGACGCTACTTCACCATCGACGAATACAAGGAGCTGGTATCCCCCTCGCAGACCGACAAGGAGGGGGACATCGTGATGCTCTACGCCACCGACCCGACGGCGCAGTACTCCTACATAAAGGCCGCGGCCGACCGGGGTTACAGCGTGCTCGTCATGGACGGGCAGCTCGACAGCCACTTCGTAGGCCTACTCGAGCACAAAATCGACAAGTGCCGCCTGGTGCGCGTGGATTCCGACGTGATCGACAACCTCATCCCGAAATCCGACCGCAAGGCCGCCGACCTCACCCCCACCCAGCGCGACATCCTGACAGCGATGTTCAACTCACAGCTCCCGAAAGTCGACAAGGCCCAGTTCCTCGTCTCTTTCGAGGCCATGAAGGAGACCGACGCCCCGGTGGTAGTAACCCAGAACGAGTACATGCGCCGAATGAAGGAAATGGCCGCCCTGCAGCCGGGGATGAACTTCTACGGCGACATGCCGGACAGCTACCAGCTCATCGTCAACACCGAGCAGCCGGTTGTGAAGCGCGTCACCGCGGCGGCCGACGAAGCCCTCGCCGCGCAGGTGAAGCCCATCGAGGATGAGATAGAGGCAAAGAACGCCGAGATAACCAGACTTCGCGAGAAAAAGGACGACGCCGAGGCCGCCAAACAGGCCGACGCGCTCAGCGCCGAGGTCTCCGCCGCGCGCGAACGCCAGACAAAGCTCGTGGCCGACTACGCCGCCACCCAGCCCGTCGTGAAACAGCTGCTCGACCTCGCCCTGCTCGGCAACGGCCTTCTCCGCGGCGAGGACCTCTCGCGGTTCATCGCGCGCTCCGTCAGCCTGCTCTGAAACCGGCTACACCTCGCGCCAAGCGGCGCCGGCCTCCCGGGCGGCCGCTTTACCCGACATCCTCACTATGCCGAGGCGAAAGCCGAGGTCTTCCATATCCCCTTAACGACGGGGCGCTTTGTCGAGCGCCCCGTCGTTGTCATCCGCCACCGTGGTTGCAAACCAAACCGGCACTTTTAGCGACACGATGGCGCCACACCCCAGTCTCTGCTTTCACCACGACCGAGGACAGGCGAGACAGCAAAATCAACAAATTTTGAAAAATATTTCAAAAATGTTTTGAAATCACATTTTTTTAGTTAACTTTGCGACATAACAAGAGGAAACAACAGCAAACGCAATAGAACTAATCAATCAAGCAAATTAAACATTTTGCAAATAACCTATAACAAAAACCATTTATTAAGCATACTCGGAAAATTCTCTTCATCTGATTTAATATTCCCGCCGGAGACGCCATTGGTTGGTATCTCCGGTTTTTTCCGTCTCCGGTTCCGAAATATGTTTTACAACATACGACGTAAGATTTTTTAAGAAATCGCGCATTATGATTGTTTTTGCGCAGCCACTTTCACAGATACGCATTTAGATTTATCACAAAAACATCAAATATACGCCACATATTTAACAATTATGTTTTAAAACACTTGCTAAAATAGACTTTTGGGCAGTCAAAAACGACCAAAAAGAAGCCTTGTTAACTATTTTTTTGCACTGATTATGCGAATATGTGCATTTTTTTGCTGATATTTGCAAAAAATCCGTCAAGTCTATCCCTTACCATGGAGCAAATCAGGAATTTTCAGGAGCTGACAGCACATCTCAGCGCGCGAGCCGACCGCAAGAAAATAGCTGTGGTCTGCGCCGACGACCCAGAAACCCAGTACGCCATAGAACGCGCGCTGCGCGAGCAGATCGCCGACTTCATCCTCGTCGGCGACAGCCGCAAACTGCGGGATGCCGCGTTTGTCAACGAATTTGCCGACCGCATAGAGATTGTTGACGAACCCGACTCCGACACCGCCGCCCGACGGGCCGTGGAGCTCGCCCGCGAAGGACGCGCCGGCGCCCTGATGAAGGGCATAATCAACACTGACAACTTCCTACGCGCCATACTCAACAAGGAGACCGGGATTCTGCCGCAAGGCTCCCTGCTGACCCATATGACGGCCGCCCAGGTTCCTGGGATGAACCGCCTGCTGTTCTTCTCCGACGTGGCGGTGATTCCGTATCCCACCCTCGAACAAAAAGAAAAAATCATAAACCTCGACCTCCCCATGCTCCGCCATTTCGGCATAGAGCGTCCGAAAGTGGCCCTTATCCACTTCACGGAGAAAGTCAACCCGAAGTTCCCCAACTCGGTCGACGCCAAGACCCTGGTGGAGATGGCCGCCGACGGAGCCTTCGGCGACGCGGCCCTCGCCGGCCCGATGGACGTGAAGACCGCCTGCGACCACCACTCGGCACAGGTCAAGCACCTCGAATCCGAAGTCGCCGGAGAGGCCGACCTGCTCGTGTTCCCCAACATCGAATCGGCCAACACGTTCTACAAGACTCTCACCTACTTCGGCCACGCCGAGGTCGCCGGCATGCTCCTGGGGCCGAAATGTCCCGTGGTGCTCACATCGCGCGCCGACACCGGCCTGTCGAAATTCTACTCCCTGGCAATGGCCGTGCTCGGAGCATGACCAGTATCCGTTTTCAAAAACCCGAATCAAGATGAAGAAAATCCTCGCCATAAACCCCGGATCAACCTCAACCAAAATCGCCGTATACGAAGACGAGAAACCAACACTCGAACACACCATACGCCACTCCGTAGAGGAACTCAGCCGCTTCCCGCGCGTGATCGACCAGAAGGAGTTCCGCCGCGACCTGGTGTTCAACACCCTGGCCGAACACGGCATACCTTTCGAATTCGATGCGATAATAGGCCGCGGAGGCCTCCTGCGCCCGATTCCCGCAGGAATATACGAGGTCAACGACGACATGGTCGACGAGATGACCCACCCCCACCGCGACCACGCCTGCAACCTCGGATGCCTCATAGCCCGCGACCTCGCCGACGAGCTCCCCGGCTGCAAAGCATACATCGCCGACCCGGGAATCGTTGACGAGATGCCCGACATCGCCCGCATAACCGGCTCACCGATAATGCCGCGCATAACAACCTGGCACTGCCTCAACCAGCGCGCGATCGGACGCCGCTACGCCGCCGACCTGTCGAAAGAGACAGGTCGACGCGTGAAATACGAGGATCTCAACCTCATCATCTGCCACCTCGGAGGCGGAATCTCGATCGGAGCCCACGACCACGGCGTGTGCGTCGACGTGAACAACGCCTTCGACGGCGAAGGCCCATTCTCGCCAGAACGCGCCGGCACCCTTCCCACGGGGGCGCTCATAGACCTCTGCTACTCGGGCCGCTACACAAAGGAACAGCTCAAAAAGCGCATCTCGGGCAACGCCGGCCTCGCGATCCTGCTCGGCACAGTCTCCATCCCTGAAATCGAGGAGCGCATAGCCGGTGGCGACGACCACGCCCGTCTCGTGCTCGACGCGATGTGCTACCAGGTGGCCAAAGCCATCGCCGCGCAGGGCGCGCCCCTCTTCGGCAATGTCGACGCGATACTGCTCACCGGCGGCATCGCCCACTCCCAGTACGTCGTGCCCCGAATCATCGAGCGCGTCAAGTATCTCGCGCCAGTGCGGGTATATCCCGGCGAGGACGAGCTGAAAGCGCTCGCCAACAACGCCCTCGACGCCCTCAACGGCGACCAGCCCGTGCGCTCCTACACAAAAAAAAAGGCCTGCTGCCTCGCTGAACCCCAGCTGAACTAATCCCGGCAAGGGGTACTCCGTCAATTTGTGTGGCGCTGTGTCAAATAGACACAGCGCCCTCTTTGTGCCCGGACAGGAGGGGTGCTGTCAGTCATCGCGAAGCGCTTTGCTCCGCAAAGAATGGTTCAGATGGTAGGAGATTGAAGGTGAGGCATTATGACACACCATCAAATTGGCCATCCATACAAACGGCTGACGCAGTTCAGAGCCTTCCCTCGTCGCGGTAGGAGTAGTAGCCGGAGGGGCCGATGATTATGTGGTCCTGGACCACTACGTCGATTATGCGCGAGGTCTCGGTAACGCGGCGCGTCAGTTCGTCGTCCTGCGGCGAGGGACGCATATTGCCCGACGGATGGTTGTGGACGAGTATCATGCCAGAGCTCAGATGGTCTATGGCGCTCTTTGCCACCAGGCGCACGTCGACCGCCGTACCGGCCACTCCCCCTTTGCTGACGCGCTCAGCGAACTGCACGCGGTTCGAGCGGCTGAGATGCAGCACCCAGAACTCCTCGTAGTTCAGGCGCTCGAGCCGGTGGCGCATATAGGAGTAAACGTCGCGGCTCGACGCGATCTGCGGATCCTTGACCCCGAGGTCGTCCTGGCAGCGCGCCCCGAACGACATCGCCGCCACAAGCAGCGTCGCCTTCGCGGGCCCCATGCCCTTGTAGCGCTTCGCCAGCTCCGGTATGGAGCGTTTGGCCAGGTGGCGCAGCTTGTTGTCGTTGTCGCGCAGTATCTCCCGGGCCAGGTCGAGCACCGACTTTCCAGGGACACCCGAGCCGAGCAGCAGGGCCAGCACCTCGGTGTCAGTCAGAGAGTCAATCCCGAGCCGAAGCGCTTTCTCGCGGGGTTTCTCCTCGTCGGCCAGGTCGCGCATCATCGGCGACGCCTCCGGCAGACGGAACTCCTCCTCGGGGTCGCCCGCATGGTCAAGCAGGTTTACGTCAGACATATTTTCGATATTTGCGTTTTGTTGACCGACTTATTTCCCTTTGCGCAAAGCGACCTCCTCGGCCTCGTCGCGCCCCCTGCCGAGCAGGATCTTGACGAACCAGGCTTTCAGGAAGCCGCACCCGTAACCGCCGAGCTGTATCACCGAGGCCGGCACCGCCTTGGCGGCTATCGCGAGCGAACGGGTCGAAACAAGCGCCGCGGCAAACACCGCCAGCAGATAAACACCCAACGGCAGCAGCCACCACGGACTGACCGCGACCGCCATGGCCGACATGGCCGCCACTCCTATGACAAAAAGCGCCGGGAGACAGTGAACGGCTTTGAGCGAATCGGGATACAGGAGTTTGAGCGTCACGCGCGACATCCCGAACACATAGACCTGGCGCAGGAACTTGCGGAAATCGACACGCCGCTTGTGGTAGACGGGCAGGTCGGGGTAAAGACCGATCGAGAAGCCGGCCAGGCGCACCCGGGTACTCATGTCTATATCCTCCGAGAACATCTCCCGGAAGCCGCCCACCCGTTCCCACACCCCGCGGGAATACCCCATGTTGAAGGTGCGCGGAGTGAACTTTTCCAGACTGACCTTGCCGCCGCGGATTCCGCCGGTGGTCAGGAAGGAGGTCATAGCGTGGTTTATGGCTTTCTGCGTAGTGGTGAACGACTCGTCGGCTGCGTCGGGACCTCCGAAACAGTCGAGCGGCTTTTCGGCCAGCAGCCGTTCCAGCTTCTCGAAATAGTCGGCCGGGATAACGCAGTCCGAATCGAAGAACACGAAATAGTCGCCCCGCGCCCGCTCCATGGAGTGATTGCGGGCTATCGACCGCCCTTCGTTCTCCTTGTAGAAATACTTCACGTCCAAGCCCTTCGCGGCGTACTCCTCCGCGGCCCTGCCGCAAGGTAGGGTGGAGCCGTCCTCAGTGATCACCACCTCGAAGTTACGCCGCGTCTGTCGCGTGAGGCTGTCGAGCAGCTCGCGCACCTCGTCCTCGCGGTTGTAGACCGGCACTATGACGGAAAATAACATATTCTTGATTTATTATTTGTATCAGAGTTTCACACTCGTGGCGGCCATGCCGATTGTCGTGCCGGTAAAGCCGCCTCGCCGGGTCGCCACATGGGAAACGGGAATACCGGTAGCGAGAAGCCGCCAGTCGTTCCCCTCAGGGCGGTAATAGAAATCATACGCGTCCCCCTCGCAGACAGCTTTGAGACCCACCGGCTTTCCTCCGCTGGTGTCAAGCGAAGCCGAGGCGAGCACGGCCGCCTTGCCCTTGCCGAGACTGAGGAGCGCCACTTCACCCTCGCGCATAGCGAGGAAATACTGCCTCTGCTCGTTCTTGACGATGAGCATCCCTGCGGCTTCGTCAGCTTCCGGCTTGAAAGCCAGCTCTGTCTCGGCAGTGAACTTGTGATGCTGTATCCGGCTCCCGAGATATGCCGGGGTGCCGGATGACCTGGGATCTACCGGCGCGCAGACGAGTTTCAGCCCGTCGCCGACCGCGCAAAGCCCGTCCGCGGGACCGCGGAGCGACATCCACCGCGGGGCGGGGCGCCGACCCTCGAAGCGGTCGGTCCACTCGAAGTTACCGGCCTGCCCCAGGCGCTGCGGAGAGGCAAGCCCGGGGATCCTGCCGCGGAGCGCAACCGTGTCCTTGAAGTTATGTATTATCCTCGGAAAGCTGTCGGCGCTCCACTCCACGGGCATAAGGAACGTCTCTCGCCCCAGCTGGTCCTCCCCGCCGTTCCAGGGACGGCATCCGAGAAACACGGCGTACCAGTCGCCCGAGGGCGTTTCCACCATGTCCACATGCCCCGTGCAGGTCACGGGATTCTCCCTGCCAGGTTTCAGCAGGCGCTGGGTCAGCATCGGGTTGCGCCCCCAGCGCTCCCAGGGACCCATCGGGGAATCGGCCTTGTAGACAACCTCGGAATGGTTGAGACCCGTGCCACCCTCGGCGGCTATGAGGTAATATTTGCCTTTCGCCTTGAATATGTGCGGCCCCTCGTCGCGCTCGAGGCGCTCCTCGGGCCCTACCCCCTTTTCGCAGAATTTTACCGGCTCGCCGACGGTCTTTCCCGTCACGGCATCGAACCGCACGATACTCAGGGCGCGGTGGTTGCTCCATTTAACGGGGGAATGTTCGTCAGACTTGTAAACGATGTAGCCGCTCCCGTCCTCGTCGAAAAAGAACGAGGGATCAATCCCCGTCACTCCGGGGAGCACCACCGGGTCGCTCCACTTCCCCGCCGGATCCTTCGCCGTGACGTAGAAGTTCACCGAGCCGTCGGCCTTTCCATTACCCTTTATCACGCAGGTGGTTATGAGGTAGAAAAGGCCGTTATGCGGGTTATAGACTATGGCCGGGGCGTAAATTCCACCCTTGTCGAGCGAAAGGCCCGCGAGCCAGGGGAGCTGCTCCGGGCGCGAAAGCACGTTGCCGGCATGCTCCCACGAAACCAGGTCGCGGGAATGGTATACCGGCACTCCGGGAAAATAGCCGAAAGTGGAGGTCACCAGCCAGTAGTCCTCCCCCTTGCGCGTGACGCTCGGGTCTGAAGCCCAGCCACTGATGACGGGATTATAGTATGCTCCCGGTTCTGCCAGCGCCTCCCGGCAGTAATCATCCTCGCCGCGGTAACTGAAATGGCTGAACAGGGCCTCGCCGGCTGATGACTGAGCCACCGCACTTAAAGCCAAAAGTAAAGCTAACACGAATTTCACATTGTGAATCATAACAGGTAAAAGATTTCAGGCGATGGAATGTCAGTCCATCCGAGTTTTATAATCATCGTAAGTGAACGCCCGCAGCACCTCTGTCGAGCCGTCGAGACGCCGGTAAAGGATCGCCGGGTGCTGTATGCCGTTGAACATATTGGTCTTGACGGTAGTGTAGTGGTTCATGTCCTCGAACGTCAGCCGGTCACCCTCCTTCAAAGGCGAGGGGAAATACCAGTCCCCCATGAAGTCGCCGCTCAGGCAGGAGTTTCCACCAAGGCGGTAAGGCTTCAGACCCTCCGCCTCCGGCACGCTCTCGCTCACCGCGGGCTTGTAGGGCATCTCCAGGCAATCGGGCATATGGCAGGCAAACGACGCGTCGATGATGGCGGTCGTCACCCCTTGATTCTCCACAACGTCAACGACAGAAGCCGCCAGGTCGCCGGTGCGCCAGGTGAAGGCGCTCCCCGGCTCGAGAATCACTTTGAGGTTGGGATGGCGCTCGCGGAAGCCGCGGAGCAGGCCGACAAGGTGCGCGGTGTCGTACCCCTCGCGGGTCATCAGGTGGCCTCCGCCCATGTTGACCCATTTCAGCCCCGGCAGCAGGTGGCCGAACTGTTGCTCAAACGCTATCAGCACCTTCTCCAGGTCGTAGCTCGTTGATTCGCAAAGGGCGTGGAAATGCAGCCCTTCAAGCCCGTCGGGCAGCGTGTCGCCGATTTCGTCGGCGGTGGCCCCGAAACGAGAGCCAGGAAGGGCCGGATTGTATATGTCCGTCTCTATTACGGAGCACTGCGGATTGACGCGCAGGCCGGGGGAGACCCGGTGACCGTTCCCCCCGGCATTGAACGCCTCGACCTCCGGACGGAAGCGCCGGAACTGCGCCAGGGAGTTGAAAGTGACGTGGCTGCTCCCGGCAAGGTACTCCCCTATCGTCGCCGCGGTGTAGGCCGGGCAGTAGGAATGGACGAGCGAGCGCAACTCCTCGTTGCCGAGACGCAGCTCGTTGAGCGACGAGGCGGTCGACTTCACCCCGTATTCCCGCATCACCCCGAATGTTTTCCACAGGGCGTTGGCCTTGAAGGCCATTATGATCTCAACCCCGGCCTCGCGGGCAACGGTGGTAATCAAGTCGAGGTTGCGGCGCAACCGCTCCTCGTAGACGATATAATATGGCGTGGGATATTCCTTGGTCATTGCGTCGGTTCTATCTTGAAACGTGCGTACTTTAACATCAGCGTGCGCTGCTCCGCCCCGGCGAAGCGCACCACTATTTTCGGGCCGGCCGGGTCATCGAGCACTTCCACGATTTTCCCGGCACCGAAGCGCTCGTGGGCGATCGCCATCCCGGCAGCCACCTCCGACACGGAATGGACCGAGCATCCCGATGCCGACACTGAGGCCGAAACCGCGGGGGCGGGAATCTTCGCGACATCCTCGCGGCGCTGCCAGACTGACCGCTGCCCGGGGCGCTTCGGGGCGGGATCGATGATGCCGAGCGTGGCGGCGGGCGAATGATACGATGCGCGGTAGGACGCGTAAGGGTCGGCGCCCCGGCGCGGGGTGTCGTCGATAGCCGTGCCCTGCATCAGTTTGAGATATTTCGGGTCTATGTCGCGGATGAAGCGCGACATCTGGCATGACACCGGCTGGCCGTTGCGGAAACGCGAACCGGCGTAGGTCATCATACAGAAGCGGCGGGCGCGCGTGACTGCGACATACAGCAGCCGCCGCTCCTCCTCGATTTCCGAGAGGGAGCCCTGCGACATCGCCGACGGGAAAAGGTCCTCCTCCACCCCGACCACGAAAACGTTGTTGAATTCCAGTCCTTTCGCGGCGTGGGCCGTCATAAGTGTCACGGCGGGATCGTCCCCCTCCTCCTCGCGGTCCATGTCGGTGGCGAGCGAGGCCTGCGCCAGGAAGTGCGACATCGAGGTCTCCCCCTCGCGCCCTTCCTCGGCAGCGTCGTCGACGAACTCGCGCACGCTCTGCAACAGCTCCTCGAGGTTTTCCTGCTGCGAGATGCTTTCCGGAGTAGTGTCGCTTATGAGGTTGGCGAGAATACGGGTGCGGGAATAGATCCTCGAGGCGAGGTCAAAGGCGCTGGCCCCCTGCGAGTGCAGCACGTTGAACTCCCTTATCATCTCCTCGAACCCGGCGAGCTTCTTCAAGGCCGCGGCCTGGCAGCCTGACGGATAGGCGGCCGGATCGCACAACGCGGTCCAGATGCTCACGCCCCCCTCCATCGCGGCGCGCGTCACGCGGCCCACGGTGGTGTCCCCTATGCCGCGGGCCGGGTAGTTGATCACGCGGCGAAGCGCCTCATCGTCGTCGGGATTCACAGCGAGACGGAAATACGCGACAGCGTCCTTTACCTCCTTGCGCTGATAAAAAGAGAGGCCGCCGTAGATGCGGTACTTGATGCCCTCCTTGCGCAGCGCCTCCTCCAGGCGGCGGCTCTGCGCGTTCGTGCGGTAAAGCACGGCGAACTCGTCGTAGCTGTCCTTCGAGCGCATCCTCACCTGCCGTATGCGGGAGGTGACCATCGCGGCCTCCTCGTATTCCGAGAAGCAGTGCAGCACCTCTATTTTCGCCCCCACCTCGTTCTCGGAGAACACCTCCTTGCGTATCTGCTCGCTGTTCTTGGCTATCAGCGAGTTGGCGGCGTTCACGATGTTCTGCGTCGAGCGGTAGTTCTGCTCGAGCTTGAACACCCGGAGGTTCGGGTAGGCGTTGCGCAGGTTCAGTATGTTTTTTATGTTGGCGCCGCGGAAGGAGTAGATGCTCTGCGCGTCATCTCCCACCATCGTCAGAGCGTCCGAATCGCGGCACAGCTCGGAAACTATGCAGTGCTGGGCGAAGTTCGTGTCCTGGTACTCGTCGACAAGCACATAGCGGAAGAAGCCGCGGTAGTGGTTCCTCACGTCGGGATTCTCGCGCAGCAGCACGTTGGTGTAGAACAGCAGGTCGTCGAAATCCATCGCCCCGGCCACGAAGCAGCGGTGGCGGTAGGCCTTGTATATCTCCCAGGTGAGCGGGCGCCGGGCTCGGCGGTCGGCCTCCATCAGGTCTTTGTCAGAGGCGTACTGCAATGGCGAGATCAGGGCGTTCTTGGCCATCGAGATCGCCGACAGCACCGACGACGGTTTGTAGACCTTGTCGTCGAGGTTCATATCCTTTATAATCGTCTTCACCAGCGCCTTGGAATCGGCGGTGTCGTAGATTGTGAAGTTCGGCTTGAACCCCACACGGTCGGCGTTCTGGCGCAGCATGCGGCCGAAGATGCTGTGGAACGTGCCCATCCACAGCCGACCGGCGACGGTCGGCCCCACCAGCTTGCAGATGCGCTCGCGCATCTCGCGGGCGGCCTTGTTGGTGAACGTCAGGGCCATTATCCGGTAAGGTTCGTAGCCGTGGGCCAGGAGATGCACGATCTTGTAGGTCAGCACACGCGTTTTGCCGGAACCCGCCCCCGCTATCACGAGCTGCGGGCCGTCCATATATGTCACCGCCTCGCGCTGCTGTCGGTTAAGTTGGCTGAGATAGTCTTCCATATCTGGCGGTTCGGATCAGGCAAAGCGGTTAGCCGCGGCATCGTAAGCGAACCCCGCGGCCACGAGCTTGGCGCAAAGGGCGGCCTTGTCGAGCTGCCGGTCGTCGCAAAGCTCGTCAAGCGACTTGTAGCGGTCGCGCAATTCCATGTTGATAACGCTCAGGAGCATAACCGGGTCGTTGGGCAAATCCATACAAATATAGTTTTTTAGAATACAAAATTAGTCATAATAGCTCGGATTTGAGTATCTTCGCGGTTAAAAGTTACTGACAAGATGTATTCTACCGATATTTTCGCCGAGATGGTGGAAGGGCGGCTGGACGCTCTGACCGCCTCCCGCACCCCGGCGACCCTCTTCGCCCCCATCGCCTACACGCTCGACGGCGGGGGCAAGCGCCTGCGCCCGGTGCTCCTGCTGGCCGCGGCCAAGGCTTTCGGCCTCGACCCGGAGAAGGCGCTCGGCCAGGCGCTCGGCATCGAGGTGTTCCACAACTTCACCCTCCTCCACGACGACGTGATGGACAACGCCGACGTGCGCCGCGGCCGTCCCGCCGTGCACCGGCGCTGGAACGCGTCTGCCGCGATTCTCTCGGGCGACGCCATGCTGACCATGGCCACCCAGCTCGTGGCCGAGGCTCCCGCCGGGATGCTTCCCGAGGTCATGCGGCTCTTCAACACCACCGCTATGGAGGTCTACGCCGGGCAGCAGCTCGACATGGACTTCGAGGACCGCGAGGACGTCTCCCTGGAGGAGTACATCGAGATGATACGCCTTAAAACCTCGGTGCTCCTCGCATGCGCCTGCCGCATGGGGGCGATGCTCGCCGGAGCCCCGGAAGAAAGCCAGCGGGCAATGTACCGCTACGGCGAACTGCTCGGCCTCGCCTTCCAGCTCCAGGACGACCTGCTCGACACCTACGGCGACCCGGCCCTCTTCGGCAAGGAAATAGGCGGCGACATAATCAACGAGAAGAAGACCTGGCTATGGATCAACGCCATGGCCCGCGAGCCACAGCGCATGCGGCAGGTTCTCGACAAGAAGCTCACCGACTACCTCAAAATACGCGAGATAACGGAAATCTACGACTCGCTGTCGCTCCCCGGGGAGTCGCGCCGGCTCATCGGGCGCTACACCGAGGAGGCCGTAGCCGCGCTCGCGGGAGTTGACATCCCCGGGGCTGCCCGCGAATATTTCGCCTCGCTCGCCAGAAAGGCTGCCGAACGCTCCAACTAACCCCGCGCCGCGCACGAAGCCCAATCTTCGCTTACAGAATATGTTCGTCGACACCCACACGCATATATATATGGCCGAGTTCCCCGACCCCGCCGCCGAAATCCGTGCGGCGATAGAGGCCGGTGTGACCAAAATGGTGTTTCCCGGAACGGAGCCTTCCGACTTCGAGGCACGCAAGGCGCTCGCCACGGAGTTCCCCGCCAACGTGTTCCTCGGCATAGGCGTGCACCCCACCGAGTTCGGGCCCGACCCGGAGGCCGACCTCGCCGCCGTAGAGGCCGAGCTGCGCGCCAATCCCGCAAAGTATGTCGCCGTAGGTGAAATAGGCATCGACCTCTACTGGGACGCCTCGCGCCGCGAAGAGCAGCGCGAGGTATTCCGCCGCCAGTGCCTGATGGCCCTCGATGCTAACCTGCCGGTGATAATCCACTGCCGGGAAGGACTTGACGACACGCTCGACGTGCTCGGGTCCCTACCGGCCGTCCCCGGGGGCGTGTTCCACAGCTTCACCGGCACGGTGGAGGACGTCGCCCGCATCCGCGGCCTGTCACCTGATTTCTATTTCGGAATAAACGGGATAGTCACATTCAAGAACTCCCGGCTGCGCGACACGCTGGCCGAAATAGGACTTGACAGGATTCTCCTGGAAACCGACGCGCCCTGGCTCGCCCCTGTGCCGCGCCGCGGGCAGAGGAACACCTCGGCCTACATCCCGCATATCGCCCGGCACATCGCCGACCACCTGGGAATACCCGTCGAAACCGTGGCCGACATCACTACCCGCAACGCCTCGCAACTTTTCGGCATCTGAACGCGTCAAACAAAGAAACATCAAAATAATCTCTGTATTCATTATGGAATATCAACAGCAAAACTACGGCCAGCAGAATTTCGGCCAGCAGCCTTACGGGCAGCCCCAGCCATATGCCGATTCGGCGTTCAACAACCCCTTCAACTGCGGCCCCACAGGCAAGAGCCGCGGCATATTCTGCCTCCTGGCGCTCGTGCTCGGCTCAATAGGCCTCCACTACTTCTACGCCGGAAAAGCCGCGGGAGGCATCATCACCATACTCCTGACCCTCGTGACCTGCGGGGCCTGGGCAATAATCCCCCTGCTGCAAGGCATCATAATTCTCTGGAACCAGACCAACGAGGAGTTCCACTACAAGTTCGTGGCCTCCAACTCCACCTTCCCTCTCTTCTGAGTCACACCCAAACATATTGGACAGATTAATGTAGGGATGCACCCCGGCGCATCCCTACGAATGTATGAAAAAAACTACTATATGAAGAAGATATTCATCGCGTTATTCGCCGCCCTCAGCCTCGGCTCTTTCAACGCAAACGCCGACATCACCGACCTGCTCAAAGGCCTCGGCAGCGCCGCGGGCTCCGAAGGGGCGCAAAGCACCGCCGCCTCAGGCCTCGAGGGACTTGTGAAAGGTCTCCTCTCCAACAGCAAGATCACAGAGAAAGACCTCGTGGGCTCCTGGAAATACTCAGGTCCGGCTGTCGCCTTCCAGGGAGGCAACTTCCTTGAAAAGGCCGGCGGAGCCGCCGCCGCGGGAGTCATCGCCGACAAAATAGCGCCCTACTACAAGAAAGTGGGCATCGACAAGATGACCTGCGTGTTCAACGACGACAAGACATTCACCTTCAAGGTCGGCCGCGTGACGTTGAAAGGCACCGTCGAGATCGTCAACGCCAAGAATCCCGACGGCTCCTTCTGGTTCAACTTCACAGTCGGCAAAATCCCCGTCGGCAAGATGAAAGGCCACGTCGAGAAGCAGATCAACACCATGACCCTCACTTTCGACGCCAGCAAGCTGATCACCCTGGTGACCACCATCGCCAAGGTAAGCGGCCAGTCGTCGCTCCAGGCCATGTCGAAGCTCCTCAACCAGTACGACGGCCTCAACTGCGGCTTCGAGCTCGCCAAGACCAAGTAACCCCCCTCCCCTAACCCATACACCGGCGCCCGGAAGCCTCCCGCTTCCGGGCGCCGCCGTTTTCATATCAGTCGCGAAGTCGCGACTTTCTATGGAGCACAAATATTTGACAGCACAACCAGTATCAAAATAATTTCGTAATTTCGCGCATTATGGATAACTCCACATTCAGCAATATAAAAAGCGTCACCATCAGAAATTTCAAGTCTGTTAAATCATTGACGCTATCCGACTGTCGGCGCATAAACGTGCTGATAGGCAGACCTAACGTGGGCAAAAGCAACATTCTTGAAGCCCTTTCCTTGTTTGATGTACCGTATATGGTAAATTCATCAAACAAATCGCTGAAAAACCTGTTGCGGATTGAAAACACAGCTGATTTATTCCATAACGGAATATCGTCATCGACCATTGAGGTTACAGCCGATGGCAATTCGCTTAATGTCACTCGCGGATCCAACAACGGATTATCGGTTGACATAACTGCCAAAGATGAGATTTCAAGATATTCTTTCACATCAGCGCTCGCCCTTTCGACAAAAAAAGAACCGACTGTATTACCGGATATACTCGCATATTTTTTCCCAGGACATTTTTCCGCGGAATCTTCAAATCTCAGTTTTTTACTCCCGCCATCCGGAGCCAACTTAATGGAAACAGTGGCGAGTATGCCTGAATTGAAATCGAACCTTGCCGAGCTGTTCCACGGATACGGCCTGAAAATGATGTTTGACTCCGGCTCGCGGCAGATTAAAGCGATGAGGGAAAACGGCCTTGACATGTTCCTCGTGCCATTCACTTCACTTGCGGACTCCTTGCAGCGGTTGATATTCTACAAGGCGGCAATTGAGAGCAACCGCGACAAAACAATATGTTTTGAAGAACCCGAAGCCCACACATTCCCTCCCTACATTTCAAATGTGGTGAATGACATCATAGCATCCGGCAGCAATCAGTTCTTCCTAACCACGCATAGTCCGTATGTCATAAGTTCCTTGCTCGAAAGCGCGGGCGACGAACTGGCCGTGTTCGTGGTTGATATGGCTGAAAACGCGACGATAGCAAAGCGTCTGACCGACGAACAACTCCAAGAGGCTTATGACAATGGCATGGATATGTTCTATAACCTTGAAGCGTATCTCGGAGCATGAACCAGCGTGCTGACTTCATAATCCCGGAGTGTTACATTGACACCAACCTTGTGGAAACGTTGGTATGCCGCGGCGGATGCAACCATCAGAAGGGATGCAACCAGGTCGCGAAAGTTATGCGGGAAAAGTTTGCCAACCGTTTCGCGGTAGGCATAATCGATGCCGATAAAAGAAAGCCAAGCTATCTGGACGAATTTAGCGAAGTCGCCGCAAGCACGCACATCAAACTTCTGCGTCACCACAACCTGCCACATTTCATTATCCTTCTTCATCCCGCCGCTGATGGTTTCATATTGTCTTGCGCTGATGCCGCGCATATCCGTATGAGTGATTACGACTTGTCGCCAGTATTAAAAGTATTTACCGGCCAGACAAAAAATGTGATGTCGAACAAGGACATCAGATTCAAACAGTTGTTCAGGGCATTGGATGATTTCGGCGAAATAAGGTTGATTAAATCGCTTTTATCCTATCTCGTCAGTGCCACTTACCGGGCTTCCGACGATGACATCTCGGCGATTTTTCAAGGTATTGGACAATAGGTCCTCAAAAAGCCACATATCGGTTAAGACAATCAGGTGCGCGTTTTTTCAGACTTTGCGGCCGACGTCGGCATAGGACAGCAGCTCGCGGTCGCCGTCGGAATCGCCGTAGGCGTGGATAAAGAACTCAGTCCTGTCGCCGATTAGCGCGGAAAGGCGGCTGACTTTTTCCGGCCCATGGCAGTTCGGGGTGGCGAAGCGGCCGGTCAGCAAACCGTCCGGGCCGATTTCGGGAGCCGTGCCTACAACATGGCGGGAATCAATGCCGCGCGCCGCGGCCCAACCCGCGATCCACTCCGGCATGCTCGCCGACACGATGAACACCTCGCGGCAATTGGCGACATGCTCATCTAAGATAGCCACGACATCACCACGTTCAAACGCCTTTATCCGATCGGCGAAATTTACACCGCGACGCACAAACTCGCTGTACGCCATCCCGGCGTACAGCCGGCGGAACAGCGCCTCTTTGGCTCTCCCGCCGGGCCACAGCCCCAGCTTCCATCCCGCGATTGAAAACGCGCTTCGCAGAAACGCAGTGGCGAAGCGCTTCCGCCCTACGGCGAACAGGGCGAACTCGATGAACGTGTCGCGCGACACCAGTGTGCCGTCGAAGTCGAACACAGCTATCTTCCTCTTCCCTTCCATCAGCTCCGGCTTATTACGATTACACCAACCGCGATCAGCAGCAGTCCGAGGATTCTCAACGGTTTCAGCGGTTCGTCAAGCACCATCCAGCCAAGCACGAACGCGAAAACATAGCCCAGCGCGACCATCGGATAAGCCTTCGACAGCTCCAGGCGCGACAGCACCCCCAGCCAGAACAGCAGGCTCAGAAGGTAGCAGAAAGCGCCTCCCATGAAACGCCAGTCGAACAGCAGACGCGACAGCTCGGGCAGCCTGAGCGCGAAGCCGTTGCCCGTCACCGACATTTTCAACAGCAGCTGGGCGACAGCCCCAAGCATAATGCTTAACAACGCCAACAGATATACCATAGCCCCGGATTACAGATAAATTATCGCGACAAAGGTCAGAATCCACCCGCACAGGCACAGCTGTATGAACCTGTCGCGCAGCAGCGTGCGCGTGGGGCTTCCCGTGGAGGAATCGACCACAGTGAGCTGCATGTACCTCAACAGCCCGATGAGCACGAACAGCGAGGTCAGGTATATCAGCCCCGACTGGAACCGCTCGACGACTTCGGGCGAGACGGTGTACATTATATAGCTGATCAGCATGACGGTGGCTACCAGGGTCGTTGCCTGGCTCATGAATTCAAGATTGTAACGCGTGATGTTGCGACGCGCCTTCACGCCGGTATTGTTATAGATCACGATGTCGTCTCTCCGTTTCGACAGAGCCAGGAAGAGGGCCAGCAGGAAGGTCATTATGATAATCCAGTGGCTTATGAATATGCCGGTCGCGACGCCTCCGGCCACCACCCTCAGGACGAACCCGAGGGATATGACGACCACGTCGACCAGCGCGATGCTCTTCAGCTTCATGCAGTAGGCGATGTTCATAACCAGATAAATAAGAATCACCCCCGCGGTCGCCCCGGCCTGATGGCGCGGAAGCGCCGTCAACAGCCCGAACGAGGCGGCGCAGAGAAGCGCCATGAGGACGACACACGCCTTCGGCCCCACCTCGCCCGACGCCACCGGGCGGAACCGCTTGGTGGGGTGCAGGCGGTCGGCTTCCGCGTCGCGCAGGTCGTTAAGGCAGTATATGGCGCTCGACACGAGCGAGAACGCCGCGAAAGCCACAGCCGCGCCAAGCAGCTTCGGCATATTTAGCAGATTCCCGCTGAAAAACAACGGCAGGAACACGAACAGATTCTTCACCCACTGTTTCGGGCGGCATAGACGTATCAATGATTTCAGTGTCATAGCTGTATCTTATGTCAGTGAACGAGTATTCCAAGAGTTTTTTTAGCTATCAAAGCCAACGTTCCCATCGGCGAGCAATAAAGAATACCCGTCGCGGTACGGCTGTAACCGGTGACTCCTATGAAAAGCATGCATAACGTCAAGACCATCTTACCCGGCAACCAGCGGTTAAAGCACCATGCCGAAATCTTCCCCGAAACACTGTTGAACCTGGTCGGGAACATGACACCGATCTCCCTGTCGTCCAGCACGAGCCAAACCACCACAGAACTAATCATCCAATACATCCCCACCCTCAGTATGTCACAACTCAGAAGTGTGAACATCGGCAACAACATAATGAATTGAAACAGAATCAGTGACACCAGGCTTATCTGTCGCATACAATCCAACCCGTTCCTATTGAACACCTTTATCATACACACCGTGACATAGGGAATGTAGAGAAAATAAAATAGAGTGAAGAACACAGCCGGTATGGGGAGATAACGGCTGAATGGCTGTATGAAGTTATATTTTATATGCAACCGTAGTACCCATTCCGCATCCAACCCGATGAACGACAGAAGATAAGGTGTCTCACCATCCGCCATGACCTCGGGCGCATACTCACTTATCGGCCCGCAAACAGCCGCCAACGTTTCGGGGGTACCCTTGTAATGGCAGCATAGAAGAAACGCGGCAACAGAAGGAATCCACGCTACGACTGACTTTATAATGTTGTTGAGCCTGATGTTTGTGACAAGCACGCAAACCGGAACTATGAAAAAGAACGAGGCTTCGTGAAGCAGTATCGAAACCACGGCACAGATATTTCCAAGCACTACCCACCTGGTTGTTGACAGACGTTTATAGGATGACATTATACCGATGAAAACCGCCATCAAGATATAATCGCGCCTCCAGCAGTCCACGGAAAGAACCAGTATGCCGCCAAGCATAAAACCCATTATCAGCACGTTAAGGGCATACCCGTGTTTTCTGAACCGGGCGATGGTGAACCACGCGACTATGATGTAGCCGATAATTGAAAGCGCGTAGGATGTAACCAGCGGAGGTATACCAGTGATGTTGGTGATGAAGAACAGAATCTCGCCGGTCAGCCCCCTGCGGATAAAGCCGCCGGCGTAGTTGTACAGATAATCGACATAACTGCTCCAAATAGAGTATTTAATAGCGACAGCCGCTGCAGGCACGTCCACAATGCGAGGATAGCGGCCACGCCGATGAACACCGCGTTGTAGAATCTGTCGCCGAACAGCTCTTTTATATTCTTCATAGGTAGTTCAAGATGCCGTTGCCGATTCCCCTGGCACCGGCGGCTGTTCATGAAAAAGCGCGGGAATCTGTATCCGTCACCGTCCTACAACCGAAGGCTTCTCGCATTGCCCATTAGAATAAGACGGCAACGCAGAAGCCCACGCCAGTATATGCGATCAGTGTGTCCGGCGGAACGCGTCTTAGCGAGGCGTCCTGGCCGGAAAGCAAGGCATCACATACCCATAGGGCATCTATCGTTGCTCGATCCCTGATTCTAATGTGAATTTTGCGAGAATTCTCAGTTGTCAAGAACCAGCGCTGACAAACGCTTTCATTATGTATAAATCCGCGACCGCCCTGCTTCCCTCCCGCCCGGCAAGGCTCCGTTTGCGGAAACCCTGTCATACTGGCGTGGTTACGCGAAGCTGTCAGCGGACGCGAAGTTACGAAAATTCCGAAATTTTTCGCTAACTTCGCGACGATATTGTTTTTTTGAGGGTCCGAAAGGCGCCGCGATGCCTGAGGGATTCCTCGCGGGGGTGCGATGTCGCGCCGGTAGGCCGCCGCGAGCCGAAATGGCGAGCGATGGCAAGGCGGACTTAGCTGAGATCATACCCTTTGAACCTGATCCGGGTAATACCGGCGTAGAGAGAACAAACAAATGGGAAAAAACCGTTTACGCGCGGGGCTGCCGATGCTGTGTGCCGCCGCGCTGCACGCCGCGGCGCTGCCGGGCGCTGCCGAGAACCGCGGCGACCGCGCCGGGGTCGTTGATTCACTGGGCGTAGACCTCCGCGAGGTCGAAGTGGTGGCCAACCGCGCTTCCGCGAAGTCGCCCGTCGCCTTCACCAACGTGCTGAAATCCGACATCGAGAAGTCGAACTCGGGCCGCGACATCCCCTATCTCTTGGGCATGACCCCATCGGTGGTGTCGGCCAGCGACGCGGGAGGAGGCATCGGCTATACCTATATGCGCGTCCGCGGCTCCGACGCGTCGCGCATCAACGTCACGGCCAACGGAATCCCGATCAACGATGCCGAGAGCCACCGCGTCTACTGGGTGAACATGCCCGACCTGTCGTCATCCGTGCGCGACATACAGATCCAGCGCGGCGTCGGCACCTCGACCAACGGCGCCGGGGCTTTCGGTGCCAGCATCAACATGGTGACCGACGCGCCCGGCTTCGACCCTTACGCCGAGCTTAGCGCCTCCTACGGCTCCTACAACACCAACAAGCAGACACTCCGCGTCGGCTCAGGCACCATCGGCGGCCACTGGTCGGTCGATGCCAGGTTGAGCCACATCGGGTCTGACGGATATATCGAACGCGCCTTCTCGAAACTTTGGAGCTACTTCGGCCAGGTTGCCTTCAACAGCGGGGGAACCTCCGTGCGCCTCGTGGCTTTCGGCGGAAAGGAACAGACCTATATGGCCTGGGACTACGCCTCGAAGGAGGATATGGAAAAATACGGCCGCAGGTACAACCCCTGCGGCAGGTACACCGCCGACGACGGCTCCATGGCCTTCTACCCCGACCAGACCGACAACTTTGCGCAACACCACTTCCAGCTTATCCTCAGCCAGCGCCTCACCGATGCCTGGCACCTCTCCGCCGCGCTGCACTACACGGACGACGACGGCTATTACCGCCAGTACAAGACCGACCGCTCGCTGGTCGAATACGGGCTGGAGCCGTTCCAGACCGCCGACGGCGCGACCATTGAGGAGAGCGACCTGGTGCGCCTGAAACACAACCGCAACCATTTCGGAGGGGGCCTCGTGACCTTCCGCTTTTGCAAGGACCGCCTGGACGCGACCTTCGGGGGTGCGGTAAACCAATTCCGGGGCAACCATTTCGGACAGGTAGACTGGGTGCGGAACTACGTCGGCCCCATCGACCCCCTGCAAGAGTACTACCGTAACCGCGGCGACAAGTTCGACGCCAACATCTACGCCCGCGCCAACTACGACTTCGGAGCGGGATTCTCGGCTTACGCCGACCTCCAATACCGCCACATCCGTTACACTATAACCGGCATCAACGACTCCTTCGACTGGAACACCGGCGCGATGGCGCCCCTCGACGTCGACCAGCGTTATGATTTCTTCAACCCCAAGGCGGGCCTTAGCTGGGCAAAGGGGAACCACCGCGCCTACGCGTCCTGGAGCGTGGCCCACAAGGAACCTGTGCGCGACAACTTCACCGACGGCGACCCGGGGAAATACCCCTCCGCGGAGAGGCTGTTCGACTACGAGGCGGGATATTCCTACGACTGCCCGCTGTTCAGCCTCGGCGCCAACCTCTATTATATGGACTACAAGGACCAGCTCGTAACCACCGGGCAGCTATCCGACACGGGGAACGCCCTGAGCGTGAACGTACCCCGCAGCTACCGCGCAGGTATCGAGCTGCAAGGGTCGCTGCGCCCGTCGCGGTGGTTCGACTGGCAGGTCAACGCCACCCTCTCGCGCAACCGCATAAAAGATTTCGTGGAATACATCTACGAGGACGAATGGAAGAACCCGGTCGCCATCGACCGCGGCGACACCCCCATTGCTTTCTCCCCCTCGTTCACGCTCAACAACTCGTTCAATTTCAACATCGCCGGATTTGACGCACAGCTCGTGTCGCGCTATGTCTCCAAACAATATATGAACAACGCGGGGAGCGAGGAGACCGTGCTCGACGCGTATTTCGTCAGCGACCTCCACGCGGGCTACACCTTCCGCCGCATCCCCGGTATGAAGAGCCTGCGCCTTGGAATCGCGGTCTACAACATTTTCAACGAGAAGTATTTCAGCAACGGCTACTCCGGCGCGGGCTACAAGGTGGGAGCCGACGGCGTGAAACACATCTACCGCTATGCCGGATACGCCGCCCAGGCCCCGACGAACCTCATGGGGATGGTAACCATAAAATTCTGACGGCTGCGCGGCATCCTCTAAGCAATTTTTGAATACGGCTTATGTTAGACACATTTTTGCAGTTTCTCGGCCTCGCCATCGGCCTGGTGTATCTTTATTATGAATACCACGCCGACAACAAAGTGTGGATCGCGGGCCTCGTCATGCCCCTGGTGTCGATGTTCGTCTACTTCCGCAAGGGGCTGTACGCCGACTTCGGCATGAACATCTACTACCTGCTGATGGCCGTCTACGGCTACCTCGCGTGGACCGGCCGCCTGCGAATAGGCAAAAAGAAAAAAGAGGAGACACCGCTTGCCATACGGCATCTCCCCTTTAAGGATTATCTGTGGCTGATACCCGCCGCCGGAGCCATATGGGTCGCGATAGCGATGTTCCTTGTCAACGCCACTGACAGCACGGTGCCCTGGGCCGACGCGTTCACAACGGCGCTGAGCATCGTCGGCACCTGGATGCTCGCCCGCAAATACCTCGAGCAGTGGCTGGCGTGGATCCTGGTCGACGTGGTGTGCGTCGCGCTGTACATCTACAAAGGCATCTATCCCTACGCCCTCCTTTACGCGATCTACACCATAGTGGCCGTGTTCGGCCTCCGCAAATGGCTCCGCCTGATGCGCGACGCTCAGAAGTTGTAGCCAAGGGTGATGGTGAACAGGTCGCGGCGCAGGTCGCGCACGAGGTAGTCGGCCGCGTCCTTCATGCGGGTGATTCCCAGCGAGCCTTCGACCGCCACATAATAGTCGCCATACTGCAAGCCCGCGCCGAAATTCCACTGGAAATCGACGTGCTTGAAGCCTCCGGTACCGAAAATGCTCTCCGAGTGTGAGGCCACGCGGTGGCCCGACGGAGTTATGTAGGCACCCTGGTGGTAGCGCGCCATCAGGCTCAGGTTAACCTGCGGGCCGGTGAACACATGCACCTTGAGGTCTTCGGCGAAGTCGAAATGGTAGCCGAATTTCAGCGGCACGCGGAAACCGAGGTTGCGCATCGACCCGTCGACCTTGTAGAGCACTTCTTCCGGCTCTACCGGCTCGGCAGTCCCGCCGGTAATCGCTCCCGTATCGGGGGTGGGCATAATCTCCTCCGACTGGAAGTGCATCGTGCCGAACGTGTCGTAGAAAAGCGACAGCCCCGGCTCGAAATAGAAGTTGGCAACAATCGGGAGGTTATAGATACCGCCGACGCTGAAACCGGCCTTGCTGCTGTAATAAGCTCCCCCGTTGGCAGCCGAGCTTACGTCGACCGCGGCGCGAACGCCGAGGTACGCGTGGTTGTCGGGGTTGTCAACCGCCAGCGAGGCAGCCGACACCGCCGCCGGAGCCGCCGCGGCTACCGCCGCGATAGCGATATTCTTTAAAATCTTCATTTCTTTCCTTTCTCTATGATGGTAATATTAATAATCGTATAGCAGTTCGAGGTCGTCGATCCACATGGTCGAGCCTTCACCCCCCACAAAATAATCGCCATATTTGCTCGCCGCACCGACAAGCAGGATATATTTAGGCACTCGCTGGGTAGAGCGGTAGTCCAGTTCGAACTCAAACGGGACGAACTGTGGCACTGTCTGCGCGCACTCCATCTTCCCGTACGCCACAACATAACTTCCCTCAGGATCGAAAAGCTGACGCTTCTTCGGGTCGGTGCGTATCTCAAACGGTTCGGTAGAATCAATCAACGCGCACCAAACGATGCAGGTATCCGGCTCTCCGAGCATATGCGTCATCCCCGGCTCATCTTTCGGCACCTTGTTTATCGGGGCGCAGTTATATTTGAAATATCCGCGCACTTTCGTGGGACGCTGGGTGTAGGGACGCCCGAAACTCAGGATGCCGTTAGTCCCGTCGGTCTTGACATATGTTCCTGCGAAAATACTCCCTGCCGCGAGCTTGATTGTCTTCCATACGGTGCAAAGCTGCGCCGAATAGCCGGTGCCGGTAGAGGTTTCACTGGATCGGAACACGTTGCCGTCGCCCAATGTCGCGGCACCCTTGTTGCCGGTGTCCCAGTAGTGCTCACCCCCCTCGGGCCACGGCGCCCAGTATTTCCCCACCATGCACCACTCGTCGAAGCTGCTGTTGGGGAGCTGGCGGAGGTCGCCGGTGGTGAACTTGGCCACAGCGCCGTACTCCGGCGCGCCGTTCGCGCCGACGGCGTAGGTGCGGGTCTCGTATTCCGTCTCCGGCTCGAGGTTTACCAGACGTGCCGAGAATGTGCCGCCCGTCTGCGTCACCCAGGAAGAGGGGGCCTTGGTCCACTGCTCTATTCCGGCCTGGCGGTATTCCACACCGGCAGCATCCTCCGCGAGGCACGAGCCGTAGATCCAGGCCACCTGCGAGCCGGCGTCGGCGCGCAGGGTGGTCACCGTGCCCTCCGAGGTCTCGCAGAACACCTCCCAGACCTCCTCGCGCCCATGGGCGGCCACCTTTATTTCAAGGGGCATCGACAGGTCGTAGGTGTTGCCCGCAGGATCGGGAATCATAGTCGAGCCTTCGGGACCGAGCTTGGCCGTCAGCACCTTCACAGCCTTGCGCCCCATACTTTCCGGCACTGTCACCACCACTCGCTTCCCGGCGACATCTATCACCGTCTCGCCGATCTGCCCCTCCACGGTGAAGTAGCGGCTTATCGGCTGCGAGCCGCGGATCACCCAGTCATAGTCCTGGTAGAGCCGCAGCGTCAGGATCAGGTAGCGGGTCAGGTTCACCGGCTCCGAAAGATCCGGGCCGCCGACAAGCGTCACACCCTTGGGCGATAACGTATAGGAGGTTACCATGACCCGCTCCATATCCACCGTCTCGTCGAACACGAGGTCAATCACCCGGTTGGTCTTGTCGATCTGCGCCGGCGACACCAGCCCCTCGGCCTCGAACGAGGCGAAATCGGCCTGTATGCGGGGATATGGTATGTCGTTCTTTATGCATGACTGCGACATCAGTGCCAGGAGCGCGGCGGCCATTACGGCGGCCACCGCCATCACCCAGCGCTGCCGCCTTACCATGGCCAGTGATTCCTTCTGTTTGCGTTTCTTATCGCTCATAACGCGTCATATGTAAACGGCCATGCCGAAGTTGATGTTGAATATGTTGAAGCGGAAATTGGCCCCCGAGGTGAAGCGCGAGCCGTCCTCGCGGCCGTCGGTCCACTGCCGCTCGTTGCGGACGTTGATGCCGAACACGCCGAAAGAGATATTGAAGCTGATATAGTCCATTATGAACACGCATACTCCCGGGGAGAAATTCAGCGAGGCGGTCACGAAGTTGGCGCGCGTGTCCTTCATCTTCCCCGCGTAGTAGCGGCGGAAACGCGACGAGCCGGAGCCGAAAGCGAGGTCGACCTCATTGAACACAGCGAAACGCCGGGCGCTTCCAAGACCGATATAGTTGCGGTAGTTGAGCGAGGTCGAAAAGCTCTGCTGGTAATAACTTACGTCTTTAAGCGAGAAATTTATGTCGTCGCTGAAATCAACCGACAGGTTGGGCAGGTCCCCCTCCATCCTGACATAGTTGAATTTCAGACCCATCGACTGGTTGTGGGAGAAAAAGTACGAGATCGACGGCTGTATGGAGTAGGCTTTCAGCTTCATGTCGAGATTCTTTATCATCCCGAGAATCTGCACGTCGTCGGTGTTGAACTCGCCATAGGAGGCCATAAGCCCGAACGACCACTGCCCTTTCGGGATAAAGAGGTAGTTGAACAACCCTCGGTCATAACGCCCGTAGTTTTTCTGCGGGAGAATCACGCTGACTGTGTCACTGCCGACTATCACCCGCTCTTTCAGCGAGGGGTCTTTGAGTGCCGCGGAGTCGAGCATCACTTTCGGAGAGTTGGCCATTCCGCGCAGAATAGGCAGACGGTCAAGCGAGAGTATCTCCTGGGCGCCGGCCCTGAATGTGCCGGCCGCGGTCAGCGCCGCGAGGGCGAGAACAGCTGATAGTATTCTGTGTTTCATACCGGCTCAGAGATAAAAGGCCACGCCAAAGGTTATCGAAAACAGGTTGACGCGGAAGTTTGCCGACTTGCCGCTGCGCTCCGCGCGGTAAATCTGGTCGGTCTTGGATGTCGTGTGGCTGTACGAGAAGCCGAGCACGCCCACGTTGACCTCTATCGCGGAGTAATTGTTGAGGAACATCACCATGCCGGGGGCCAGCCCCACGTTGAAGTCCCAGGAGGTCTCGTAGGTGCCGGTCAGGTCGTCGCCGCGGCCGTTGGCGATCTTCGACTGCGACCCTCCGACCTGCAGCTGCACCTCGTTGAAAAAGCCGAACCGGCGGCTGTGGCCGAGGCTTATGTAGTTGCGGAAAGCGGCCATAGCCGAATAGCTGTGGGAAATGTTGTAGAGGTTCTCCATGGAGAACTCCGTGCCCTCCCCCACCACGATGTCGGCCCGGTCGAGGCGCGTGCGGGTGCGCGAATAGGCCAGCTTGCCCCCCGCCGCGAGATTGTCCTTGAAGCAGTACATCAGCATCGGGCTGACCTTGAAAGAGTAGGAATCGCCCGACAGATTCTCTATTATGAGGAACTGGTAGTTACCCTGGTCCGACTGCGAGAAGCTGACGCTGACACCGGTAATCCACTGCCCCTTCGGTATGAACGAGATCTGCTCCAGACCGCGCTTGAACTCCACCTGCGCCGCAGCCGGGGCCGAACCGGCGAGCAAAGCCATCAGCAGGCCGAGAGCCCGTATTATGAAAAGTCGTTTCCTCATTCTGTTTTACAGCAGAAAAGCACTATATTCGCAATATGCAAAAATTTCTGTAAAGTTACGATATTTTAACGACATCCACCCACTTTGGCCGCAAAAAAACAGCCGCCGTCAGAAGCGTCGCCGAAAAAACGCGAATAAACCAAAGGCAAATCATGGAGGCAAGACATAACGACGCCCCTCCCCGTCTGTCGCGGGAAGAGGCGCCGTATAATTATACCGCTATGCCAGCCACTCTATTTGATGTACGGACGCGGCGTGCCGCGTAAAGTCAAGCGACTGACCCCATAGGCCGGTCATACGCGGCACGCCGCGTCCCTACACCTCAGAGTCACAGCCATGCGTCGGCTGACTTCCTACATCTCAGGTGAGCCACATACACCACCGGCCATCAATATGACAGAGCCGGCTCAAGCTCCTTGGCCTGGTCGATCATGCGCTGCACCTCGGCAACCGAGGGCACGCGGCCGCAGATATGCCTGGCCTCGTTGATTTCGGCGAGCTTTGGCTGGAGGTTCGCGGCCACGCGGTGGCGGAACTCCTTGACAGTGTCTACCCCGGCGGCCTCGAGCAGCTCGGCGAACTGCCCTGCCACACCCCTTATGCGGAAAAGGTCGGCGTGGTTGGCCCATTTGAGAATCAAGGCGGGCGTGATGCCCGTGGCCTCGGCGAGTGTCTGGCGCCCCCTGGGGGTCGCTGCGGTTTCCAGCAGGTCGTCAGTGGTGGCGATTCCGGCCGCTTCGAGTTTGGCGGCGTAAGCCGGCCCTATACCCTCGACTTCGATAATCTTGTATGCCATAACATAAAAAGTTGGTTGTCTACCATTAGTAACGTTCCCGCCCGTCGCCGGGTTCACGCGTTAACCATCCCCCGGCAAACACACTCGTCTCATAGAGAAAAAATTGGAAATGTCAGCGCCAACCCCTATCTTTGCAAAACCTAAACTCCACACCCCATGCCTACCGTATTATATATCTTTGGAATACGATTCTTTTTCTATCCGAACGACCATGAACCCATACACGTCCATATAGAGTACCAGGGACGGTCGGCTAAAATACAGGTCGAACCGGAAGTGACCTTGATAGAAAACAATGGAATAAAGACCGCCACAATCAAAAAAGCGATTGAAGCTGTTGTGTTTTATAAAGCAGATATTGTGAACGAATGGAAGAAGATGTTTAACTAACACTTTATACCGTTATGAATACTATCACCAAAGCATGGTTTGAAAATCGGCAGATTTTTATTCTAACAAACACGGGGGAAATATACAGCCAGCCGCTCGAAGTATTCCCCTCACTGCTCGATGCGACAGAATCACAAAGAAACGAGTTTTATATTTGGGACGAAGGACACAGTATCCGTTGGCCAAATATCGACGAGGATATACATATCTCCAATTTTTATGAAAAGGCTATCGTTAACTATGATAACGAGGTAAACACTTTGCTATCTAAGATGCCTTGGCTCAATTTGACAGAATTTGCGAATATGCTCGGAATGCACAAATCAAAACTCGACAGATTCCGCTACGGCATATGGACGCCGAGCACGGAAACCCTGCGAAACATACGGCAGAAAATAGCCGAAGCCGGTTCTGCGATGTGCGCCGCAGCCTCGGCATCTTGAATGTTATAAGCCTCTTCCCATAAAAGCGACAGGCGTCCCCGAAATCGGGAACGCCTGTCGTGGTTTTTGTCGGTGGCGTTACGCGGATTTTCACATCATGCCGCCCATTCCACCCATGCCGCCCATTCCGGCAGGAGCGGGAGCGGGAGTCTCCTCCTTCTTGTCGGCGATAACGCACTCGGTGGTGAGGAACATGCCGGCGATCGAGGCGGCGTTCTCCAGGGCCACGCGGGTAACCTTGGCGGGGTCGATAACACCGGCAGCCATAAGGTTCTCGAACTGGTCGGTGCGGGCGTTGTAGCCGTAGTCGGCGTTCCCTTCCTTGACCTTCTGCACGATCACGGCACCCTCGAGGCCGGCGTTGGCAACGATCTGGCGGAGCGGTTCCTCAACGGCGCGGAGCACGATGTGGATGCCGGTGTCCTCGTCGTCGTTCGTGCCGCGGAGCCCTTCGGCGTTCTTGATGGCGCGGATGTAGGCCACGCCTCCGCCCGGGACGATACCCTCGGCGATGGCGGCGCGGGTGGCGCTCAGGGCGTCGTCCACGCGGTCCTTCTTCTCCTTCATCTCAACTTCCGAGGGAGCGCCGATATGGAGCACTGCCACGCCGCCTGCCAGCTTGGCCAGACGTTCCTGGAGCTTCTCGCGGTCGTAGTCGCTTTTGGTCTGCTCGATCTGGGCTTTGATCTGGGCGACGCGCGCGGCGATGGCGTCCTTGTTGCCCGCGCCGTTTACGATGGTGGTGTTCTCCTTGTTGACGGTCACCTTCTCGGCCGTGCCGAGCATCTGTATGTTTGCCCCGTCGAGCTTCATACCTTTTTCCTCGCTGATCACGGTGCCGCCGGTCAGGATGGCGATATCCTCGAGCATCTCCTTGCGGCGGTCGCCGAAGCCGGGAGCCTTTACGGCGCACACTTTCAGCGAGCCGCGGATGCGGTTCACCACGAGGGTGGCGAGGGCTTCCTGGTCAACATCCTCGGCGATGATAAGCAGGCCGCGGCCGCTCTGAGCGGTGGCCTCGAGGATGGGGAGCATGTCCTTGAGGTTGGAAATCTTCTTGTCGTAGAGAAGGATGTAGGGAGAATCCATCTCGCACTCCATCTTCTCGCCGTTGGTGACGAAGTAAGGGGAAATATAGCCGCGGTCAAACTGCATGCCCTCCACGATGTCTACCGTGGTCTCGGTGCCCTTGGCCTCGTCGACGGTGATCACACCCTCTTTCTTGACCTTCTTCATAGCCTCGGCAATCAGGTGGCCGATGGCCTCGTCGTTGTTGGCGGAGATGCGGGCCACGTCCTCAATCTTCTTGAAGTCGTCGCCAACCTCCTCGGCCTGGGCCTTAACGCCCTCGACGATGGCTGCGACAGCCTTGTCGATGCCGCGCTTCACGTCCATCGGATTGGCTCCGGCGGCCACGTTTTTCAGTCCGTGGGTGATGATTGCCTGGGCGAGCACGGTGGCGGTTGTCGTGCCGTCGCCGGCGTCGTCGCCGGTCTTGGAGGCCACCTCCTTCACGAGCTGCGCGCCCATGTTCTGGAAAGCGTCCTCAAGCTCGATCTCGCGGGCCACGGTCACGCCGTCCTTGGTGATGTGCGGAGCGCCGTACTTCTTCTCGATGATCACGTTACGACCCTTCGGGCCGAGGGTTACCTTCACGGCGTCGGCGAGGGCGTCAACACCTTTTTTCAGCTCTTCGCGAGCCTTTATGTCGAATTTTATCTCTTTTGCCATTTTAGCGTTGTTTTAGTCGTTTGCTTTATGAGTTGTTCCAAAGAATCCAGTGGCAGGGCCAACAATTGGACTTCCTCTGGTTTCAAATTAGTTTGTAGGGACGCGGCGTGCCGCGTATGACGGTGTAATCCAAGCCTTACGCGGCACGCCGCGTCCCTACATCGGGGGGGAACCCGTAATTATTCTCTCACGAATTATCGCGTCATTCAACGACGGCGAGGATATCGCTCTGCCGCATGATCAGATACTTCTCACCCTCGACCTCGATCTCTGTGCCGGCATACTTGCCGTAGAGCACCTGGTCGCCCTCCTTGACCTGCATCTTCTCGTCCTTGGTGCCTTCGCCGGCGGCGAGAACGGTTCCGCGGAGGGGCTTCTCCTTGGCGGAGTCGGGGATTATGATACCTGCGATTGTTGTTTCCTCGGCCGGGGTCGGCTGGATGAGCACCCGGTCGGCAAGGGGTCTGATTTTCATTGGTAGTATATGTTTTTAATTGTTTCGTTATCTCGCGGCGCGTGCCGCGTGTCTTTCGGAACAGCCGCCCGCTCGTCGCCTCGCGGAGCCGCCGTCCGATAATTCCATACTGCATAATCCGTGCCAAACTACCCCGGCGCGCCACTGACAGGCAGCCGCGACACCTTGGCACGAAATTGGCACGAAAAAGGTGACAAACTGACAGCAGCCGCTCCCGGCCCTCTGCCCGTTTTGTCACCCTTTCAACAACCACCCGCCCCGGTTTGTTCACTCCCCGGCGGCGGATTTTTAATGGCTTTAAATAAGAATCAGTTGACTGCCACTTTCGCGGTGGTCAGAGAGCCGTCGGCGGTTCTGACTGTCACGAGGCAGATGCCGGCGGGGAGGCTGCCGACGGTCACGCTGCCGGTGGCGCCGCTTATGGAACGGAGGACGGCTCCGGCGGCCGACATGATGGTGATGTCGGCTGTCGCGTCGCCAAGCTCGACGCGCACGCCGTTACCGCCGGTAACGCGGACGGTGCCCTCGGATGCCACGCCGTCGATGCCCGACGAGGGGCGGTCGCTGATGTTCTTGATGTTCTTGAAGAAGTCGTTCCACTCGCTCTGCTTGTAGGCGGCCAGCACGTCGGCGCCGTCGGGGCAGTAGACCGTCACCTTGTCGCAGTCGACATCGCGGAACGGATCGCTGAAGCCGTCCCACGCGTCAAACTCCGCGGGTGTGGTGCCGAGAGCGATTATCTCCTCCAGGCTCGAGCAGCCATAGAAAGCGCGGTTGCCAATGAGGGTAGTCTTTGCGGGAATCACCACGCTCTTCAACGCGGCGCATCCGGCAAACAGGCCGTCATACACGGTTTCCAGGGAAGCCGGGAGCGTCACCGCCGTGAGCGCCGTTCCGGCGAACGCCTGCGAGCCGATCAGGAAGATGTTATCGGGTAGGTTTATCTCAGCGAGTTCCGACAGGCAGAAGGCGAACTCGTCGATGCCGACCATGCTCTCGGGCAGAACCACTTTCTTCACGTGACAGCCGTAGAACGCGCCGCCGATGATGCCGCGGCATCCGTCGGCAACGGCGAACTCCGCGGCGGTCGCGGTGCGCGGATAAAGGTAGAGGAACGAGCCGTCGGCCGCGTACAGCGTGCCGTCTACGACCTTGAAGCTCTCGCTGGCGGCGTCAACGGTGATTTCACCGATCGGAGTGCCGTTGAACGAAGACGAGGCGATGCGGCTAACCGACGCGGGGAGACGAAGCGACGCGAGGCCGCAATCCTCAAACGAGCGGGTCTTGATTTCGGTAACCGTCGAGGGAATCTCGACCGAGGTCAGCGAGGAGCATCCGAGGAAGAGCATAGACGAAATCTCCGTCAGCCCCTCGGGGAGGTTTACAGAGGTGAGCGACGCGCAAAGCTCAAACGCCTCGTCGGCAATCTGGGTGCATCCCGCCGGAATAGCGACGGATGTCAGGGCCGACTTGTAGAACGCGCCCGTGCCGATGGATTTCAGGGTCTCAGGAAGGGTCACCGACTCCAACTGCTCGCAGGAAGCGAACACCGAGGAGCCAAGGGCGGTCACGCCGTTCGGTATCGCGATCGAGCGGAGGTTGGTGGTGCGGAAGGCGTAATCACCGATCTCGGTGATGGTGGAGGGCAGGTTGATCTCGGCCAGTGGCGAGGAGCGGAAGGCCCCGTAGCCGATCGAGCGCATACCCTCGGGAAGAACCGCTTTCGCGACGTTGCTCCAATAGAACGCCTCGCGCCCCACGGAGGTGACCGCCAGCTCTATCCCCTCGGGAGTGGTCACTGCGGCTGGTATCGCGCACTCGGTAAGCTCGGAGCTTACGCCCGCCACCTCGGCCTCGCTGGCGGAAGTCACCTTGTATGTGACGCCTTCGGCAGTGAACTCCGAACCGACAACGGCCATGACGCATTTGCCTGTAATGTTAACGGTGGCGGTTCCGGCCTGCCCCATGTCGATCACGAGCGGGAGGGTGAAATCGCCAACGGCTTCCGGAGCGAAAGTAACAGTGACGGTGGCCGTCGACGAAGGCTCCACGGTAGAGGCCGAAACGGTCGCCGAGAAAGGAAGCCCCTCGATGGCGCCTGTGGCGAGGGTGAAGGCTTTCTTGCCTATGTTACGCACGGAAATCTCCTCCGTCGCGCTCTTGCCCGCGACAATCTGGCCGAAATCGATGCTCTCGGGGGTCACTGATGCCACATACTCGTTTCCTGTCTCGCCGGAAGCGTCGGCGGCGAAAGTAGATATTTCCATGCTCGACAGCACTATGGCCAGACGGCTCGCCTCCTCCACGGAACCGATCATCAGGCTCCAGCCGTCGCCCGGCTCGGACAGCATGCGGAAGTCAAGCGGCGAGCCGGAGATGGTCCACTTCCCGTCGGCCCCCTCGGCGGCCTTATAAACCGTGGCCTTCGAGGCCGCGTAGGACTCGGAAGATGTCGCCTTAGCGAGCTGCATCATCACGTTGCCGCTCACCGAGGGTGATACCATATATATGGTGTAACGGTCGGGGTACGCGCGGAACGGGTTATCCTGGTCAACCGCCGTACCGGTGATTCCCCCGTTGGTGATCGACTTGAAGTAGTCGTTGCTCTCTGTCATTTCCGCCATGACGTAATCGCCAGTGTCGCCGTCATAAGTCTCGCGGGCCACAAGGCCGGTCCACCCCTCGGGAAGCGATTTCGAGGGGGTGTCGAAAGTGGTCGTGAAGCCGGTGGGAGCCTGCATGCCGTTGCCGGAGAGAGCCACGATGAATGTGCCGGCCTCGCCGAGGGCGATCATGAGCGTCCCGGTGTTCTCCCCCGCCACCGTCGGTGCGAAAGTCACGGGAATCTCAGCCGACCCTCCCGCGGGAATCTCACTTTCCCCGTATGAGGTCGAGAACGCGTCGTCAGAGCAGGTCAGTGCCACGGGAAGCGCCTGCGCCCCGGTGTTCTGTACCTTTACCGAGGCCGTGGAGCTGTGGCCGAGCATAGTGGTGGCGAACGCCAGGTTGTCGGTGCTCACCTTCGCCTCGTACTGCGCCAGCTCGCCGTAGGTGAACGTCGTTTTCGGCAGAAAATCCTGCGCGGTCGGGCTTCCGCCGCGCAGCGTGTAGAGCGCCTGCGGAGTGTCGGTGGTCACGCCAAGGAAGTAGGCGCGCGGATAGGCATTCCCGGCCGCTCCGAGGCTTATTTGCAGCAGCAGGTTCGACCCCGTATAGGCATACGGCTCCGAGAGCGTGAATTTGAGGAGCTGGCCACCCTGGACACCCTCCATATGGCCGTTGTAAACCTCAGTGAGGCCGGTTGTCACAAATTCCGCCGAGCCGCCGAACGACGCCGCGTCGGTCTCGCCGAGCGTCAGGATCATGCTGCCGGCGTTCCATGCCTTCTCGAAACCCTCGTCGTTGAGATAGAACAGAACTTCGCGGATATTCTCGCCGGCCATTTCGCTCAGGCTCTCGGCGGGATATATCACCTGAGTCCGGCATTGCGCGTTGTCGAGATAGTAGAAATGGAACGGCACATAACCATTGGTCGAGCTACCGTTGTTGACGGTGATCTCGGCAGCCTGAAGCGCCGTTACCGCCGTCGCCGCCATGGCGGCCGATAGTAGCAGATGACGTGTTGTCTTCATTCTCTGTTATTTTCTATTATATGGATGTTTTGAAATGCAGCGTATAACGGGCGTAAAGATATGAATAAACTCACTATCGCACGCCACATATAAACGACCAAGGGGATGTTTTTTCTTGTTTTTTAACTAAAAACCGGGAATGTGGCATCACATTCCCGGTTTTATGCATAATTATATGCATATACCGCTACCTGAAACGTTCGGGCAGCGCCGAGGCGACGGCCGCGCGCGAGGCCTCGATCACCCTGCCGCGGTCGGCCTCGTCAACGGGAGCCGGAATCGGCTTGTGTATCGTCAGCCGGATACGCCCCCAGTGTGGGAACGAATCGCCGCGGCGCAGGATGTCATACGCCCCGTCGATGCTGACGGGAACCACCGGCAGACCGAATTCCATCGAGAGCTGGTAGGCTCCCTTGTGGAACGCCCCCATATGGCCGGTCAGCGTGCGAGAGCCTTCGGGGAACACCACCACCGACATCCCGCCGCGCAGCGTGCGCTCGGCTTTCTCCATGGTGCGCCTCACCGCGGCCGGCGACGAGTTGTCGACGAAGATATGCCCCGCCGCGGCGCACGCCCTCCCGACGAACGGAATCTTGCGGAGCCCTACCTTCATCATCCAGCGGAAGTTATGGTTCAGGAATCCGTAAATTGAAAAGATGTCGTAGGCTCCCTGGTGGTTGGCGACGAACACATACGAAGTGTCTTTGTCGATATTCTCGCGGCCGTTGACGGTCACGCGCACCAGCGAGAGCCAGCAGAAGAGCATGGCCCAGATTTTCGCCGGCCAGTAGCCGAACACGCGCGACATGCCGAAGAAGCACCCGACGATTGTGACGATGGCCGCCAAAACGGTCAGCACCGCCAGCAGCGGGAGCGCTACAAGCACCTGGTAAACGCGGTAGAGGATCAGTTTCATCTTTTCTATAACGGATTGGGGTCGTTGGTGGTTTACCAGGCGAACATCGGGCGCTCCTCCATCATGGAGTTCACCTTGGCGCGCACGGCGGCGATGGTCTGGGCGCTCTCCGGGGCGGAGAGCACGGTGTCGATCATCTCGACAATCTCGCCCATCTCGTTCTCGCGGAGGCCGCGGGTGGTGATGGCGGGGGTGCCGAGGCGTATGCCCGAGGTCTGGAACGGCGAGCGCGAGTCGAAGGGCACCATATTCTTGTTGGCGGTGATGTCGGCCTCCACAAGCACGCGCTCGGCCACCTTGCCGGTGAGGTCGGGGAACTTCGTGCGGAGGTCGACGAGCATGCAGTGGTTGTCCGTTCCGCCGGAGATGACGTTGTAGCCCTTGTCGATGAGGGCCTGGGCCATCACGGCGGCGTTCTTCTTGACCTGCTTCTGATATTCCCTGTATTCGGGCTGGAGCGCCTCGCCGAAAGCCACGGCCTTGGCGGCGATGACGTGTTCCAGCGGGCCTCCCTGCACGCCTGGGAACACGGCGGAATCTATCAGCGACGACATCTTGCGGATCTCGCCCTTCTTGGTGGTCTTGCCGAAGGGATTGTCGAAGTCCTTGCCGATCAGGATCACGCCGCCGCGGGGACCGCGGAGAGTCTTGTGGGTTGTTGAGGTGACGATATGGGCGTGCTTCACGGGATTCTCCAACAGCCCGGCGGCGATCAGTCCCGCGGGGTGCGCCATGTCCACCATGAAGATGGCGCCGATCTCGTCGGCCAGACGGCGCATGCGGGCGTAGTCCCATTCGCGCGAATAGGCGCTCGCCCCGCCGATAATCAGGCGCGGACGTTTCTCGCGGGCCAGAGCCTCCATATGGTCATAGTCGACCTTGCCGGTGGCCTCGTCCACGTTATAGCCTATGGCGTTGAACATCAAGCCGGAGAAATTCACAGGGCTCCCGTGCGAGAGGTGGCCGCCGTGGTCGAGGTTCATACCCATGAAGGTGTCGCCGGCGTTAAGCACCGACATGAACACCGCCATGTTGGCCTGCGCGCCCGAGTGGGGCTGCACGTTGGCGTACTCGGCTCCGAACAACTCTTTCAGGCGCGCGATCGCGAGGTTCTCGGCCTCGTCGACAACCTGGCACCCGCCATAGTAACGGTGGCCGGGGTAACCCTCGGCATACTTGTTGGTAAGGCACGAGCCCATGGCCTCCATGACCTGGGGCGATACGAAGTTCTCCGAGGCGATCAGCTCTATGCCCTTTTTCTGGCGCTGGTGTTCGCGGTTGATGATGTCGAAAATAACGTCGTCGCGTTTCATATTGTGATGTGATTTTTGAATTGATTTCAAATAATTCAGCGGTTTGGCCCGGCAGGCAACTTTATTTCTTCCTTACCGAGAAACCGAACCGCCCGATCTCCGGGCCCTGCTCGAAATAGTGGCCGTGGGTGTAGTTTATAAGGCCGGCGCCCTCGAGGTTGAACGCGTCGGTCGCCGGGTCGAACAGCTCCGCGTCGGCCAGCACGTTCACCACGTCGGCCAGGAACATATCGTGGCTTCCGAGGGGTATCACCGTCTTGACGCAGCACTCGATGTTCAGGGGCGATTCCTCGATATACGGGCAGCGCACCATCTTCCCCGCCCGCGGGGTCAGCCCCGTCTCCTTCCACTTGTCGTAGTCGGCCCCGCTACGCACCCCGGCCCAGTCCGTCGCCCTGGCGATATCCTTTGTCGTCAGATTGATGGTGAACTCCATGTTCTCCCGGATCATAGGGTAGGAATGGCGCTCTGGCCGCACCGATATGTAGCACATCGGGGGATTCGTGCACACGGTGCCGAGCCATCCGACCGTGAGCATGTTCGACTCCTCCGGCGAGGTGCCGCAGGTGACGAGCGCCGCCGGCAGCGGGTAGATCATCGTACCGGGCTTCAATTCCCGTTTCTCCTTTGCCATAGGGTCGGTCAGATCAGGGTCGCGTGCTGGTTGGCCACGACGTGGCCGCAGTAATAGCAGCGGATATGTCCGGGCTTGTCCTCCACGGCGTCGAAGCGCGTGGCCATCGGCTCGTTGTTTGTGATGCACTTGGCGTTGTCGCACTTCACGATGCCGCGTATCGTCGCGGGGAGCGCCACCGGGCGCTTCTCGGCCACCTCGTAGTCGCGGATGATGTTGACAACCGCCGTCGGGGCCACCAGGGCTATGCGGTTGAGCATCGCCTCGGGGAAAAACACGTCGGCCACCTTGATGATTCCCTTGGTGCCAAGCCCCAGGCGCTCGCTGGCGAGGTTGTTGCCGATCGTCAGCTGGTGCTCCATATTGGTCAGCCCGAGTATTTTGACGCATTTGAAAAGCGCGTCCGAAGGGATATGGTCGATGACGGTGCCGTCGCGCAGGGCCGCTACCGCCAGTTCTTTCTTGCTGTTGCTCATTCAGGCTTCTTTTAAGGTTTCCTTTTTGAGTTGCTCCACGTCGATGCCGAGGGCGTGGCAGATAATGGCCTCGCGGGCGAAAAGCCCGTTGCGGGCCTGGTCGAAGTAGTATGCCTTGGGGTTGTCGTCAACGTCCTGGTCGATCTCGTTGACGCGCGGCAGCGGGTGCAGTATGCGCAGGTTAGGCTTCGAGGTATCCAGCATGGAGTCGCGCAGGGTGTAGAAGTCCTTCACGCGCTCGTATTCGTCGAGGTCGGCGAACCGCTCGCGCTGCACGCGGGTCATATAGATTATGTCCGACGAGTCGATCACCTTTCGGGTAAGCTCCGTGTGCTCCTCGAAAGGTATTCCCTGCTCGCGGCAGAACTCCACGTATTCGCGCGGCATGCGAAGCTCGTCGCACGCCACGAAGCGGAACCGGGGCTTGAAGTACTTCATCGCCATCAGCAGGGAATGGACAGTGCGCCCGTATTTCAGATCCCCCACGAGGGTTATCGTGAGATTCTCGAGCGTCCCCTGGGTTTTCAGTATGGAGTAAAGGTCGAGCATCGTCTGCGAGGGGTGCTGGTTGGCTCCGTCGCCGGCGTTGACAACAGGGGTGTCGGTAACCTCGGTGGCATACCGGGCCGCCCCTTCGAGATAGTGGCGCATTATGATCAGGTCGACGTAGTTCGACACCATCTTTATAGTGTCTTTCAGCGTCTCCCCTTTCGACGACGAGGTGGTCGAAGCGTCGGAGAACCCTATCACGCGGCCTCCGAGGCGGTTCACCGCCGTCTCGAAACTAAGGCGCGTGCGGGTCGACGGCTCGAAGAATAGCGTGGCCACGACCTTGCCGTCGAGCACCTTGTGGTTGGGGTGCTCTTCAAAAAAGCGAGCCGACTCCAGGAGGCGCAGAATCTGCTCCTTTCCCAGGTCGGCGATAGAAACCAGACTGTTGGTGTTCATTGGTGCGGGGAAATTGTTTTGCCAACAAAGTTAAGCAAAATCCACCGAACCGCCAACTACTCCCCGCCAAAAGAATTCAGCCCTCCTCCGAAGGTGAAACCGGCCAGCAGCACGGCTTTCTCGACAGCCGCCTCGTCGACCGCCCCGACCACGGTGGCGGTCCCCTTCGAGAGGTCGACGCTGACTTCCAGCGCTCCGGGAAGCGCTGACAGGGCTTTTTCAACTGTCATGCGGCAGTGGGCGCAGGCCATGCCGTCGATTTTGTAGGTGTTGGTAGGTATCATGTCTTTTTCATTTGTTTGGTTTTCTTTTACAACAAAGCACTCATCGTGTCCGCCACAATGGCAGGCTTTTTTATGGCCGCGGTTTCTGACCGCCGCGTAGACCAGCAGCCCGGCGAGAAGCACGGAACAGAGGCTCTCGAATATTCCAACGCCGTGGTGGCATGCGGGATCGAGGCTCGTCACCGCCGGCAGGAACCACGAGGCGGGGAGCAGGTAGTCGATCACCATTCCGAAGAGAAGCGCGGTAAGCACCACCGACCCGACATACACAGCCGTGGCCTTGCGCCCCATCGCGCGCCCTATAACCATCACCGAGGCGAAATTCGCCGCCGGACCGGCCATCAGCAGCACGAAAGCCACCCCCGGTGTCAGCCCTTTCAGCATCAGCGAAAGGGCGATGGGTATGCTTCCGGTAGCGCACACATACATCGGCACGGCCACAAGCACCATCAGCAGCATCGCGATGACCGGGTAGGCGCTCAGCCTCACAAACAGCTCGTCTGGCACGAAAACGGTGATGATCGCCGCCACCACCAGCCCGATAACGAGCCATTTGCCAACGTAGGCCACCATGTCGACCATACCGTAGCGGACCGCCTCGGCCAGCTTGCCCCAGAACGTCCCGGGCATGGCGTCGGCCGCCTCTGTCTCGAAGGCCGCCGGATCGGTAGCCCCCTCTTTGTCGGCGCGGTCAACGGCCATTCCGCCAGCCGCGGCTCCGAAAAGGGCCGCGATCGGCCGGATTATGGCAAACGGCAGTCCAAGGAGCGAATATGTCGCGGCTATGGAGTCAACACCGGTCTGCGGTGTGGCGATCAGGAAGGAGGTGGCGGCTCCCTTTGACGCGCCGCGGCGCCGCAGCGCGACAGCCGCAGGGAGCACCCCGCACGAGCACAGCGGCAGCGGTATGCCGAAAAGGGCGGCTTTCACAACCGGCTTCCACCCGCCTCCCGCGAGGTGCCTCGCCATCACTTCGGGACGCACGAACACATGCAGCAGTCCGGCCACAAGAAATCCAAGCAGCACATAGGGCGACATCGCGTTCACTATCGCCAGAAGAGAGTACAGGAAATGTGTGAAATCCATAAGCCGTAATTCTTTTATACCGCGAAGTTAAGACTTGGCATCCGTCCGCGTGTTACACGCTTCCGCGCCTCCGTTGCACAATCCCGCGGAGATACCGCCGGACCCCACTCTCAGACCTCCGAAAGGGGAATCCGCGACGAGGCGGCCATATCGGCGAGATACTGTGTGGGGGTCAGCCCTGTGACCGCCTTGAACTGGCGCGACAGGTGCGCCACACTCGAATATCCCGCCTTGTCGGCTATCTCGGTGAGCGTCAGCGTCCCGTAGCCGAGCAGCTCCTTAACCAGCTCGACCCGCTGGGCTATGAAGTATTTCTCGATCGTGCGCCCCTCGCGGGCCGAGAATATGCGGCTCAGGGTGTCGTATTCTATACCCACATGGTCCGACAGGCACGCCGAGAGGTTAAACTTGCAGTTCTCCTCCCTGACATGGCGCAGAATCGCGTGCTTGACGCGCTCCACGACGGCGTCGCGCGGGTCGGTCACCCGGTCGAATCCCTCGGCTCGCAGCGCGGTGTCGAGCCGTTCGAGACTCCGCCCCGAAAGCTGCCCTCCGCCTATCCTGGCTGAACCGAGACTGGCGGAGAGCACCTCGAAACCGGCGTCAGCCAACGCTCGCTCTACGGCGCGCACGCAGTGCTGGCACACCATGTTCTTTATCTTGATCTCCATCGCCTCACCCCATCACCAGGTTCTCCGGCAACCGCGCGCCGCGCAGGAACTCTCCGGCGGTCATGCGCCGCTTTCCCGACGGCTGCACCTCCGTCAGCTCCAGCGCCTGTCCGTCGCCGCAACCGACGAGCAGTCTTCCGCCTTCGGCCGAAACCTCGCCAGGCTTAAGGCCGCGAGCGTCGGCCTTACGGCTATCGAACACTTTAAGTACCGACAACGGCGCGCCATCCGGGTCATCACCGCGGCGCAGCTCGCACCACGCCGCGGGATAGGGCGAAAGGCCTCGCACGAGGTTGCGTACCTCCTCCGCCGGACAGCCGAAATCAATATGGCAGGTGTCGCGGAAGATTTTCGGCGCCGGGGCCGGTTCCGCGCCGCCGGTCAGCTCGGCCTGCGGCCGCGGTCGGAGGTCTCCGGCTATTATGTGGGATATGGTGTCGAGCGTCAGCTCCGCGCCGAGTGCCATCAGCCGGTCGTGCACCGAGCCCACGTTCTCGTCATCCCCTATCGCGATACGTTCCTGGCGCAGTATGTCGCCGGTGTCGATCTCGTGTTTCAGGAAAAACGTCGTCACGCCAGTTTCCTTGTCGCCGTTGATCACCGCCCAGTTTATCGGGGCGGCTCCGCGGTAGCGCGGGAGCAGCGAAGCGTGCAGGTTGAACGTCCCCAGGCGCGGCATCGTCCACACCACCTCGGGGAGCATGCGGAACGCTATGACGATGAACAGGTCGGCGTCGAGCGCTCTCAGCTCCTCCACGAACTCCGGGTCTTTGAGCTTCGCGGGCTGCATCAGCCTCAGCCCCTTTTCGAGGGCGAACTCCTTCACCGGCGACTGGTACATCCTGTGTCCCCGGCCCGCCGGCTTGTCGGGCATCGTGACCACGCCGACAACGTTGTAGCCCTCCTCCACAATGCGCCGCAGACTCTCCACTGCGAAATCGGGCGTTCCGAGGAACACTATTCTAAGGTCTTTCTTCTCCATCGGTCTTTGGTTTCGACAATCATTTCTGCCCCGCCCCGGGCGGCGTCCTCTTCCAGAGCGCGCCAGAGGTTGTCGTCGGGCACGGGTGCCGTGAGAGAGATCCGCTCCCCGCTCACAGGGTGGGTGAACTCGATATGCCGCGCCATGAGCGATATGCCCCCGTCGGGATTCGAGCGCTTGTCGCCGTATTTGAGATCCCCTTTCACCGGGCAGCCGATCGAGGCGAGCTGGGCGCGGATCTGGTGCTTGCGCCCCGTCAGCAACTCCACTTCCAGCAGACGGTAGCGCTCCGTCGACGCGATCTGCCGGTAGCGCAGCCGAGCCTCCTTGGCCCCTTCGCGGGGCTCGTCATAGAGGTACGACTTGTTGTTCTTCTCCACCGGCAACAGCCAGTGGCGCAGCTCGGCCTGAGGTTCGCGGGGTATGCCCCGGGTAACGGCCCAGTAGGTTTTGACCACCTCACCTTCGCGGAAAAGCCGGTTCATGCGCTCAAGCGCCTTGGAGGTCTTGGCGAACACCACCAGCCCCCCGACCGGGCGGTCGAGGCGGTGGACCACCCCGCAGAACACGTTCCCCGGCTTGGCGTACTTCTCCTTGATCCAGCGCCGCACGGTATCGACGAGCGGCTCGTCGCCTGTCTTGTCGCCCTGCACGATCTCGCCAGGTGCCTTATTGACAACTATTATGTGGTTATCCTCGTAAATCACTTCCATAATCCGCGAATTTACGCGCTTTCGCGGGGAAAAACAAATCAGTCGCCCTACCGCCGCATCAATGGTCAGCCATTAGTCAGCCATTAGGCATCAGTCATCTATCTCCCGGTCTGTGGAGCCGGGACCGGTTCCCCGCTCGAAGGAGCGCCCGAGGTACATCAGCAAAGCCCCCACGAGCACCAGCCCGCAGAGTGTCAGCGCGGAAACCCACGTCGTGAACGGCGCTACCCCCACCATCATCATCACTATGAATCCTATGACCACAGCTATCGTCAGTATGAATCCCGCCCAAAAAAGGCTTTTACCGGTTCTGTTCATGTCATTATCCCTTTAATAAACCTTTGTTACTATTAAAAAGCATTTTTAACATAAATTGTTCACCAATCCACCCCTTCCTTTCTCTCCCCTCCCCGTCGTGCGCGAGGCGGAAGCCGAGCGAGGAATCCGCACTGCCCGTAGGGACGTGGCGTGCCGCGTATAATATAACGCGTATAATATAATAAGCCATAAAAGCCCCGCCCCGCCCGTTCCTCACCCCAATTCCCCCGCGTCCCCCCTAAAACGCGAAAAAGCCGCGCTCCCTGTGCGGGAGGCGCGGCTCAATATCAAATTCTGGAAAGTGGCTTATTTGGTCTCTGCGGGAGCCAGGGTCTCCAGGTAGGCCTTCAGCTCCTCTGACGGGGAAATCTCGTAGAAGCGGGTGAATGTCGCGCGTGCCTTGTCGACATCCTTGAGATTGGAAATCTCATAGTTGCCGAGGCGGCCGAGAACCTGCGTGTACATCGACTTGCGATTCTCCAGGTTCGCGGGATCAGCGTCGAGGCAGGCCAGGGTGGCGAGGTCGGCATCGTAGACCGCCTGGTCGTACACGTTGCGGTTGGCCGTCATCATTATGCGGGCGTAGTTGTTGAGCACGATGGGGTTGTCGTTGATCTCGGCCTTCACCTTCTCGATAGCGGCGATAGCTTTCTGCGACGCTGCCTGCGAGGCTACGGAATCGGTCTCCATCTTGGAGGCGGCCACGGCGTTCCAGCGCAGGGCGAGCTGCAGCTGGTCGTTGAGGTTGTCGTCGCCGGAAGCGGCCATGTAGCGCTCCATCGTCTCGGCGGCCTTGTCGAACATCAGGGCCTTGTTGTAGGCGCTCGAAAGGTCTTTCAGGAGGGCGACCTTGTCGGGTGAAGCGCCGACGGCCTTCTCATACATCAGCACGGCGGTGGTGTCGTCGCCCATATCCTGCAGGAGTTCGCCATACTGGGTGTAGTCCTGCGAGTTAAGCTCGGCCTTGGGGTTGGCCATAAGGGTCTCCGCGGCAGCCTTCGCTGCTTCCTTCTCGCCCATGGCCTTCTTGTTGTAGAACTGCATGCGCTGCATGTAGAAGTTAGCGGGCTCCTCTTTCAGGATCTCCCCGGCGAGGGCGTAGCTCTCGGGGTAGCGCTGGGCGAAGAACAGGAGGCCTACGAGGCGCTGCTTGTCCTTCTTGAACGAGTTGGGGTTCTGGATATACTGCTCATACTGCTGGGCGGCCATTGTGAGCTGGTTGTTGTCGTAGTATTTCTCGGCGAGCTCGCGCTGGGCCAGGGCCGAGTTGGGCTGGTACGACAGCAGGTCTTTCAGCTTCTGGATCGCGAACTGCGGGTTGACGCGGAAGTAGGTGCGGGCGTATTTCACATACGCTTCGGGGTGCTGGTCGGGCACCTTGGCGTCGTGGTCGAACTGCGCGGCCATCTCGTACATGCCGGCCGCATCACCGACGTTGGTGGGAGCCAGGCGGTCACCCTCGAGGATGAACGGGGCGGCGGCGCGCTTGTCGGCCTTCTTGGCGTCGGCAAGTGCCTTGTCAATCTCGGTGTCATACTTGACCGGGTCGGCGATGAAATACGCGCGTGCGATCTCCGTCAGCACGTCGGCGTTCTTCTTGGCCTTCCCCTTGGCGTCCTTGAAATAGTCCTTGGCCTGCCCGGGATTGCCGGCCGCCAGGGCGAGGGCGCCCATGCCAACATAGTTGTAGCCGTTGGCGGGATCGGCGGCGAGACCCTTCTCGAAATATTCCTTAGCCTTGGCCTTGTCCCCCTTCTGCATGGCGATCTGGCCGAGGTAGTAATAGGATGTTGCCTGTTCGGTTCCGGGCTGGTTGAGCGTGTTGGTGAGGATAATCAGAGCTTCCTCGGGCTGGTCGGCGCGGTAGTATTCCACACCGTCCTTGAAGCCCTGGGCCGAGAGGCCGAGAGCCGAGCCTAAGAGCAGGCTGAGAATGAATTTGGATTTCATTGGTTTTTTATGTTTTTAAGCGATTTATGATTTGCACTGTCATTCAACAGACACCATCCGCTGGTGCACGGTGGCCGGGAGAACCCCTGTCTGTTGTATCAGCTTCTGCCCCCTGAACGAGGTGACGAAGGAGAAAAAGCCCGAGGCGAGCGATCCCGCAGCCCCCGTGTTCACCATCCATATGGAGCGGAACAGCGGATAGCGTCCGTCGAAGATATAGGCCTGGTAGGGCTTGTAGGCTGTCAGCGAGTTGTCGCGGCGTATCGGGAGCACTTTAACCTCGTCGGTGAAGGAGGTGGCGGTCGTGTCGTCGACCTCCAGGGTTTTCAGTCGCTCCTCGGCCGAGAGGTCGGCGCTTTTCAGGTCGGAGGAAATCCAACTCACGCTCACGAGGCCTATGGCGTTCTCCCGCTCCTTGACCGCCTCGAAAACCGCCGGCATAGTCTCCGCCGAGGCAACATTGTCGGCATACTTGGCTCCGCGCAGCACGGAGTCAGCCATATATTTGACTACCGACGACCCGCTGTGGTCGAACACCACCTGGATTTTGCCCAGCTTGGTCGGCGAAAGCTGCCCCCACTCGGTTACCTCGCCGGAAAGAATCTCCCGGAGCTCACCGATCGAAAGGTTCTCTATCGGGTTCCCGTCGTTGACGATCACCGCGATCGCGTCAACCGCGATTTTCTTTGTCTTGGCGAAATGCTTCTTGTCGCGGAGGAAGGAGTTCTCCTCCTTCGTGAGCTCGCGCGAAATGACGGCGCAGCGGGCCGAGCCGAACAGAAGCGAGTCCACGGCCGCCTTCTCGTCGGTATACCGGGCGAGGACCGAAGCGGCCGGGTAGATGTACTCGAACACGTCGATTTCCTCCTGCACGATGTTCTGGAACGAGGCGTCGGCCGCTATCACGACCGTGCCGGATGTCGAAGTGTTGCCGGTCGGCAGCTGGCGCTTGCCACCCTTCCCCTCGCACGCCCCGAGCGGCAGCACGAGGATGGCGGCGAGCGCCGCGGCTGATATGTTGCTGAATCTCATTTTTCAAAAAGGTATGTATCGCACCGGAACCGCCGCGGCAGTGTTCCGCGGCCTCGCGGAAACCGCTGGCCGCGCACCGCCCGGCGGAGGCTTCTCTTGCCGTTAGACTACTATCGGCAAGCAAAGTTAACAGAAGTTTCTCAAAAAAGGAAACTTTTGCTCCTAAATATAGTTATCAGACCGCCGAATCGATTCCTGAGAACTGCCTGTAAGCGCGCCACAGGCCATAGACCACGAACAGCGACCCGCCGACCCAGCGCAGCCACTGCCACCCGGCCGAGAAGTCAAAGAAGTCGATGAAGAGCAGCACGCCCATCCCGACATAGATTATTATCATGAAAATGCCGAATACTGTCCTCATAGTGGATGGTATCCCTCTTCCGTTGTCCTGATTAGCCATAATATAGTTGATTTTGGGTTTTCTTGGGAAACACTCCGAGGCACCCCTTTGTTCAGGGCGCGGAACTCCGCGCGGCCCCATTGTTCAGTTTGTAAAATTAACCAAATTCGGCGGAACAGCGCCGGGAATCCCCCGGCCCGACGCGATTATTAAGCAATGTTAACACGCCGCCACCCCGCCGCGACACCGAAAACCCGTAATTTCGCGCATAAAACAACACGACTTACGCCATGCTCGCTCCTCTCGCCGAAAGGCTACGCCCGAAAAACCTCGACGAATACATCGGCCAGACCCACCTCGTCGGGCCGGGAGGCATCCTGCGCCGCATGATTGATTCCGGCAACGTCAGCTCGTTCATCCTCTGGGGCCCCCCGGGGGTTGGCAAAACGACCATCGCGCGCATAATAGCCAACACCACCAAGTCGCAGTTCCACACCCTCTCGGCGGTCACAGCCGGGGTGAAGGACGTGCGCGAGGTCATCGAGCGGTGCCGCGCCGACGCCCGCTCTATGTTCTCCCAGGGGCGCCCAATCCTGTTCATCGACGAGATCCACCGTTTCAGCAAGTCGCAGCAGGACTCACTCCTCGGAGCCGTCGAGCAGGGAATAGTGACCCTCATCGGAGCCACCACCGAGAACCCCTCTTTCGAAGTGATACGCCCGCTCCTGAGCCGGGCGCAGGTCTACACGCTCAAACCCCTCGAGGCTCCCGAGTTGCAGACACTCCTCGACCGCGCGCTGTCGCTCGACGAAATACTGTCGACCCGCCAGGTAAAGGTCAAGGAAACTGACGCCTTGTTCCGCTTCTCGGGGGGCGACGCCCGAAAGCTGCTGAACATACTCGACCTCCTCGACCAGTCGACCCCCGCCGGCGAGCCTCTCGTAATCTCCGACGAAATCGTCACCCGCTCGCTGCAACAGAACCCCGCCGCCTACG
>CAJTRT010000002.1 GCA_910579105.1 uncultured Muribaculaceae bacterium | reverse complement strand
TCGACCTCTACCGCTGGCTCTACACCGCCGTCACCCGCGCCACCACCCGCCTGACGCTTATCAACCCCACCATCCCCGTCCTCGGCGCTATGGCTGACGCAATATCCGATAATGTTGAAATGCGCGACAGCGTGTGGCGTTAGATGGCACGCCACACGCTGTCGCGATGGTCTGCCGGGGGCGTAATGGAGTGATGCCGTTTAGCGGACTATGACTTTCTCGGAGCGGCCTCCCTGGCGTTTGACGTAGATGCCTGGGGCGAGGCCGTCGAGGGAGGTGCCGACTTTGGCCCCGTTGAGGTTGTAGACCTCGAACGGCTTATCTGCATCCTCGTCGGCGGAGATGTCATCTACACCGGCGTTCTCTATCGGCCGTATGTTCTTGAATTTGCTCCAAGGAGATGTGCTGGTGTATTTGAACACTGACCCGCGAGGCACATACAGAGTTACTTTGTCATATTCGTCATAATAGAGCAGTGTGTTATCTTCGTACTCGATTGTTGACGGATCGGTTATCTCGGAAAAGATAGACTCAAGGCCGGCTCCGCCAAATATATGTGAGCCGAGATACCTTAGTGTGTTTGGAAGTTTGACTGTTGACAGGTTTGCGCAACTGCTGAATGCTCTCTCGCCAATCCGAGTGACAGAATTTGGGATTTCAACTGATGTCAGCGCTCTGCATCCGTAGAATGTGACCTTGTCTATTTCGGTGACGGATTCGGGAATTCTATATTCTTTTTCTGTTTTCGCAGCCGGATACACTAATATTGTGCTGACATCCTTGTTGAACAGCACGCCATTGATAGATAAGTAATGGTTATTACCTTTGTCAACGCTTATGTTAGCGAGGTTGGAACATCCCCAGAAAACAGATTTGCCGATTTCGGTTACATAGCGTGGGATTGCAATCGAGGCAAAGGCGCAAATGGCAAAAGCCCCTTCGCCGATTCTCTTGACGGATTCGGGGATTATTATAGATTTCAGACTATTACAATAGCGGAAAGCCCAGTCTCCGATTATGGTCACGGAATTAGGGATAGTCACAGAGGTAAGTCCTTTGCAAGTGCCAAAAGCCATTTCTCCGATTTCGGTTACGGAAGATGGTATTTTGACCGTTTTCAGGCCGTCGCAATAGTAAAATGCCTGTTTAGCGATTTTGGTAACAGAGCTGCTGATTGTTAATTCCGTCAATGTGGTTTTATGATAAAACGGGGATTCGCCATACGCATAAGCGGCCTGGTAATTGAGATTACGGCCTAAATAAAGTGATTTTAAAGGACAGTCAGCGAACAGGCCTTTTCCTATGGATGATGTGTCGTGGGAATTATAGCCTAAATAAAGTGGTTTCTCACCATCCTCTAACCTAAGACTCTTTAACCCGGAACACCCGTTGAACGCGCCGTTTCGTATTTCTATCACGGTATTAGGCACTTTGATAGAGGTCAGATTGGCGCAGTTCTCGAAAGCGTTTTCTCCAATGCGGACCACACTGTAAGTCACACCCCCGATTATTGCTTTCTCCGGGATTACGATGTCGCCTTGGTATTTGTTCGGAGATGCCGCCACCTCCACCGTTTTGTTGGCGGATGATATGATGTTGAAAGAGATTTGCGAGGATTCTTTTACGGAATAATTCATTGTGACGACGGGGCCGTCCTCGCGGTCGGGGTGGTAGGCGCGGGCCTTGAGGGTGAAGGATTTGTCGAGGGTCAGGGGTGCGGTGTAGGCTTTTGAGGACTGGGTGGGCGTGGTGCCGTCGGTGGTGTAGCGGATGGTGGCCCCGCTGACGGATGCAGTGAGGGTGATCTTGGTGCCTTTCTCGTAAGAGCCGGAGGCGGGGGAGGCGGTGACGGTGGAAGCGGAGCCTTTTTTGACGGTTACATACACCGCGTCGGTGTTGCCGTTGTCGAGCGTGACATGGATGTAGGTGCTACCGACGGCGTTGGCGCGCAGTTTGGCGGTGTTGCCGTCCGAGCTGATTACCTCGACGGTGAAGTGGTTTGATGATTTCCAGGTGTATTCGCCTGAATATTTCGAGCTGCTCGGGGTGGCCGTGACTGTCTGCACCCCGCCAAGTTCCATGGACATTGACACGGGGAGGGATACGGTGCTTTCTGAGCCGTCATCGGCGACGTAGACTTTCCAGCTGGCCACTGCCTTGTTGACACCGGAAGAGGTTGTGCCGTCCTTGTAATAGTAAATCGTGGCTTGTATGACGGATCCTGCCGAAGGGGAGGGGCTTATGGCCTTGAACTTTCCCCTGGTGGAGTAGCTGTTGACGGAAACCGTCTCGAACACGGATGTGTCGTAATCCCACAGAACGCCCTGTATGTTCCGATAAGAGCCTCCGTTGACGGTAAAGGTGTCTCCGACATTCACTTCGAGGATGTCGTCATACGCATGACATTCAGGTTGAAAGACGAACAGGCATGCCAGCAATAAAATCAGCCGGTTCACATAAGGTTTTAGCATAATATTTGAATTGGCGTTGTGGGTGATGTCGGATTTAAGAGAAGGCTCCCAGCGGGGGTCGAATCCCGCGGGGAGCCGGTTCGTGTTCGGTGTGTGTCGGGGGAATCAGAGGCGGGCTTTGATGACGGCGGAGGCTTCCTCGTAGCCGGGCTTGTCGAGGAGGGCGAACATGTTGCGCTTGTAGGCTTCGACGCCGGGCTGGTTGAAGGGGTTTACGCCCAGGAGGTAGCCGGAGATGCCGCAGGCTTTCTCGAAGAAGTAGATCAGCTCGCCGAGATAGGTTTCGGTGAGGGCGGGGATGGTTATGCGGATGTTGGGCACTCCGCCGTCGACGTGGGCCAGGCGTGTTCCCAGCTCTGCCATCTTGTTCACCTCGTCGACGCGCTTGCCGGCCAGGAAGTTGAGGCCGTCGAGGTTGGCGGGGTCGGTGGGGATGACGGTCTTATGGGCGGTCGTCTCGACGGAGAGGACTGTCTCGAAGATGGTGCGCTCGCCCTCCTGGATCCACTGGCCCATGGAATGCAGGTCGGTGGTGAAGTCGACCGACGAGGGGTATATGCCCTTGCCGTCCTTCCCTTCCGACTCGCCGTAGAGCTGCTTCCACCATTCGGCGAAGAAGTGGAGCTTGGGGTTGAAGTTGACAAGAATCTCGATTTTCTTGCCGGCGCGGTAGAGGGCGTTGCGGGTCATGGCGTAGAGCGCGGCGGGATTCCCCTCGACTCCTTCGGCAGTGGCGGCCTCCATGCGGCGCGCGCCGTCGACGAGTGCGCGGATGTCGAATCCGGCCACGGCGATGGGGAGGAGGCCTACGGGGGTGAGCACGGAGAAGCGTCCGCCCACGTTGTCGGGGATGACGAATGTCTTGTAGCCTTCCTCGGTGGCGAGCTGGCGGAGGGCGCCGCGGGCGGCGTCGGTGACGGCCACTATGCGCTTCGAGGCCTCTGCCTTGCCGAGCTGGCTCTCGAGCTGCTCTTTGAGGAGGCGGAAGGCGATGGCGGGCTCTGTGGTGGTGCCCGACTTGGAAATCACGATGATGCCGAACTTACGGCCTTTGAGGAGGTCCTGGAGCTCGTTGAGGTAGTCCTCGCCGATGTTCTGTCCGGCGAAGATCACGCGGCAGCGGCGCGCGTCGCCCTCGGGGCGGAGCTGGGCGAATGAGTCGCTGAGGCCCTCGATCACGGCTTTCGCGCCGAGGTAGGAGCCGCCGATGCCGATGGCCACGACGTAGTCGCAGTTGTCGCGGAGGTTCTTGGCGGCTGCCTCGATGTCGCTCAGGTGCGCGTCGGTGATTTCCGAGGGGAGGTTTACCCATCCGAGGAAGTCGGAGCCGAGGCCGGAACCGTCGGCGAGCATCTTCATGGCGTTTGCGGCCTCTGGTGCGAGGGCCTGGATCTGCTCGCCGGTGACGGCGGCGAGTGTTTCTTTGACGTTTACTTCGATGTTCTTCATTGATGTATGTGTTGTTAGTTGCGTTGTGTTCGTTTCGCGGCCTCACAGCTCTCCTTGCTCCACTCCGACGCAGACGCGCTCGATGATAGCGTCGTCGGCGTTCCTCTCGGGCTTGTACTCCCCTTTGAGGCTCACTCCGAAGAGCTTGCCGAACCCCTGCCAGAAAGTCGCGCGGAAGGATCCGAGGAAGGCTTTCACTATGTCGTAGCCGGTCTGGTTCGTCTCGCGCTGGATGAGCTTCACGAGCATCCTGGCCTGGCTCTTTGTGAAGCGGCGCAGGGCGGGCTTGTACTGCTTGAAGATGGCGCCCTCCATCTCTTTGAGGTATGCCTCGCGCTCTTTCTGCGTGGGGAATGTCTCGATGTACTCGTAGGTCTCGAGCAGGGTGGCGCTGATGAGCTTGGCGTAGGGGAGGGCTTTCTTGACGTCGCGCACGGTGCGCCAGTAGAACTCTTCCTGCCGGCGGTTCTTGAAGCGGAGTTTCGGAAAGACGGTGATGTCGTTGAAGATCACCACCAGTACGGTGTCCCCCTCCGGGGAGACCGTGTGGTATTTCGCCCGGTAGACGGGCTTGCGGCCCGTGCCGGGATTGTCGATTGTGGGCGCCTGTTCCTCGATTTCCTGGAAGTCGGCGCCACGGAGAGAGGGGGCGGGGGCGATGACGGCGAGCAGGAGCGTTATTTTCAGCAGTATGTTTCGCAAGAGGGAGAGGGTTGGATGTTATTTTTTAGGAGAGTGGTCGGTCGGGGGGTAGTCGACGGTGTAGTGGAGGCCGCGCGACTCCTTGCGTTCCTTGGCCTGGCGCATGATCAGGTAGCCGACGTTGATTATGTTGCGCAGCTCGCAGATCTGCCGCGAGGCGGTGGATGACTTGAAGAGGCGCTCTGTCTCCTCGTAGAGGATGTCGAGGCGGTTCCAGGCGCGGTCGAGGCGGAGGTCGGAGCGCACGATACCAACGTACGCGCCCATGATCTGGTTCACCTCGCGGATGCTCTGTGTGATGAGCACCATCTCTTCCGGGTGGCGCGTCCCCTCGTCGTTCCAGTCGGGGATGTCGTCGCGGAGCTGGTAGTGGGGGGCGTTCTCTATGGCGTGCCGGGCCGCGGCGTCGGCGTAGACCACCGCCTCGATCAGCGAATTGGAGGCCAGGCGGTTGCCGCCGTGGAGGCCGGTGCGCGAGCACTCGCCGACGGCGTAGAGGCGCTTGATCGACGACTCGGCGTTGGTGTCGACCGCGATGCCGCCGCAGAGGTAGTGGGCGGCGGGGGCCACGGGGATGGGCTCCCTGGTGATGTCGATGCCCAGGCCGAGGCAGTGGGCGTAGATGTTTGGGAAGTGGCGGCGCGTCTCCTCGGGATCCTTGTGGGTGACGTCGAGGAACACGTGGTCCTCGCCCCGCTGCTTCATCTCCGAGTCGATGGCGCGGGCCACCACGTCGCGGGGCGCCAGCTCCATGCGCTCCGGGTCGTAGCGCTCCATGAAGCGCTCTCCGGCGAGGTTGCGCAGTATGCCGCCGTAGCCGCGCATGGCCTCCGTGATCAGGAAGTTGGGGCGGTCGCCGGGGTGGAAGAGTGCGGTGGGGTGGAACTGGATGAACTCCATGTCCTTCACCGTGCCCTTGGCGCGGTAGACCATCGCTATGCCGTCGCCGGTGGCGACCAGCGGGTTGGTGGTTGTCTGGTAGACGGCGCCCACGCCCCCCGTGGCCATCAGCGTGACGCGGGCGAGGAACTTGTCGACGCGCCCCTCAGGGTTGAGGATGTAGGCCCCGTAGCAGGTGATGTCGGGCGTGCGGCGGGTGACGACCTTCCCCAGGTGGTGCTGCGTTATGATCTCGATGGCGAAATGGTCCTCGTAGATGTCGATGTTCGGGTTGGCGCGCACGGCTTCTATTAGTCCGCGCTGTATTTCGAAGCCGGTGTTGTCGGCGTGGTGGAGGATTCGGAACTCCGAGTGCCCCCCCTCGCGGTGGAGGTCGAAGGAGCCGTCGGGCCTGCGGTCGAAGTTGACGCCCCATTCGAGGAGCTGCCTGATCTGCCCCGGGGCCCCGGTGACCACCTTGCGCACCGCCTCGGGGTCCGAGAGCCAGTCGCCGGCCACCATCGTGTCATGGATATGCTTCTCGAAGTCGTCCACCTCGAGGTTCGTCACCGACGCGACGCCCCCCTGGGCCAGGGCCGTGTTGGCCTCCTCGATGCGCGTCTTGCACACGAGCGCCACCCTGCCGGTGTGAGCCACCTTCAGTGCGAAGCTCATCCCGGCGATGCCGCTGCCGATCACTAAATAGTCGTATTCCTTGGTCATTGCTTCGATACGTTCCGGGGACGTTCCCTCGCGGCAACGCCCCTCCTACCCGCGAAATTAGCGTTTTCCCCTCTGAATCGCAAATAAATCAGCCCGCCGCCCTGTCCGGCCCTGTTTCCTCGTTCCGCTGGGTGTTTTAAGGGCTCTTGTGGCAGAAAATCAACCGGTGGATGTGTTAAATTTGGAAATTTGTTATTACCTTTGTAATTTAGATGTGAAAATCAAGGGGACGGCACAGGCCGCCACCCCTTTTGTGATAACTGCGAACCCTTGAAACCGAGCATAAGACTGAGATGAGAGTAAAGATACACCGCGAGGGCACCCATGTGCTGACCGTACTGATTGCCGGGCTGCTGCTGGTCAACATCCCGCTGTGGATATGGCTGCCGCACTACCTGTGGATCGCCGCGGCCGTCAGCGCGGTCTCGGCGGTGTTCTTCCTGCTGGTGCTGAACTTCTACCGCTCGCCGCGGCGCCATTTCCCGGGCAACCCGGTGAACGCCGTGGTGTCGGCCGCCGACGGCAAGGTGGTGGCTCTCGAAGAGACCTACGAGGGTGAATATCTGAAATGCCGCTGCGTGCAGCTGTCGGTGTTCATGTCGCCGCTGAACGTGCACGCCAACTGGTTCCCGGTTGACGGCGAGGTGGTCTACGCGACGCACCACGACGGGCGCTGCCGCGCCGCCTACCTGCCGAAGTCGAGCACCGAGAACGAGCGCTCGACGGTGGTTATCCGCACTCCCGGGGGGCAGCTCGTGCTGATGCGCCAGGTGGCCGGGGCTATGGCGCGCCGGATCGTCACTTACGCCCATCCCGGCGTGGAGGCCTCGATCGAGGACCATATGGGCTTCATCAAGCTCGGCTCGCGCATCGACCTGTACCTGCCCCTCTCAACGGAGATTTTCGTCAAAATCGGCGACCCGACCGTCGGCGGCATTACCCAGGTGGGTCTTCTGCATCCCGAAATAACCGAGACAAAATGAACGCTATAACCCGCAACATACCCAACACCATCACCTGCTGCAACCTCGTAAGCGGGGTGGTGGCCATAACTTTCGCCTTCCGCCCATTCGAGCAGTTCGCCGGGCTGGCGGGCTACCAGTGGGTGTGGATATGCATAGGGCTGGCCGCGGTGTTCGACTTCTGCGACGGGCTGTCGGCGCGCCTGCTGAAAGCCTACTCCGCGATGGGCAAGGAACTCGACTCGCTGTCGGACCTCGTGAGCTTCGGCGTGGCTCCGGCCATGCTGCTGTTCAACCTCCTGGCGGCATACGGCGGCTCCTGCTGGCTCCCTTACGCCGCCATCCTCATCCCCGTCATGGGGCAGCTGCGCCTGGCGAAGTTCAACATCGACGATTCGCAGACCACCACTTTCCGCGGCCTGCCTATTCCCGCCGAGGCGATATTCTGGATCGGTGTGACGGCCTGGATGACATCCGACCCCGGCGCTGTGGCTTTCGGGCCGCAATGGCTTGTGAACCTCTGCTGGTGCGTGCTGATCGCGGCGGCGGCGCTGATGATGGTCGCCCCGCTGCGTATGTTCTCCCTGAAACTGAAAAATTTCAGCCTTGCGGAGAATCTTCCGCGCTATCTGTTAATCCTGGGGTGTGCCGCGTTTGTTATAGGTTTCGGAGTGGCGGGGTTTGCGCCGGCGATTCTCCTCTACATCGTCCTGGCGGCGTTCGCGAAGTTTTAGCCTCCGGTTGCCTCTTTCGTCCGTTTTCCGGGGCATTCTTTTGCCAATGCGGAAACTATGGCCGCTCGCCGCGGCTCGCTCCACCCGACAGCCATGCGGCGGTTCGCCGCGGCAACCGGGCGCCTTCCGCCTGATTTCTCTCAATCCGCCTGATTTCTCTCAATAGGTACATATGATCTGGATAATATTAGCACTCATTCTCTTTTACTTCATACTGCGCCCGGCGTGGCGCGTTTACAAAGCCTACCGCGACCCGCAGAAGGCCATGGAGGAGTTTCTGCGCCGCAACGGCTTCGCCGCCCCCGGCGCTTCGCCCCGTTCCGGCGACCCGGCTGAGGATTCCCGCCGTTCCGGCGGACGCAAGGCCGGCTGGAGCGCCCCGCGTCCCCGCAAGAAGAAGATCGACCCCGCGGCCGGCGACTATGTGCGTTTCACCAACCTCCCGCCCGACGACAAAGACACATCCGCCGCCCCTTCCTCCGCGGAGACCACCATCGAGGTCGAGCAGCAGACCGTCGACGTCACCTGGGAGGAGGTCCGCGAGTAACTCCGTGGATTTACGGCCATATCATACGCGGCACGCCGCGTCCGTACAAGCTGGTGTGAGGCCGGATGTAGGGACGCGGCGTGCCGCGTATGGGATGGAGTGTGACCTGTTTTGGAATGTGTGCCGCGTTCGTTTGGGAACGGATTTGCGGCGGTTTTGGCGTCAGCGGGATAGAGGGGTGGCCGGGCTCAGTTGAGTGGCACCAGGGTGATTACCTGGTTATCGTCGGGGAGGTCGCTGACGGTGTAGTTGCCGGTCTCGAGGTCGATGGTGTAGAGGTGTTTCGAGCCGTCGAAGTTGGAAATACCGGTGTAATAGAGTTTTCCGGACGGGATGTCGTGCTCGACCATGGTGCCCCCTGTACGCATGATTTCCGGCATCGCGACTGAGCCGGTCTCAAGGGTTTCGGGGTCGAACCAGAAAGCGAAGTCGGCATACAGGGTCCAGGCGCGTCCCTTGTATGTGTTGGCGGGTGTAGCTTTCGCCACATGGTCTTGGATTTTCCCTGCCACGAGGTCGGTCCACGCGCCGGTCTGCTTGTCATATGCGAGGATGTCGCCTATGAAGAGGTAGCGGTTGCTCGCCCACGCGGGACCGCACCCCGGGCCGAAGCTGCTGCCGCTTCCGATGAAGTCGCGCGCATAGCGGGTCCAGCTTGTCCGCTTCCAGGTGTAGTCGTTGCCTCGTTCCGAGAATTTGAGCGGGGTGTCGGTGCCGGTAATGGTCGCTATGGGTTCGGAATAGGATACCTGGCCGTAGAGGCTGCCGACGTTGACTTTTACTACCGAGAGGCTGACCTGCTCGTTTAGGTATTTATAGCCGGACTCATAGGGCGCCTCGGTGTACCAGTCGTACATGTAGTTTTCTTTCGAGGCTTTCACGGCGTAAACCTGGTTGTCGATAACGCTGAACGAGTAGCGGTCTGTCTGTTTCCTGTCGCCTGAGGAGCTTTCGCTGGCGCTGGGATTGTCGCTCGCGCCGCTGAGATACTCGAATCCGCCGTTGGGGTAAAGGAACTGCATGTTGCAGACGTAGGGACGGCTACCACCCCGTTGTCGAGGATATAGAGGCCGCCGCTCTGGGCGAACTGTTCCGGGCCGTAGGTCGCGAGTTCGGCCTTGTCGCCGGAGAATGTCAGTTTGGCCACGGTCCCGGTATGGTACAGGTAAAGGTTTCCCTGTTTGTCAACGGCAGATTTGTCTTCATCGTTGTCCCTGGCGGGGAAATGCTGGTGCGCGGCCGCGGGCACATAATAGATTTTGCCGGTATTGTTGGCTACGAGAATGTTGAAATAGAATGTCCCGGGGTCGTCATAGTTCGCGGCAAGCCCCACTCCGTTGCCTTTGCCGTCGTAGAAGCGGCAATCGTAAAGATAAGTGTACTTGCCGCTTAGGCTGAAGATTTCGCCGGGGTGGACGGTGATGTCGGTGCGGTCGGTGGTCTTGCCCCCGTCCTCGGCCTCTGTGACGTGCAGGATTACTGCGGAAAGGTTGCCGTCCTGGTCCATTTTGAAGAGGGCGCTCTGCTGTCGCGCGTCGCGGGATTTCGAGGGGGTACCCATCAGTGTGAGCGCTTTCGCGCCGGCGATGTCGAGCCTGTCGAGTTTCAGAGAGGATGACGAGCCGCCTTCGTTTCCGCCATCCGGCGCGTCGTCGGAGCATGCGGAGAGCGAAATAAGGCATACCGCGGCAGCGATGAGCGTGCGGCCAAAAAGTTTGTTACGCATATAAGATTGGCTGTGGATTAAGAAATGAATTGTTTTACAGCCGCTAAGTTACGGGAAATAGCACTATTTACCCCCCCCATTGGTTAAATAGTGTTAAAAATATGTTCTTGCGCGGATTTTTAACAATCCTGGGTTTGTTACAGCCGTTTCAACAATTCATCTGCCGTCAGGATTGACATTTTTGAGAAAGCAAAGATTTTTTTGCCCAAGTCTTTAAGGGACGCTCCGATGTGGTAGACATCATCATCAATAATAAGGAACCGGTCATGGGCCTTGTCGCACTTATGGAGGACTAAGCCTGGATATTGCCGGTTATGTCTGTCGGCATCCAATTGAAGTTGCGGGGATATTCTGCCATCGAAAATATCCACAGAGACTCCTGGCTTGCGTTTGCTCAATTGGATTAATACGGTGTCGTCGATATAATTGTCTATTACGACGATTCGTTTATCCGCCCGGCGGATTAACCGGGCTATTAAAGCGTGGGCGTCGAATATTTGTCCGTCAAACAATACTCCTTCATTCGGTGGGAGGGATGTGCGCAGAAAGAAGTCGACTTTCCCTGAGAGTTCCTTAATCTGACTGTCATGTTCAGCAAGCCGATGGTCGATTCGGCTTTCCAGATATTGCAGGCGCTGATTTACGCTATAACCTCTCAAAAGATAATCTTTCAGAATCTTGTTGGCCCATTGGCGGAATTGAACACCTCTTTTGGACTTGACCCGGTAACCGACGGAGATAATTACATCAAGATTATAAAATTCTATTGTGCGTGTGACGGTTCGATTCCCTTCTGTTTGAACTATCGCAAATTTTGCGACAGTTGCGGCATCTGCGAGTTCTTCCTTTAACGCGTTGCTGATATGTTTTCCGATAGTCTTGACATCTCTGTCGAATAGTGTCGCGATCTGGTTCCTGTTCAGCCAGACTGTGTCGTTTTCTACCCTTACGTCCAATGAAAGGGTAGAGTCTGGCTGGTAGAGGATTATTTCGTCTGCGTTTTCGGAAGTTGACAGATTCTTGGAGGGATTGTCGTACATCGGTGCGGTTGTGCGTTTATTTTGTGGGAATCAGCGCTTGCGGGCGGGGTCGCAGGTGAGGCCGACGCCGAGCTTCTGGAAGATTTTGTGGTCGACCTCGCCGAGCATGACGGTGCAGTGCGCCTGGCAGCCGGCGAGCTGGGGGAGCTGTTCCAGGGCGCGGCGGCACAGTTCGTCGCGCGGGGAGAGGACGGAGAGGGCCACGAGCACCTCGTCGGTGTGCAGGCGGGGGTTGCGGCCGCGGAGATAGGTGAGCTTGGTGTGCTGTATCGGCTCGATGAGTGTCTGCGGTATGAGCCTGACGGCGTGGTCGATGCCCGCCAGGTGCTTTATGGCGTTGAGGATCAGGGCGGCGCTGGGGCCCAGCAGCTGGGATGTCTGTGCGGTGATGATGGTGCCGTCGGCCAGCTCGATGGCCGAGCAGGGCACTCCGTCGCGCTCGGCTCGGGCTCGGGCGGCGGGTATCGGGCGGCGGTATTCGGGGTTGATTTCGGCCTGGCGGAAGAGGAGGGCTATCTTGTTGACCTCGGCCTCGTTGCCGTCGCCCTGCGCCATACGGTTGAGGGCGGTGAAGTAACGGCGTATGATCTCCTGGCGGGAGGCCTCGCGGCACACCTGGTCGTCGCTGATGCAGAAACCCACCATGTTGACCCCCATGTCCGTCGGCGACTTGTAGGGGTTGCTGCCGTAGATTCCCTCGAAGAGCGCGTCGAGCACGGGGAAGATCTCGATGTCGCGGTTGTAGTTTATGGCGGTCTTCCCGTAGGCCTCGAGGTGGAACGGGTCGATCATGTTCACGTCGTTGAGGTCGGCGGTGGCGGCCTCGTAGGCGATGTTTACGGGGTGTTTCAGCGGGAGGCTCCACACGGGAAAGGTCTCGAACTTGGCGTAGCCGGCCTCCACGCCGCGCTTGTTCTCGTTGTAGAGCTGGCTGAGGCAGACGGCCATCTTGCCGCTGCCCGGGCCGGGGGCGGTGACGATCACCAGCGGGCGGGTTGTCTCGATGTAGTCGTTGCGGCCGAATCCCTCGTCGGAGTCGATCAGGGCGACGTTGGTGGGGTATCCCTCGATGGTGTAGTGGCAGTAGGTGCGGATGCCCATGCGGTCGAGACGGGCGCGGAAGGCGTCGGCGCTGCTCTGGCCGTTGTAGTGGGTTACGACCACGGAGCTGACGAGGAATCCGCGGTTGCGGAACTCGTTGCGCAGGCGCAGCACGTCCATGTCGTAGGTGATTCCGAGGTCGGAACGCACCTTGTTCTTCTCTATGTCGCGGGCCGATATGACGATTACGATCTCGGCCTTGTCGCTGAGCTGTTGCAGCATGCGCAGCTTGCTGTCGGGCTGGAATCCGGGGAGCACGCGCGAGGCGTGGTGGTCGTCGAAGAGTTTCCCTCCGAGCTCGAGGTAGAGCTTGTTGCCGAACTGCGCGATGCGTTCCTTGATGTGCTCCGACTGGATCCGGAGGTATTTCTCGTTGTCGAAACCTTGTTTCATATCTTTTGTGCCTTAGAGTTGTGTCTTGCGTTTGTTCAGGCGTCGGCGCAGGGCGCGGAGGGCGATGCGGGCGCGGGAGCGCGCCGAGTGCCACAGGCCGCTCACCGGCGCGTCGAGGTCGGCCTGGAGTGGGTCGGTGAAGGAGGGGAGCTGTGGTGCGTCGCCGAACTGCTCGGGGTAGACCACCAGCAGGTTGTTTCGCTCGCAGTGCTGTTGCAGCAGCATCGGGATTTCGGCCAGGTCGGCCGAGTGGCTGACGGAGTTGGCTCGGGCGCCCACGATTACCATCAGGTCGTCGTCGAGCACGCGGTTTGCCAGGAGTATGAAGTCGTCAAGCCCCTCCATGGCGCGGTATTCGTGGCGCACGCCCATCCCCGACGAGGCTATCACGCCGCGTATGAGCGGTTTCTGGGATTTGCCGCAGCAGAAAATTATGCGGCATCCGATTTCGCGTGCCAGGGAGCAGAGGGTCAGCACCCAGCGCGAGAAGCCTGTCTCGTACTCGGCGTTGGCCGGGACGAACACGGCGATACGCGTCAGTGTGTTCAGCGGTATGTAGCAGCGCGAAACCACCACCATGCGGTTGGTCTGCCTCAGCAACTGTTCGATTTTGGATCCGAGGAAGGTGTCGATCACCGTGGCCTTGCGGTGCATGCCGAGCACCACCTCGTTTATGCCGCGCTCCTCGACGGTGTTGAGCAGCCCCGTGACGGTGTTGAGGTCGTAGCGCTCTATGGTGTCGAGCGGCACCCCCGCGGCCGCGGCGGCCTCCTGGGCCAGCCGCAGGGCGTTGCGCCCCAGGGCGCGGGAGGCGGGGGTGGTGTCGTTGCGGACGTGGAGGGCGGAAATGAGGTCGGGGTACGCGCCCTCGCGGCTTACCCTCGACAGGAGCGCCAGCTCGACGAGCGAGGCGGCGGTGATGGGGTTGGAGACGCCCACGAGGGTGCGGTACTGGCGTGTCTCGGCGGCTTTCTCCTGGGCTGATTCCGGCCCGATGGCGTTGAGGACGCGCACCTTGATTTTCGCGGCGGCCTCGGAGGTCACAAGCGGCGCTATGGCGCAGGTCACGAGGATCACGAGCACGGTGCCGTTGAGTATTGTCTCGTCCATCATCCGCGACCCGTCGGGGAGTATCATGTTGTAGCCGATGGTGACAACCGCCAGGGCCACGGCGGTGTGGGCGGTAGTCAGACCGAACATCATACGGCGGTCGGGTCCCTCCATGCGGTAGAGTTTCTGCGCGCCCCAGGCGGCGAGCCACTTGCTCGCCAGGGCCACTGCCAGCATCACCGAGGCCACCCACAGGGTGTTGCCCTTGGCAATCACCCCGACATTGATCATCATGCCGACGCTGATAAGGAAGTAGGGGATGAACAGGGCGTTTCCCACGAACTCTATCGAGCTCATCAGCGCCGAGTTGGCGGGAATGTAGCGGTTCAGAACGAGGCCGGCTATGAAGGCTCCGAGCACCGGCTCGAGGCCGATCGCCCCGGAGAGCCACGCCGAGAGAAACACCATCGCCAGCACGAACACATACTGCGTCACGCGGTCGCTGTAACCTTTGAAGAACCAGCGCGCGACGCGGGGATAAGCGTAGAGCACCGCCCCGCAGTACAGGACGAGCTTGGCGACGAGCCAGGCCATAGACGACAGCTGGAACTCGCCGGTCTGGTGGATGTTGACGCACGCGGCGAGCACCAGCAGCGCGCCGATTACGGCGATAATAGTGCCGACCACAGAGATCAGCACCGCCGGGCTCTTGGTGACGCCGAAGCGGGCGGCCACGGGGTACGCGATCAGGGTGTGGGAGGCGTACATCGACGCCAGGAGGAAGGCCGTGAGCCACCCGGTGCGCAGGACGTAGACGCTCGCCAGGACCCCCATGGCCATCGGCACGAAGAACGTGAGCAGGCCGAATCCCAGGCCGCGGCGCAGGTTGAGCCGCAGGTGGAACATGTCAATTTCCAGTCCCGCCAGGAACATAAGGTAGAGCAGCCCCACCTGGCCGAATATCGCGAACGAGCTGTCGCTGGCCAGGATGTTCAGGCCGTAGGGGCCCACGAAGATTCCCGCCACGATCATCCCTACGATGTGGGGGATTTTCAGGCGGTTGAGCAGCACCGGCGCGAGCAGGATTATCACCATCACGATCAGGAAAATCGTGACGGGGCCTGTCACTAATGGTGCCGAGAGTAGATGCATCACTTCTTGCTGATGAGCAGTTCGGCAATCTGCACGGCGTTGAGCGCTGCGCCCTTGCGGATCTGGTCGCTGACGGTCCAGAACGTCAGGGCGTTGTCGCCGGCCAGGTCGCGGCGCAGACGGCCCACATACACGGGGTCGCACCCCGCCAGGTTGAACGGCATGGGGTATACGCGGCCGGCGGGGTTGTCCATCAGCTCCACTCCGGGGGCGGCGGTGAATGCCTCGCGGGCCTGTTCGAGTGTTATCGGGGCTTCGGTCTCGACCCATATGGCCTCGGAGTGGGCGCGCATCACCGGGACGCGGACGCAGGTGGCGCTTACGCGCATCTCCGGCGCGTGCATTATCTTGCGGGTCTCGTTGACCATCTTCATCTCCTCCTTGGTGTAGCCGTTGTCGGTGAACACGTCGATGTGGGGGATGAGGTTGAAGGCGAGCTGCGCGGAGAACTTCTCCACGGTTGGGCGCTCGCCGCGGAGCACCTGCCCGGCCTGTTCGCGCAGCTCATCCATGGCGGCTGCGCCGGCACCCGAGGCTGCCTGGTAGGTGGCCACCCTGATGCGGCGTATGGGCGAGAGGTCGTTTATGGGTTTGAGGGCCACCACCATCTGAATGGTGGTGCAGTTGGGGTTCCCTATTATGCGGCGGGGGGCGTTGAAAGCGTCGGCGCCGTTTACCTCGGGCACCACCAGGGGCACGTCGTCGTCCATACGGAAGGCGGATGAGTTGTCGATCATCACTGCGCCGTTGGCGGTGATTGTCTCAGCGAAGCGGCGCGATGTGCCCGCTCCGGCCGAGGTGAAGGCGATGTCTATGCCGCGGAAGTCGTCGGGGTTCTCGGTCAGTTCCCTGACGGTCAGCTTTTCGCCCCGGAAGGCGTATTCGCGGCCGGCGCTGCGGCTCGAGCCGAACAGGGTTACCTTCTCAGCGGGGAAACGGCGCTCTTCGAGCACCTTCATAAGCTCCTGGCCGACGGCCCCGGAAGCTCCGACGATGGCTATGTTCATCTTTCTGCGGTCACTTGTGAAATACAACCGCGAATTTACGAAAAATCCCCGGCTAACGCAGCGCCGAAAGGTCGATTTTGTGGCGAGGCATCGTCGGACGGGGTCGGACCAGTCTGACTTGTCCGACGATGCCGCGGCTTGGGGTCAGAGGCCCATGCCGATGCCGAAGAGGGCGAAGTCGTAGAGGACGGGGTCGGCGGGGTTGAAGCGGCGGAGGGCGGCGGTCAGCTCGAGGGTTGAGCGTCGGTCGTCGGCGCGGCGGGTCAGGAGGCCGAGCTGGCGGGCGGTGTCGCCGGCGTGCACGTCCAGTGGGATGAAGAGCTGGGAGGGGCGGATTGACTTCCAGAGGCCCATATCGACTATGCCGTCGTCGCGGACGAGCCATCGGAGGGCCATGTTGATGCGTTTGAGGGCTGTGGTGGCGAGGTTCTGCGGCAGGCACCGCGAGAGGTTGGCCTCGGGATGGTCGCGGTTCTCCTCGCGCAGCACGGCATTGAGGGCTTCGACCAGGGCCCAGGAGGGGGTCTCCGAATCTCCGGCATGGATGCATGCGGCGAAATCGTCGAGGGTGCGGTGGCGGGCGTAGACCGCCCGGAGGCCGCGGAGATAGGCGCGGAGGTCGCGGGCAAAGAAGGTGCGGTGGATGTTTATGTCGGGCAGTTCCTCATAGCCTCGGTCCATCATGTAGGCGTATGGCTGGTAGTCCATAAGGCGCAGCATCTTCTCGCAGTTGGAGCATATCATCTTGCGGTTGCCCCAGGCGATCGAGGAGCAGAGCAGGGCGGCGATCTCGACATCCTCCTGGCGCTCGAACCGTCGGGGGAACCGCACGGGGTCGGCATCTATGAATGCCGTGGAATTAATACGCGCGGCCTCCCGGTCGAGGAGGTCGCGCAGATCGTTTTCGGTCATAAATGTTTTCGTGGGTTATTTTTTGATGCGGAGCACCATCGCGGAGCGGGCGGGGATGTAGAGCTTGAGCCAGCCTTTGCCGTCGGGGGCGTAGAGCTGGTCGAACTGGGTGAGGTGCTCCACCGTCTCGTCGATGTTGCCGAAGCCGCCGAAGGCCGGGTTGTCGGTGGAGAGCACGGCGCGGTAGCTCCCCTGCGGGGCGAGGAAGCCGTAGTCGGAATAGCTCTCGGTGGGGGAGAAGTTGAAGACGAACACGAGGTCGCCGCGCATGAAGGCGAGCACCTGGTCGGAGTCCTTGTCCCATAGCTTCACCACGGGGAGCTTCTGGAAGTCGCGCACGCCGCCGACAAGCTCTATCATGGCGTTGTCGAAGGCGTTGAGGAACTTGTATTGCAGATCCTCGCGGTCGACGAGGTCCCACTGGCGGCGGGCGTACTTGTAGCTCCAGCCGTTACCTTCGCGGGGGAAGTCGATCCATTCGGGGTGGCCGAACTCGTTGCCCATGAAGTTGAGGTAGCCGCCGTTTATGGTGGCGCAGGTGACGAGGCGTATCATCTTGTGGAGGGCGATGCCGCGGGTGACCACGGAGTTGTTGTCGCCCACCATCATATGCCAGTACATCTCCTTGTCGATCAGGCGGAAGATGACGGTCTTGTCGCCCACGAGTGCCTGGTCGTGGCTCTCGACGTAAGAGATTGTCTTTTCGTCGGCGCGGCGGTTGGTCAGCTCCCAGAAGACCGAGGTGGGGTGCCAGTCCTCGTCCTTCTTCTCCTTGATGGTCTTGATCCAGTAGTCGGGTATCCCCATTGCCATGCGGTAGTCGAAGCCGATGCCGCCGCTCTTGAAGGGGAGCGCGAGGCCGGGCATGCCGCTCATCTCCTCGGCGATCGTGATTGCCTTGGGCTTGACCTCGTGGATCAGCTTGTTGGCCAGGGTGAGGTATGTTATGGCGTTGACGTCCTGGCCGCCGTCGTAGTAGTCGGCGTACGAGCCGAAGGCTTTTCCGAGGCCGTGGTCGTAGTACAGCATCGAGGTCACGCCGTCGAAGCGGAAGCCGTCGAAGCGGAACTCCTCGAGCCAGTACTTGCAGTTCGACAGGAGGAAGTGCAGCACCTCGTTCTTGCCGTAGTCGAAGCAGTAGGAGTCCCAGGCGGGGTGCTCGCCGCGTCCGCCGGGGTAGAAGTAGAGGTCGCGGTTGCCGTCGAGGCGCCCCAGGCCCTCGTTCTCGTTCTTGACGGCATGGGAGTGCACGATGTCCATTATCACGGCTATGCCGAGGCGGTGCGCCTCGTCGATGAGGCTTTTAAGCTCCTCGGGGGTGCCGAAGCGCGACGAGGGGGCGAAGAAGCTGCTGACGTGGTAGCCGAACGAGCCGTAGTAGGGGTGCTCCTGTATGGCCATGATCTGGATGGCGTTGTAGCCGTCCTTGGCGATGCGGGGTAGTATCTTGTCGCGGAATTCCGCGTATGAGCCGACCCCTTCGGTCTGCTGCGCCATGCCTATGTGGCACTCGTAGATGAGCAGCGGGCGGGTGTCGGGCTTGAACTTCTCCACGGCCCATTTGTAGGCTTTCGGGTGCCACACCTGGGCGGAGAAAATCTTGGTGTCGGGGTCCTGCACCACGCGGGTGGCGTAGGCGGGGATGCGGTCGCCCTGGCCGCCGGGCCAGTGGACGCGCATCTTGAAGAGCTGCCCGTGTTGGAGGGCGTTGGCGGGAAATACGCCCTCCCACACGCCTCCGCCGACGGGGCGTAGGGCGTAGGAGGGGTTTTCCTGCCAGTCGGAGAAATCGCCAATCAGGGAGATGGCCGTGGCGTTGGGCGCCCATTCGCGGAAGGCCCAGCCGCCGCGCACGCGGTGTAGCCCGAAGTATTTGTGGGCGTTGGCGAAGTCGTTCAGCGAGCCGGAGGCCTGTGTGAGGTCGGCTTCCTTGCGCAGCGCGTCGGCGTGGCGGCCGTTTATGGCCTCGGCGTAAGGCTGGAGCCAGGGGTCATTCTTGTAGATGGCTAATTTCTTCATTGGTTTAAGAGGGGAGGCTGAATTGATATGTGAAATTCCGTTGATTTTGTAGGGACGCGGCGTGCCGCATACGCGATTGTGAGGCGAATTATACGCGGCACGCCGCGTCCCTACTCTGTCAGAGGGGTATCCGTCGGTTTTATTCGGGGTTTACGTCGAGCACTTCGATGTCGAACACGAGGGTCTCGTTGGGGGCGATCACGCTGCCGGCGCCGTCAGCGCCGTAGGCGAGGTCGGAGGGGATCACCACTGTCACCTTGCCACCCTTGCCGACGAGCTGCAGGGCCTCGGTGAAGCCGGGCACGAAGCTGTTGGCGGCGGAGGTGTAGGGGTGGTCGGGCTGAGTCTGGTCGAACACTTCGCCGTCGACGTGCTTGCCGACGTAGTTGATCTTAACCTTGTCGGTGGCTTTCACCTTGTCGCCGGTGCCGGGGTTCTCGATCTTGTAGACGAGGCCGGACTCCGCGCGGGTGTAGCCCTCCTTGGTCATTTTCTCTGCGTAGGCCTTACCCTTCGAGAGGGTTTCCTGTGCCTCGGGGCTTTCGGCGCGCTTGGCGGCCTCGCGGGCCTTCATGCGGATCTCGGCCTCCTGGAAGAGGGTGGAGTAGGCCATATAGTATTCCTGGCCTTTTGCCTGCACGGAGTCGGCGGGCATGTCGAACACTTTCTGGAAAGCTTTGATCACCATGTCCTTGTCGACAGGGTAGCCGTACTGGTTTGTCATGCCGTTGATGGGCTGCATGAGCTGCAGGCCGAACATCAGGCCCTGGTAGTAGGCGAGTTTCGAGGTGTCGGCGGCCATGACGGTCTTGAGGCCGCGCATGAAGTCCTCGCGGCTGTATTTGGCAGCCTCGGCGGAGTCGAGCTGTGTGGACATGCGGTTGAACTGGCTGTTCTGCTGGGCGCCGGCGAACTCGCCGAGGGCCACCGCGATAGAGTCGCCGAAGGCCTTGTCTTCGGCTGTAACCTTGTTGTCGCCGCCCTTGCTGCCGCAGGAAACGACGGAAGCGCCGACGATCGCGGCGGCGCCGATTGTGAGAAGGATCTTTTTCATATCTTGTGTTTGTGTTTAATGTGATTTATTTCGGTAGGATTTCCAGGAGCTGTACCTGGAAGTCGATGGCGGCGTTGGGGGGGATGGTTCCGGCCGCGCCCTCCTCGCCGTAGCCCAGCGAGGGGGGTATGAAGAGGCGGTATGTGCCCCCGGGTTTCATCAGGCTCAGCCCCTCCGAGAAGCCGGGCACAAGGCCGCGCAGGGGAAAGTCGACAGGGCGCTCTGTCTGGTCGAACACTGTGCCGTCGGCCAGCCGGCCGGTGTAGAGGAGCCGAACGCGGTTGTCGATCGTCGGGGATGTGCCCTCTCCCTCGGTGATTACCTCGAACACGAGGCCCGAAGGGAGGCGCTGCACCCCCTCGCGGGAGAGCTGAGCGTCGATGAACGCCTGCTGCGACTCGTCGCTGAGGCGTTCGGGCGCCGGGTACATGCGGTTCATGAACTCGTGGAGGTATTCGTCGGCCCCGCGGTTGGTGAAGCCTGTGGCCGTCGAGTCAGCCAGGGCTTCGCGCAACGAGGCCAGGAATTTCTCCGGGGTGACGGGAAAGCCCATGTCGCGCATCTGGTCCAGCCGGTCGATCATAAAGGCGAAGCCGGCGCGGACTCCCTGGTAATAGGGCGCGTCGAGGCTCTTGATGTCGAAAGCGTGGGCCATGCCGTCGACGAACTCCCCCACGGCTTTCGGGTCGGCGGGGAAGCGCTTCGCAAGGTCGGGAGCCAGGTAATGGGCCATCGTGGTGGCGAAGGCGGCGTTTACCGAATCGGTCTCGGCCTGGGTGGGAGCGTACGGTTCGGCGGCGCCGCAGACCATAGCCGCGGCGGCCGCCAGAACGCATGTCATAGCTTTCATTTGCCTAAGACCTTGATCAGCTCCACGTCGAACAGCAGGGTGCTGTTGGGGCCGATTGGGCCTCCGGGGGTTCCGGCGGGGCCGTAGGCGAGGTTCGAGGGGATGAAAAGGCGCCATTTGGAACCAGCCTTCATCAGTTGCAGAGCCTCCACCCATCCGGGAATCACCTGGTTGACGCCGAATGTGGCGGGCATGCCGCGGTCGACGGATGAATCGAACACCGTGCCGTCGAGGAGTTTGCCGGTGTAGTGCACCTCCACCTGGTCGGTGGCCGAGGGCATGGGGCCGTCTCCCTCGGCGAGCACCTCGTACTGGAGGCCGGAGGGTGTGGTCTTCACTTCGGCGCGCTTGCCGTTTTCGAGGAGGAAGGCCTCGCCGGCCTTGCGGTTCTCCTCGCCGGCGGCCGCTGCGGCTTCCTGCTGCTTCTTCTCCATCTCGGTGAAGAAGGCCTGGATTTCAGCCTTTGCCTCGTCGTAGGTCATCTTGGGCTGGGAGCCGTAGAAGACGGCGGCCACGCCGTCGGCGAAGTCCTGCACGTCAAGCTTCTGTATGCCCGAGGCGCGGAAATTGTTGCCCATGCTCAGGCCGAGAGCATAGGAAACGCGGTCTATATTATTTTTTTCTTCCATAGTCTTTGGATTGTAAACGCAAATGTACGCATTAATTCCTTGCGCCGCTCATCATTTTTAACAAAAAATATTAAAAAGAGGGGCGGGGCCGGGGAACAGGGAGCTCGCACGGCTTCGGCCTTGCGCGAGGGTGGAAGGCTGTGGGACGCAGGGGGCCGCTCGCCGTCGGCCCGCTCCACACGACAGCTTGTAGGGACGCGGCGTGCCGCGTATTGTTCGCCATCCCATCGCGGGTAAGAGATAGCGATAACATTCCGCCCTGGCATGAAAAAAGCGCCGTGCCGGGGGCCGGCACAGCGCTGAATGGTTGCTGGGGGTGTTTTGTAAGGATTACTGCCTGGGCTCTACCTTCAGGGTCGGGGTGTTGCCGGCAAAGGAGAGTGTGACGGTGTGTGGGCCGTCGTAGCCGCTGATGTTACCGGCGTTGAAAACGACGGTGTTGCCTTCGCCGCTGCCATAGTTGCTGTCCCAGGTATTGTTGATCATGATCTTCCATTCGCCGGAGAGGTTGGCGTCGACAGTCCAGGTGAGGTAGTCCTCCGAGGGGGTCATCTCAACGACGTCGGTCTCGGGATCCCACTTGCCGCCCAGGCCGATGAGGCCGAGGGAAGTCACCTCCTTGATGGTGTAGGAGGGAACTTCGGTATCTACGGTGAACCAGTAGAGGCGGGTTTCGTCAACGGGGGCCTTGATGTTGGCCGCGTCGGGAGCGGTGCTGAAATCAACGCCGTGCCATGTCTCGTCCCAGACGAACTTGAAGCCGCCGTCGTTGTTGTTTGCCACTGATGCTCCGCGGAAGAGAGCGACACCGTCCTTCTCGCCGTAGAGGAGGCGCGACTTGCCGTCGGTAGCGCTCCATCCGCTGGCGTTGCTGGCCACCACGACGTAATCGGGGCGGGTCTTCTTGGTGATGGTGTAGGTCATATCCTCCATGTTGATGGAGAATGTGTAGGTGCCTGGCTCGGTGATATGTCCGGCCTGTCCGTTGATAAACAGTTTGCCTGTCATGCTCTTGTCGCCGTTGATCGAGGGGCCGTAGACCAAAGCCCAGTCGGCAGCGTCGATGGCTTTCTGCGAGGCGATTTTCCAGTATCCCTTGGCCTCGGAAGCGTCGGCGAACTCAACCTCGAAGGTGAACACGGGGTTGGCGTAAACGTCGTCGCCCTCGTGGCTGAACTTGTAGGGTGCGGCATCGGCGAAAGTCCATGTCGTCGCGTCGGAAAGGAGGTAGTATGCCGAGTCGATGATCAGCTCGAATGGTACCTCGGCGAACTCCCCGGCGCCGTAGCTCTTGGGAAGCACGTTGGATGGGTTGGCGGGGTCGGCCTCGCCGATGAGGTAGCGGGTGTTGTCGAGGCTGATGTAGCCGTAGACGCGGTAGTACATCTGCTTGGGGGTCATAGACTTCCCTTCGAGGTCGTAGTGGGCCTGGTTCCAGTCGGAGGTGAGGATCGTGGCTGTGCCGTCGGCGTTGGTGGTGGCGGTCAGGGGGATGGTGGCCTCGGCGGGGAACGAGGCGCTGTTGGAGAGTTCAAGCTCGAAGACCACTTCCGCGCCAGCGGGGATGTTGGTCACGGAGATGTTGTCCATAAGGGTGACAAGGTTCTCATCTCGGTAGTCCTGGAGGTTCAGTGGTAGCGCCCCGGGGGCGGAAGCCTGCGCCAGGGGCGCTGCGAGCGCGGCCTGCACGTCGGCGTTCTGGAATATGACGGGCTGCGGGTTTTTCTGCGGGGTGGCGGCTTCGGGCGCGTCGTCGCACGCGGTGAACGCGGCCAGGGCCATTACCCCCGAGAGAAGTATGCTGAATTTTTTCATTTCCTAAGTTGGTTATCGGTGAAAAAAGTTTCGCGGGTTCCCCGCCCGCGCCGCCCCGGTTTTGGATTCCGGGGCGGGCGGCGGGTTGTCGCGGGGGTGATTAGAGGGTGTAGTCGAGCTTGTCTGGGTCGAACTTGCCGGCTTTTTGGAAGCAGGCGCGCCAGATGCCGCCCTTGTTGATGATCAGTATCCGGCCTTCGAAGTCCTCGGGGCATTTGAGGTTGCCGCCGTTGTTGTCGAGGCGGAAGGCGGTGCCGATGACGCAGTTGGCGCCGGCTCCGAGGTTCCATTCGCTCCAACCGGAGTCGGGCGAGGCGAACTTGAATTCCGCGCCCTTGGGAACTGTGACGTTCTTCAGGATGTAGATGCCGCGTTTGGCCGTGGTCCGGAACTCGTACTCGTTGCCGAGGCCGTCGTTGCCCCAGTTGTTGAGGGAGCCTCGGATGTAAAGGCCGAGGTTGCCGACTTTCAGGTCGGGGATGGAGGCTGCGTAGTAGGTCACGCGGACGTGCTCGAACGACTGGACGTTGGAGTGGATCGTGGTCAGCTCCTCGTCCTGGGGGATGTAGGCGCGCAGACGGACGTAGATTTTGTTGTACTCGTCGGATTTCACTTCCGCTTCCGAGGTCCATCCTTTGAGCTTGCAGATGCACTCGGCGATCTCGTCACCCACGGGGTTGATCTGCGCGCAGTCGGTGAAGGGGTACTCGGTGGAGTAGTAGTCGCCCGGCTCCGGGGTGGTGCCGTCGACGTAGGGCTTGGTGAAGTCGGGTGTGAGGCAGACCTCCACGACGTAGTTTGCCACCGCCGCGAAGCCGAAGTCGGGCTGGGAGCAGGTCATATGGAGCGCGGCGTTCTTGTCGGCACCCTCCTTGGAGAGGGTGATCCATGTGTCGCGGAGTTCCGGCTCGTTTAGGAAGTCGGTGTATTCCTTGTTGGGGGCCTTGAGGGTGGGGTTGTCGTCCCAGGTTTCGTTGCATGCGGAGAACCCTAAGGCGACAGCCGCGAGGCCGAGCGTTAATGCTATCTTTTTCATTTCAGTGGTCTAAGATGATTGTTTGATATGGCAGAGGCTTAGTAGCCGGGGTTCTGCTTGAAAGAGGGGTCGGAGGCCAGGGTGTTGGTCGGGATCGGCATCAGGTCGTAGTGGTCGGAGATGCGTGTTCCGCCGGCGACGTTGCCTTTCCACGCCCAGAGAGCCTGGTTGGGGCCGGTGAACTTGTGGTGGCGCACCAGGTCGGAGCGGCGGGTGAGCTCCCAGTAGAGCTCGCGGCAGCGCTCGTCGAGGATGTTGTCGGCGGTGAGGTCGGCGCTCGCCCACTCCTTGCCGCCGGCGCGCTGGCGCACGAGGTTGGCGTAGCTCCTGGCTTTTGTGGCGTCAGCGGCGGAGGTTCCTCCCATTATGAAGCTCTCGGCGTAGTTGAGGTACATCTCGGCGAGGCGGATCATGGGGAGGTCGGTGCTGGCGAAAGCGCTTGCGTAGCCGTCGGCGAAGGAGGCGGGAGCCCAGAAGGTCATTGGGTTGCCGTCGCCGTTTACGAACTTGGTCTCGTAGTATTTCTTGCCGGCCTCGTTGGTTTTCTCGATGAACTCGGTCTTGGGCAGGGGGCTTCCCTGGCCGTCACCCTTGATGAGGTTGGTGAACTTCACCACGGCGTAGCCGTTGGTCCACTCGGAGAACTCGATGTTCTCGGGTATGTACTTGGTGGTCTCGAGCTGCTCGTTGCCGTCCTTGTCAAGGTCAGCCATCTTGGTCTGCTGGTCGCCCTTCACCCACATGGCGTCGCGGGCGTCGCCGTTCTCGAACTTGTTGGAGAACTGCAAGGTGGCGTGCATGCACTTCCAGGCCGATGAGAGACCGTAGTTGGTCTGGCTCATGCCCAGCTCGTTGGCTATGGAGGCCGCGATCAGGAAGGTTGTGCCGCCGTAGCTCTGGATCATGTCTTTCTCGTAGGGGATCGCCCAGAGGATCTCGCCGCCGTTCTGGCCGTTCTGGTAGTCGCGGTTGGAGGCGCAGAAGAGGTAGAGGTAGTTGTCGGCCAGGCCGGAACCCTGGAAGCCTCCGTTATGGTGCGAGATCACCAGGTCGCTGACCTGGGCGCACTTGCGGTACTGGGGGGTGCCGGTGTAGACCTCGGCGTTGAGGTACAGGCGGCTGAGCAGCCCCAGGGCGGCGTCGCGGCCGAGGCGCCCGTAGTGGTTCTCGGCGGGGAGCATCGACTGGCCGTCCTCGATGAATCCGGCCTCGTCGAACGACACTCCGGCCACCTCGCAGAGTTCCTTCTCGACGAAGTCGTAGAGGTCTTTGCGCGAGGACTGCTTGATTTCCCCGGTGGCCTCGGTGGCGAAGGAGCCGTTGCCGAAGATGTCGACCACCCAGTAGTAGCTCATGGCGCGGAGGGCGCGGGCCTCGGCGCGCATCTGCTCGACGTCGTTGCCGGAGGCGTTGGCGGTCATCGTCAGGAAGTCGTTGCAGGTGGCGATGTGGGTGTAGAGGCGCGAGTAAGTGCCGTAGATGTTACCGTTGGATGCGTCCCAGGTGTTGGTCACCAGGTCGATCACTCCGGCATCCTTCCAGATCCAGATCGCCTCGTCGGTGGGGAACACGTTCATCATGAACAGTGCGCGGGAGTAGCATCCCGTGCCGTTGTCGAGGCCGGAGATGTCGGAGCTGCCGGCGCCGTTCTGGCCGGAAACCGCCATGCCGGAGTAACATTTGGCCAGGGCACCCAGGTAGAACTGGGTGGTGTTTGCCTGGTTGGTCTGGTTGGGGTCGTTGGGTTCGAGGTCGAGGTCGCCCACGCAAGAGGTGGTGATTCCCAGGCCGAGAGCCACACTGCCCAACAGGAGATATTTCTTGAGATTCATGTTGTTTCTTTTGTGCTAATAGTTTCCAAACAGGGAAGATTAGAAAGTGGCGACCAGGCCGAGGGAGTAGGTGACGGCCTTGGGATAGACGCTGTTGTCGATGCCGCCGTCGACTTCGGGGTCGAGGCCCTTGTACTTGGTGATCACGAAGGGGTTCTGCACGCCGGCGAAGAGGCGCAGGCGGAGGCGGTCCTTCAGCAGGTTCTCGAAGGTGTAGCCCAGGGTGATGTTGTCGCAGCGCAGGAAGGAGCCGTTGCGCAGGTAGTAGTCGCTCATATACTGAGCCTGCTCGAAGTACACGTCGTTGACAACGAGGTTGTTGAGGCCGTAGCCGAAGAGGTCGGCGTAGACGGCCTTGGTCGAGAGCACGTTGTTGTAGACATAGTTGCCCAGGGAGGCGCGGAGGTTGAATCCGAGGTCCCACTGCTTCCAGCGGAACTGTGAGCCGAAGGTCATCGTCACCTTGGGAGCGGCCGAGTGGTTGAGCACGCGGTCGGACTCGTCGATCTTGCCGTCCTGGTTCTGGTCGACGTAGCACCCCTCGATGGGCTTGCCGTCGGCGTCATATACCTGTTGCAGGAGGTAGAAGGAGTAGGCGGGGTAGCCTACGGCGTGGGCCTGCACGGTGTTCGATGTGCCGCCCGAGATTCCGCCGACCTTGTAGATGGCGGCGTTGTCGTTGAGCTTTGTGATCTCGTTGTGGTTCCAGCCCACGTTGTAGGTGAGTGTCCAGGTGAAGTCCTTGGTCACGACGGGCTTGGCGGAGATGTTGAACTCCACGCCGTAGTTCTTCATGTCGCCGATGTTGCGGTTGAGCATGTTGGTGGTGGAGGAACCGGCGGGGACGGTGACGAACGACAGGAGGTCCTTGGTCTTGCGGTAGTAGTAGTCGATGCTGCCGTTTACGCGGTTGTTGAGGAATCCGAAGTCGAGGCCGGCGTTCCAGGTGACGGTCTGCTCCCATTTGAGGTCGGGGTTGTAGCCGATCAGGAAGTAGGTCGACTGGTAACCGTTGCCGCCGAGCATGTCGGGGTAGAACGAGCCGGGAGCGGCGATCGAGTAGAGGGGGAGGTAGTTGCAGGTGGAGCCTACTTCCTGCTGGCCGGTGACGCCCCAGCCCAGGCGGAGCTTAAGGTCGCTGAGCCAGCCGGAGGCGGGTTGCAGGAATGCCTCGTCGTTGATCTTCCAGCCCAGGGCCACGGAGGGGAAGACGCCCCAGCGGTTGTCCTTGGAGAAGCGCGAGGTGGCGTCGCCGCGGACGGTGACTGTCAGCAGGTAGCGCTCGTAGAGCGAGTAGTTGACACGGCCGAAGAACGACAGCAGCTGCAGGCGGTTCTTCCAGTGGTAGTTCCCTTCGGGGTTGACAACGTCCTCTGCGAAGTTCTTGCCCACGAGGTTCTCGGTGTCGGGGTTGATGTTGAGGTTCCAGCCGTCGCCGTTGACTGTGGGGGTGAGGTAGCCCACGCCGGTGCGGTAGCCCGAGTTGGAGTCGGCGCCGCGCTTCCAGCCGGAGTCCTCGAAGCGCTGCCAGGAGTAACCGGCGGTCACATCGAAGAACGAGTGGATGCTCTCGACGTCCTTCTTGTAGTTGAGGTAGAAGTCGAGGAGGTAGTTGTCGCGTTCCTGGTGGAGGCGGTCGGCGTATGATCCGGCGTAGTGGTCGTGGCCGCGCCATGCCATGATGGAGTTGGAAGCCACGTCGTTCCACTCGTCGCCGCGCTGCACGTCGATGCCGAGGTTGATGTTGGCGTGGAGGTCCTCGAAGCCGTGGATGGCGTAGTCGAGCTGGAGGTTGCCGTTGAAGCGGTTGAGCTTGGCGTGCCAGTCGCGGTCCTTGAGCATCTGCACGGGGTTCTGGGTGGCGTTGTCGTTGACGGCCGTCTCACCCTTGTCGTTGGTGTTGTCCCAGTTGAAGTAGCCGTTGTAGAGGTACTTGTGCTGGTCCATGGCGTTTCCGCCGACGATGGGCCGGTTGTCCATCACCGGGTGGGTGGGGTCGAAGTTCATGGCGGCGTTCATGGCGCCTTCCTCGACGCGTTTGTTATAGATGTAGGTGTAGTTGCCGTTGAGGTTCACCGAGAGGTGGTCGTTGAAGAACTTCGGGGTGAGCGAGAGGCCGGCGGTCACGCGGTCCATCTTGGAGTCGAGCAGGATGCCGTTGGAGCCGGTGTAGCCCACGTTGACGCGGTAGGGGAGCATCGCGGCTGTTCCGGCCACGGAGAGGTTGTAGTCGTGGGAGACTGTTGTGCGGAGCACCTCGTCCTGCCAGTCGGTGTCGGCGTCGCCCATCGCCTTGTAGGCGCCGGAGTCCTCGCCGAACTTCTTGCCGATGAGCGAGCGGAACTCGTCGGCGGAGAGCACGTCCCAGGTCTTGCGGGCGTGGTTGACGTACATGTTGGCGGCGAAGTTCACCTGGGGCTTGCCGGCCTTGCCTTTCTTCGTTGTGACGATGATGACGCCGTTTGACGCGCGCGAGCCGTAGATGGCGGTGGCGGAAGCGTCTTTCAGCACGGTCATCGACTCGATGTTCTCAGGCGAGATCAGAGCCAGGGGGTTGGTCATGCCGACCGAGGTCGACGACTCGATGGGCACCCCGTCGATCACGATCAGGGGGTTGTTGGAAGCCGAGAGGGAGGATCCGCCGCGGATGCGTATGGTGGCGTTGCCCTCGGGGCCGCCGGCGGTGGTCACCACCACGCCCGGGGTCTGGCCCACGAGCATGTCCTGCACGGAGGTGGCGAGGCCGGCCTCTATTTCGTCGGGCTTGATGACGGCCACGGAGCCTGTGGCGTTGCTCTTCTTGACGCCGCCGTAGCCGATTGCCACGACCTCGTTGAGCATTACGGAGTTCTCGGCCATGCGCACGTCGATGACGGAGCGGCCGTTGACGGGGATGTTCTGCGTGTCGTAGCCGACGTATGAGAACACGAGCACCGCGTCGGAGGGCACCGAGATGGTGTATCGGCCGTCGATGTCGGTGGCAGTGCCGGCCGAGGAGCCCTGCGCGATAACACTCGCACCGATCAGCGGCTCACCGGAAGGGTCGGTGACTGTGCCGCTGACGGAGATTGACTGCGCGTTGACGCCCATGGCGCAAAGCAGCCCCACCAGGAGAAACATTAGTTTCTTGGCGATTCCTGTTTGTGAATGTTTCATTTAAGAGATGTTTGAATTTGATGTTGCGTTCACGGTTGATGTAAGTCTTTCAGCCCTCGCCGCCGTACCCCCAGGGGCGCACGGCGGTACGCGCCTCAGGCGCGTACATATGTGGCATTTAAAAGTTTTTTCTAATCGATAATCTCTAAGTCGCGAAAGGAGGAATCGCCGCTTTTCATGGTACTGGTCGGAGCGGTCTTTCTTCCCTGATGATGCTTATGTCTGTTAGAATCAGCCGCAAACTTATCGAAAATCCCCCAACTAAACAATTTTCCGCGTTCCAAAACACCCTTTAACACAGTTAATAAAGGTTAATGCGAACAAACTCAGTCTTTTGCGCCAATATGTTGTAAAACATAAAACGCCATAGACCCGATAACGGAGTCCGTATTGTTCATCGGGGCGCGCGTATCGTCCCATCAGTGCCCGCGTATCGTTCATCCAATTGTAGGGACGCGCTAACACAGACAGGCCGGAAGTTTCCGTTATGGTGGAAACTTCCGGCCTGTTTTTATCCGTTATAGTGGATGCCCTGTCGGTTGCAGGGAATGTGGGCGGGTCAGCGGAACAGCTTGTCGGTTGCCGCGGTGCCGTCGGAGAAGACGCGGCGGCGTATCGTCATCGAGCCTTCGGCGGGAGCGGAGAGGCGGCGCCCGTCTACGGAGTAGTACTCCACGGCGACGACTTCGGCCTCAGCCACCCCGGCCTCATCGACCGCCGCGGGGATGAACTTCACGCGGAACTTGGGTACCGCGGGAATGTCGAGCAGGGTTGAGCCGAGGGCGCCCATAAAACAGTTGTCGAGGTTGAATTCGCCGGCACTGGCATCGTAGGAGCCGACGAAGTCATTCGGGTCGTGGTCTCCCACTAAGGCTCCCTCGTCGATGGCGTTGGCCATAAGGCACAGATTCAGCGCTATGCCCCCTTGCGTCCACCCGGTAAACCAGGTGATGCCGCTGCGTTCGCCGGTATAATAGGGAGATACATGCACTTTCGAGGGGTCGGTGGCATTGATTACGAACGGATAACCATCGTTCCCGCTGAATTCCATATCCTCGCCGGCGTTCCAGGGCATGCGGTTGAAGATCTCTGTGACGCAGTAGATGTTTTCGAGAGTCGGGTGGGCGAAGACAGATGCCTCGCAGCTTCCTTCGCTTCCAGGGGCCACTATGTCGCTGATGATGTTCTCTGTCACGCTGACCTTGCCGTAGGGCTTCCAGTTGTCGAAGATGTCCGGGTCTTTCGTGACGTCATAGGTGAAGTCAATCCAGGTGTAGTAGGCGTGCCATATCCCGATCCGGCTGTTGTCTATGGCGTTGTACAGCACGCAGACGAGCGCGTCGGCGAAGCTTACCGCGCGCACCGAACCCTCTCCGTCGCGGACGATTGTGCCGAGGTTGCCGGTGCTGTCATAGTAGTCGTAGGCGTTCATGAGACGGGGCTGGTATATCTGCGTCTCACTGGCAGGGAGATTTATGCCCATACGCATCTCCCTGGTACACATGCCACCGGAAAGGTCGTGGGTCAGGTAGGGATATTCTCCGCGAAGGTCGAGCACGAGCGGGTCTGCCGAAGCGGCGTCGAATCCCTTCTCCTCCCATCCGTAGCAGCCTATCAGCTTCTTATAGTAATCGGCTAACAGATAAACGCCATTCAGATCGGGGTTTTCGAGAAGCTCCACCGTAAATGTCTTAGGGGTCGAAGAACCGAATATGGGGGCGATTAGGTCGTCGCTCACTTTTACGAACCCGGCCTTCCGCCACTGGTCGAGCGGGCGCGCCTTGCCGATGTCCTTTACCACGGCTGCGCGGTGGTAGCCACCCTGGGCGTCGCGGCCGGTGGCGATAAACACGCTGTTGCCGTATGGCACTCCTTCGTCGGGAATCGAGACCGAGAGGCTTGCCGCACCGTTTGTCGGCGCGGAGTAGACGGTGAGCGCCGGGTCGCGCTCGGCGATTCTCTTCGCAAGGCGCTCCGGAAAGTTGCGATCCTGGTCATAAACCGCCTGGGGCACCAGGGCGTAATCGACAGACGCGAGGTTGGGGGAGACGTAGGTCAGCGGGAAGCGGTAGGTCCCGTCGGTGACGCTGAACTCTCCGGCCGCCGTGATGTCGTAGTCGATGTAGCCGGGGAGCTCGAGAACTATGTCGTAGTCGCCATATGCGTATCCGTCCATGGCGCTCACGGGAATGATGACGCGTTTGTCGGCGTATTTGCCCCACAGATTGTGTTCCCGGTTGTCGATGAAATCCTGGGTAGTACCTTCGTTGAACATCATGCGGGCGGGGATATTGTGGTATCGGAGCTGGTGCCCGTCGGAATCGCACATTCCTGTCAGTGCGTCGGGGACATACACGCGCGATGGGTCGGATACGTCGAATATCATATAGAAGTCTTCATCCCCGGCCGCGGTATTGCGGTTCATCGAGCCATAGGCAGGATGGGAGGGGCCGAATGGATTCTTTACGCAGATCATGGTGCCGTCGGCGGAGATTTCTATTTGCGCCTGGCTGGAGAAGTGCGAGTATTCGCTTGGGCGTTCCGCTCCGTCGCTGAATCCCCAGTATGCCTGGTTCTCTTTCAGAGTGCCGGTTCCGAGTGAGCGCCAGTCGATGACGCCGTGGTGGTAATCGTGGTTATGGTAGACCGCGCATCTGACGTATCCCCCCAGCGGGTGGTTGTCGGCTCCGAAAGGAATCACGAGATAACTTGAATATATGGCGCTGAAACCATCGAACGGCTGTACTTTGAATCTGTCGCCGGTATAGTCCGCGTAGATGTTGACCGCATAGTCTGGCTGGAGCTTGTAGTATTCGTTGAGATCCTTGGCTGTCATGCTGTTCTCGAAGTTCACCACGCGGTACCAGGCCACCATTTCCGAACGGTCTACCGTGACGGTGGTCTCGAACGCCTCGCTGGAAATGAAAGCGCTTTCTGGCACCGAGAAGCGGAACTCAGGAGCGCCCTCCATCACGAGGGTTTGCGGTACCGGTGCAGAATAACCCACGTCGCCTGTCACCAGGAAGAATACGGTGTTGAGGACTATGCGCTTGGTCGCTGCGAAATAGATTCCTCTAGCGTTGAACAGGAACTGGTCGTTATATGACGGGTAGCCTACGTTGATAGGTATTCCCGTCGGAGCCGCCGAGCATACGATTGTCCCGCTTTCCGGATCGAGGTCGAACACTATGTCGACATTGTTGAACACATCGCGGAAGCGGAGCTGCGCCACGGCGGGGTCGTCCAGTGACGTTCTGAGGTCTACCGCGAACGGTTGTTCGAATTCGGGAAATTCGGAGTTCACATTAGAACTGATTCTTTCACAGAAAGTGATTAACTCGTCCGGGAAAGAAGTTCGGCCGGCTTCCGTCCACTCGCCCCACCGGGTATCCTCTCCCGCGGCTTTCCGGGCTACCGTGAGGGGAGCGGGCGCTTTTGTCAGTCTTGCGGCCGCAAGATTGTCGCCGTCTGATAGCTGTATGGCCCCGGGCGGGTTTGGCTGGAACTCTGCCAGGGTCGCCGAGGGCGCAGTGATGGCGACGGCGGCGAAAGCGGTAACCGCCGCTGCGAGCAAAGCGTAGAATTTTCTCATTGTCAATCAGTGATTTATTGGTTTTTGTCACAAAGATAGGAATATCCGTCCTTATTTTACCCCCCTATTGTTAAAAAGCGTTAACGCAGCCGGGAGGGCCGCGTTAACGCTTTGGTATGTCATATTAGGGTAGGTGCCTGATGGCGTGCGCCGGGCTCAGCGGATCACCTTGTCGGTGTCGGTGTGGCCGTCGGCGAAGATGAAGCGGCGGAGGGTGACGCCGGGAGCGGGGTTGGCCAGGCGGCGCCCGTCGGTGGAGTAGTATTCCACGGCCACTACCTCGTAGGGGTCATCGGCCGCGGCGATGTCGATCGCGGAGACAGAGGAGGGAAAGTATTCGTCGACGCCCTCCTCGGCGTCGGCGTTCTGCGCCCTGACGATGTGCTCCACCAGGGAGTTGAGGTAGACCTCGAGGTTGGTGTACCATCCGCGGGGGTCGAGGGTCTTGGTCTTGCCGTCGGCGGCATTCTGGGGGTCGAGGCCGTTGGCCAGCTCCCAGTGGTCGGGCATGCCGTCGCGGTCGGTGTCCCAGTCGTCGGGGCGTCGGGAGCGTTCGAGGGGAACGTATTCCACGTCGGCCACCACGTCTATGAGGCCGGGCTTATTGATCACCGAGCCGCGGTATGTGGCTGTGCCTGTTCGTGCCTCCTCGGCATAGCGGGTGTCGCAGGCGTCGCGGTAGAGCGACGCGCCGCTGTGGGCCAGCACCTTTTCAAAAGCCTCGGAGGCCGAGTGGGTCGTCACCTCCCCGGCGGGGGCGGGGGCTTCAAGGCGCATGCTCACCCACTGCTTGCCGTCGCCGTCGAGGTCGCGGTGCTCTACGGCGTCGCCGTAGTAATTGTTGTTGTCAAGGGTCCATCGAACGCCGTCGACGGTCTTCACTCCGCTGTCGTAGGATACGCCTGCCCAGTCGCGGTTTGGCGTTTCTTCCCCCTCCTTGGTTGCGGCGGTGTTGCCTGAGATGTAGTAGCGCGAGGCCATGCCGTACATGTTCGGGTGGCCGGAGCTGTTGCCGGAGGAGGATACCGACGCGGTCGTCACGCGGTTCCAGCTGCCGTTGCCCGAGGGTCCCTGCTTGTAGTAGTTGTTGACGATGTTGATCTGGCCTCCGCCGGGGCCTCCGTAGCACGAGCCGTTGGAGTTGTACTGCACGCAGTTGCGGAAGTCGACGTTCTCGGCCTGCACATGGTTCTGCCATCCCAGCTCCTGCGCGCGCTTGTTGCGGGACCATCCGGCCCACTCGTATCGGGCGCCGTTGAAGCGCGGGCCGCGGTTGTTCACATGGGCTATGAGGTTGTGGTGGAACGACGCGAGCTTTCCGCCCCAGATGCCTCCGTAGCCGTGGGCTCCCTTGCCGTGGCCGGCGTTGCAGAGGCTCTCGGTGATGTTGCTCCACTGCATCGTGAAGTTGTTGTTGTCGTAGAAGGAGGCCACCTCGTCGATCGACCAGCTCAGGGAGCAGTGGTCGATGAGCAGCCCGGTGCGGTTGCGGGTCCACATGGCGTCGGCCCCGTCGTTGATGTCCCTTTCCTGGCCGCGGCGCACGCGTATGAAGCGTATCACGATGTTGTCGCCGCCGGGCTGCACGGTGTAGTGGCGCAGGGTGATGCCGGGAGCTGGGGCCGTCTGGCCCGCGATGGTGGTGTTGGCGCCGATGGAGAGGTCTGATTCAAGGTTTATCTCGCCGCCGATGTTGAACACGACGGTTTTCTTCGTGTTCCCCTTTACGGCCTCGCGGAGCGAGCCGTAGCCCGAATCGTTGAGGTTGGTGACGATTTTCACGGTTCCTCCGCGGCCACCCTCGGTGTAGCGGCCGTGCCCCTCGGCTCCGGGGAAGGCGGGAACCTGTTCCTGGGCCGTGGCGGCGACGGAAACCGCGCCCGCGGCCAGTATCAAAGCAAGTTTCTTCATAGGTATATTCTAACGTTTTACAGACCGCGAAGATACTGATTCCGCCCGACCGCGCAAAATCCAGCGCCCGATTTCTGATTTCCGCGGAAAAGTCGCGGCGGATTTGGAAATTTCGCGTATCTTCGCGGTACAGAAAAACAACACACACGCACAACAATCATCGCTTATGAACTACATCAAGTTTCTGATCGGCGGAGCCGCCGCCACGGCGCTCGCGCTTTCTGTCGCCTCGTGCGGCGATTCGAACGAGGAACCCCAGGGGGGCAAGACCGACACCAAGGCCGAATGGACCGACGCCGAGAAAGAGAATTCCCGGAAAATAACTACAGAGGAGGAAGCCAAGGAATATATCGGCCAGACCGCATCGCTGGTGCTGGACAAGTTCCGTCCCGCCGACCAGCGCCCTATTCTCGAATTGGCCGCTGATTTCGTTGACGCTTACGGCGACTACACCATCGACCTTGGCGGGTCGCAGTACGGCGCGCCGCGGCGCGGCTCGAAAGCCCTCGGCAGGCTGTTCAAGGGATTCCGCGACGCGGCCGCCTCGCGCGAGTATCTCGGCTATGCCGCCTCGGCGCAGAACGTGCTCGAGCTCGGCATGTTCACCGGCGTCTACGAGCCCGACACCCGCCGCGGGGTGTTCTACCGCGCTGGCGACAGCTCCGACATCATAATCCGCTTCCAGAGCAACGGGAAACGCTGCGAGCTGAAAGTGGTTCCCGGAAAGGCTGCCTGGACCCTCGACGCCGCAGAGCTTTCCGAAGGGGAGATTGACGCGGTGAAGATTCCCCGCGAGATGACTTTCTCGCTTACCGAGGGCTCGACAACGCTCGTCAACGGTTCGCTGGCGACCTACTGGGCCGACGGCAGCGAGCTTTCGTTCGCCACCGATGTGACGGCGCTCAACGTCCGCGCCGCGGCCGACACCAAGGCCACCAACTCAGTGGTCAAGAGCACGGAGAAACTCTTTGTCGACGGAACGGAAATCGTCAGCGCTTCGGCCACGGTCAACGGCAAGGGGATGGTGACCTCGTCAACCATAGAGAAGGCTTTCGACCGCGAGGAGGATACTTACGAGACTTGGACCGGCAACGGCTATGAGACAGTCACCGAGTACTACTACGAGGCCAACCCACGCAAGTTCGCCAACATCTTCCAGAACGGGAGCGCCTACGCGAAACTCCTGGGCCGCGTGATGGTTAAAGCCGCCGTCCCTGACTCCCACAAGCTGCTCGAGCTCGACGAAACCTGCTTCAACTCCTACGACTACGACTCGCAGTCGGAAGCCAAGAAGGACTGCCAGGCCGCCTGCTCGCTGCTGAACTCGGAGGTTCCCGCCAAGCTCTACATCGCGGGCAATGACGCCGCGACCGCCACGCTCAAATGGCAGCCTTACCTCAATGAGGAGGATTACGGCTACGGCTATTCCTACTGGTGCTGGGAGCCGGAGGGCGTGATGGAGTTCGCCGACGGCACTCGTTACAGCTTCTACGACTACGACGTCAACGACTTCGCCGGCCTGCTGAACCGCTTCGACAACGTGTTCCAGAGCTACGAGAACCTCTTTAACGCCCTCTTCTGAAAGGAAGCCGTGAAACCGGCAGATTGTCGTTGATGAGATTCCGACAGGCATATACCGCGGCCGCCCTCGCAGCTTTCCTGCTGCCGGGCGGCCGCGCCGCTTCGCAGACCGCGGCATCCGACACGCTGCGCCTGGGCGAGGTGAGGGTCGAGAGCCGCGGAGGGGGCCGCGTCCGCGTGGCGGCCGACGGCACGGCCAGCTTCTCCCGCGAGGCCCTGGGCGCCGTTCCGAGGATCCTGGGCGAGGCCGACCCGCTGCGTTTCGCGGCGAGTATGCCGGGTGTGGCCTCGGCCGGCGACTACGCTTCCGGCATGTCGGTCGACGGGATGGACTATTCCCACAATCTTTTCCGCCTCAACGGCATACCGATTCATTTCCCTTATCATTTCGGCGGGATATTCTCGGTGTTTTCCCCGGAAACGTACTCTTCGGCGCGCCTGCGCAAGAGTATCAAGGGCGCCGACGCGGCCGGGACGCTCGGCGGGGTGGTGGATCTCGCGTCAGGGGGTGCCGACACCCTTTCGGCCACGGCGAACCTTGGGATGCTCGCCTCGTCGGCCAGGGTGGCGCTTCCGGTTGGCGGCCGTCTGTCAGTCGAGGTCTCGGGCCGCGTCAGCTATATCGACGCCCTCTATTCGGGGCTGCTGCGGAGCGGCTCCACCCAGGCGAGCTACAACCTGGCCGACTGCGACCTGGTGGCGCGTTACCGGCTCTCGGACCGCGACAGGCTGCGCCTTACGGCGCATTACAACGCCGACAATGTCGAGTATGCCGACCGGAACTATTCGCTGACAACCGCCCTGCGCTGGCACAACCTCGCGGCGGGGCTTGAATGGGCCTCGTCGGGCGACGCTGTGGAAATGACCCACCGGATTTATCTCACCTCATTCCACAACCGGCTGGGTCTGCTCATGGGCAAGGTGTCGCTTGCCGCGCCCACCGCCGTCGACGAGTTGGGAGCGGCCGGCAGCCTTGACTTCCAGCGTCTTCCCGCGGGATGGTCTCTGGCCGCCGGTTATTCGCTGCGCTCCTACGGCGTGAGGCCGCAGTATGCCGAGCTTTCGGGCCTCGGACAGGATGGGGGCGTGCGTCGGGGTGTCACCGGGTCGTTTGAAGCCTCGGCCTACGCGGAAGTCGCCAGGTCGCTTCCCCGCGGTTGGCGCGTCTCTTTCGGGCTGCCGCTGAACGTGTTCGCCACCAAGGGGTTCGCGCGCTTCCATCCCGACCCGCGCCTGTCGGCCACGCGCCGCTGGAGCCGCGGGGCGCTGACGCTTCACGCCGGGCGCTACCACCAGTACCTCCACCAGGTAGGGTTTTCCGACCTGGGCATGTCGTCGAACTTCAAGATCGCGGCTTCCCGGAGGGTGCCGCCGCAGGAGTGCCTGACGTTCGCCGTGGCGGGAAACGCCACCCCGTTGGACGGCCTCTTCCTCAGTGCCGACGTGTATTATAAAGCGATACGCTGCCAGCCGGAATATCTCGGAGCGGTGCTCGACATCCTCAATGCCGGATACGCGGCCGAGGATTATATACGCCCCACCCGCGGCCATAATATCGGCGGCAGCGTTTCGGCACGCGTTGAGTTCGGACCTGTCAGCGCCTCCGCGTCATATTCCTACTGCCTGACGCGCAGGCGTATGCCGGGGGAACCGGGCTGGTCCCCCGCCTCTAACGAGACGCGCCACGCTTTCCGCGCCGCGGCTTCATGGAATGTCGGGCGCCACTGGCTTCTGAACGCCGCGTTCAACCTCGCTTCGGGTCGGCCGTACACCCCCGTGACAGCCATATATTTCATCGGCGAGCAGCTTATGATGGAGTACGGGCCGCGCAACTCGGCGCGCCTCCCCCTTTACCACCGCCTCGACCTGGGAGCCTCGTACCGGTTCCGCACCCGCGGCCGCGTCCCGCTCCGCCACGAGGTCGGGCTGTCGGTGGTCAACGCCTACGGCCGCGCCAATGTCGAGCTGAGCACCTTCGCCCTCGACACGGAAACAGGCACATACTACCGTCGCGACGTCAGCTCGCTATACCGTTTCCTCCCCTCCCTTAGTTACACGATAAGTTTCTGATGATGGAATACGCACGCGTTTTAGCGCCGGCATTGGCGCTCGCGGCACTGGCTTCCGGGTGTGCCGACGAATCAGCTCCTCCGGCCTCTCCCCGCCTGGTCGTGGAGGGGTGGTTCGACAGCGGCTCGTATCCCGAGGTGCTGCTGAACCTGTCGATGGTGCCGTCGCAGGAGGAAGGTTCGGTGGCCGAGAGCATAGTGCGCTGGGGCGTGGTCGCGATTAGCGACGGCGAGCGCGAGGTGATACTGACCGGTGGCCCTTCCGAGAAATATTTCCCGCCGTACCACTACTATACCTTTGACATGCTCGGCGAGCCAGGAAAGACCTATACCCTCCGCGCCACATACCGGGGAATGACGGTGACTTCCGCGGTCACCATGCCCGCACCCACCCCCATAGACCGCCTCGAAGCGACCCCTGTGGAGGGTAACGACACCCTGCGGCATCTCACCCTGCGCTTCACGGCTCCAGACGACACTCCGGCCTACTACCACCTGACAGCCCGCGCCCATTCGCGCGACGGCCGCGAATATCCGTGCATGATAGGGGCGCAGGAAGTGACCCGTCCCGGCAGTGAAGTCTCTCTGCCGGTTTACCGCGGCAACCGCTCGACCGCTCCCGGCGAGAGCTATGAGGCCGATTTCCCCGAAGGGGAGACCGTCACCGTCACCCTGGCGCGGGTCAGCCGCGAGGTGTTCCTTTTCTGGCGCGCCTTCGACAATGCCTCGCTGGTCAACGGCTCCGTGTTTGTCGGAGCGCCCGGCTCCCTCCCCTCAAACATCACCGGCGGCTATGGCGTGTGGTCGCCCCAGGGCGCCTCCACCGCCACCATCCGCCTGGAATAGAGGCAGGTTCATCTTGTGACTGCCAAGTGTCCATATCCTTGCATATGCCCCATGCGGCAACCGTAGATTCAAGAACGAAGTGCAAAATTCATCGCTCTGAATAGCCCAATATTTTTTGACGCTCGAGACTTAATGGCGGATTGGGGATGGGGCTTCACAAGCCCACAGCCCCTCCCCAATCCGACAATAAGTCTCTCAAAAGGTAACTTTCAACCGGCAATACAAAAAAAGGAGACCGAAGTCTCCCTGAGATCAACTAATTTTGTATTGCCTTATGTATCATCAGCTAACCTCGCAGCAAAGGTCGCAAATTTTCGCCTTACTGCAAAGAAAGACCCCGAGAAAAGAAATCGCCTCCATAGTGGGGTGCAGTCAGTCAACACTCAGCCGCGAGATAAGGCGGAACTCCACAGACAAAGGCAACTACCTGTGGGACAAGGCCCATGCAAAGGCTCTGGAACGCAGAAAGCGAGTCACGGCCAACAGCTCCAAGGATCCGGCAATCGTGTGGGAGGCCCTTGACCTTCTCAAAGAAGAGGACTGGTCGCCCCAACAGATATCGGCGGACATGAAACGCCGCGGCAAGCTCATATCCCATGAGCTCATATACCGCCATATAAGGGCGGACGAAAGCGGGAATCTCGCCGCACACTGCCGCCATAAGATGAAATACAACCGCCACGGACGCCCCGACCGCACCACGAAAGTAAAGAACATACCGGAGCGTGTAAGTATCCATGAGCGACCGGCGGAAGCAGACGGCAAGCGGTTAGGAGACTGGGAGATGGACACCATCGTGGGTAAAGACGGCAAAGGGGCCATCGTCACCCTTACCGAGAGAAGCACCAACATGGTGCTTATGGAGAGGCTGCCACATGGCAAACGCCCCGAGCCGCTGGCAAGGGCGGTCATCAGGATGCTGTTCCCTTACAGACATACCGTGCGTTCAATAACCACGGACAACGGCTCTGAGTTCTGCTGCCACCGGCTAATATCCAAGGCTCTGGCTCCGAAAGGATCGAAGAATCCAAATCTTGTGTTTTTTGCCGACTCATATTCTTCATGGCAGAAAGGTTCAATTGAGAACACAAACAAGCTCATAAGGCAATACATACCGAAAGGTACCGATTTTTCATCTCTGGCGGATGCGTTCCTACGCAAGATTCAGCATAAAATCAACCGCAGGCCACGGAAAAAGCTCAATTTCGACTCTCCCAAAAACGTTTTCTTCCGGCTAATCGCTAATTTTGCAGTTGTCAGTTGAGAGTAGGCCCATGCGGCAACCGGTGCGGAGGAGTTTTGGGGCCGGGGCGAGGTTTTTCGGGAAGATTGTAGTAACTTCGCGGGGCGATACCGTGACTAAACTGATCCCGCGACAACGTGAACATCAAACAGGATAACGACACGACGGCCAACGACGCGCCGAGCCATGACCGCGATGCCGGGCGCAAGAACGGCGTGCTCGGCCGGGCGACCGACAAGCTCGTGCACGGCGAGGGCGTGTTCACGCTCATCCGCGCCGGGCTGACGTCGCAACTGTCGTCGTGGACCGACATGGCGGCCTCGTTTGTCTGCTACGCGTGGATTTTCTTCCCGCTGGGCCGCGACCCGCTGCGCTCGTTCCTCGCGACGGCCATCGGCCTGGTGCTGGGGGGAATAGTCAATTCGGTGGTCAACTACAAGTTCACTTTCCGCTCGGAACACTGCGCCGTGAAGGCGGTGGCGGTGAAGTTCTTCCTGATATGGGCGGGCAGCTTCCTGCTCAACCTGGGGGGCACCACCGGCCTCGACCATGTGCTGCAACATTCCGAGGCGATTCTGCGCGTGGGCTGGATAAAGCCCGACGGCATTTTCGCATTCGCGCGCCTGTCGGTGTCGCTGGTGGTGTCGATTTTCTGGAACTTCCTGTTGCAGAAGAATTTCGTGTACCGCTCCACGCGCTTCGACCCCTACGCCATACGCTTTGTCGACTGGCTCACCCTCCGCCGCCGCCCCTCTTCCTCGAAATAACCGTGCCGCTGGAACCCTATGTGTTCCGGCGTTGTTTTTATCACAAAGGGGTCGTCTCGACCGACGGCTTCTCGACTCGCTGTTTATGGAGGGAAAGATGTTTCAACAGGTATCGGCCGGGATACCGGCTCCGGGTGGGGCCGGAGCAGGGCGGCGGGGATTCTCCCCGGTGCCTGAAAGCCTGTTGTACAGGCTGCGGGGCCATTTCAGCGAGGAGGTGTGGCTTATCCTGCTGGCTGTCCTGGCCGGAGGCGTGATCGGGTGCGCGGCCTGGGCGCTGAAATGGATGATCGCCGCGGTGTCGCGTTTCTCTATCAACGGCATCGCAGGGCGCTTCGGATGGTGGACGATGCTGCTGTTGCCGCTTGTTGGCGTGATATTGGCGAGCGTGTTCCAGCGCTACGTCCTCCGTCGCGAAATCTATCATGGTGTCGACCGTCTGCAGGCCGATTTCGCCGCGGGGCGGTGCCGCCTCCCGGTGGTACTTACGTTTTCACCGCTGCTGGCGTGCGCCGCGTCTCTCGGATTCGGGGGATCGGCGGGTTCCGAAGGCCCTATCGCATATGCCGGAGCCGCGATCGGCAACAACGTGGGGCGGCTTTTCGGCATCTCTGACAAGGGGTTGAGCACGATGATGGCCGTGGGCGCGGGAGCCGGAATCGCGGCGATTTTCAAATCGCCGGTAGGGGGGGCGCTCTTCACCCTGGAATGTCTCGGCATAGGGTCGGGGCCGCTGACGGCGCTGGCGCTTTTCTCCGGTTGTGTGTGCGCGGGCCTCACGTCTTTCGCCCTCTCGGGGTTCACGCCAAACATAGTCTTCGCTTCCTATACTCCTTTCGACTGGCATCTGACCCTGCCGCTGCTGGCTCTGGCTGTTTTCTGCGGTGTTTACTCGGCATATTATTCGGCGGTGATGGCCAGGATGACGCGCTGGTTCGAGGGGATGCGCTCTCCCTGGACGCGCAACGTGGTCAGCGGCGCGGTAATCGGCTTGCTCGTGTTCACCTTCCCGGCGCTTTTCGGCGAGGGGTACGGGGTGATCGGGGAGATTCTCTCCGGCCGGCCGGAGGCCGCCGTGTTCCGCTCGCCGCTGCTCGGGCTGAGCCTGGAGCCGGGCACACTGCTGCTCGCGGTATGTTTCGGGGTGATGGCGGTGAAGGCTTTCGCCACCTCCTCGACCAACAGCGGCGGTGGCGTGGCCGGTGACTTCGCCCCGACGCTCTTCGCCGGGGCTGTCTGCGGCTATTTCTTCGCCAGGATTGCCGGGGCGCTGTTCGGCATCGACCTTCCGGCGGCAGATTTCGCTTGCTACGGCATGGCGGCGGTGATGGCGGGAGCCGTCCGCGCCCCCCTGATGGCGATGTTCATCGTCGCGGAGAGCACCATGCGGGCCGACGTGCTCCTCCCCGCCGCGATAGCCGCGGTGGTATCATATGCCGTGACGCGCCTGATCCAGCGCGCCTTTTAGCGGCCTCCGGCGGTGGAGCGGTCGGCGTTGGCCGGATGGACTTTTGAAATGCCTATTTCAAAAAATGCCTCTCATACTCCGCGCTGTCGAGCACGCTCATTTGATGTATGGCTATCTGGTTTAGTTTGACCAGTCTTTCCGGCTGGGCTATCCCCTGTTGGATAAAGACTGCGTTGAGGCTTTCCATATTTGAAAGGCATATCAGTTCGTTGATTGACGCATAGTCGCGAATGGTGCCTTTCAAATCAGGATTAGCGTCACGCCATTGCTTCGCTGTCATACCAAACATAGCCATATTCAGCACATCAGCTTCACTGGCATAGATTACGTTCGCCTGATTCTTTGTTATTTCGGGAGGTATGAGGTTATGCTTTACGGCATCGGTATGGATGCGGTAGTTTATCTTGGAAAGTTCTCTTTTAGCCGACCAACCGAGTTGCTTCTGTTCGGTTTCTTTAAGCCGTTGGAATTCTTTTACGAGGTAGAGTTCAAATTCGACAGATACCCAGCTCGCGAACTTAAATGCGATATCCCGTTGCGCGTACGTCCCGCCGTCCCGACCCAGCTTGTTGACAATGCCGATTGCGTTTGTGATTTCTATCCACCGGCTCGGACTCATTGTGAAAGAATTAGTGCCGGCCTCTCTTAGAACGGGGTCGAATTCGACCCCGTTAAAATCGGGATTATTCAGGCTTTCCCATAATCCGAGATATTCGAGAGTGTTTTTCACTCTCATCCAATTCTTCACGACATCCTTTGGCTCGACCGGGTTCTTCTGCCTCGCTATGTCTGTGATGCAGATGTAATCAATGCCGTTCTTCGACATTGTTCTTATGGTAGTGTCCCTGACTGTGATTTTAGCCATACCGGTGGTGCGTTGTCTTATTTGTGAGCCAAAGGTAGCATATTTATCCCATCCGTACAAAAAGAGGTATGGTGTATCGATGTGGAGCGCCGCGCGGAGGCTTAGCGGCCTCCGGCGGTGGAGCGGTCGGCGTTGGCGTCGGCGTTGACGAGCTTCTGGGCGCCGCGCTTCTGGCGACCCCATTGCAGGTTGTAGCTCACCTGCACGAAGGGTATGCGCATGTTGAGCCGCATATGCTGCTCGTTGCGGTTCCATTTGCTGAGCGAGCGCGAGCCCTGGTCGTACGAGCCGAAGGGCATCAGGATTCCCGCGCCGAACTGCCACTTCTTCCAGTTGTAGAAAAGGTCGATGATGCTGAGGTTCTCGCCCCAGGAGATTTTCTCACCCCAGAGGTCGTGTTGCGAGCGGACGTACAGCCCGCTGAGCGTGAAGCCCCAGTGGGAGAGGCTCACGGAGACGTTGCCGCTCCAGGCGTTGTTGCGCAGGTCGTAGCCGGTGCCACGCATACGTTCCATGCGGTATTGCACGTAGCCGCTGGCCGTCAGCCAGTTCGGGATGATGTCAATCTGCGGCGCGAGGAAGAACGAGAGGTTCTGCAGCCCGCGGCTGTTCTCGTAGGTCGTGACGAGCCGCCCATGGTCCCAGTAGAGCAGCGGCGTGATGGCGTTGGGCGACGTGAAGGCTCTTATGCCGAAGGAGCCGTTGACGCGGGGCAGGCTGAATCCGTATCGGAAGGTGAGCATGTAGGAGCTGGAGGTCTTCAGCCCTTGGTTGCCGACGCGCCACTGGAATCCGTCGAGCTGCTGCGGCACCGGGTTGGTCTCGGCCAGGGAGGGCGCGTTCTGCCAGGAGGTGAAGTTAAGCCGGAAGTTATGGCTTTGGTTCAGCGAGTAGGTGACGGTGGCCTGCGGGCGGGCGCTCCACGAGCTGTTGCCCCGGTCGTATTCCTTGAAATGGAACGATGTGTACTGCGCGCCTATGCCCGCCGTGGCCGTCCATTTGCCGAAGCGGTGGAAATATTCGGCGAAGAAATACACTTTGTCCTGGCGCTGGTGGAAGACGCTTCCGCCGAGCGTCAGGTATTCCGAGCGGTTGCGGTTGGCGGTGTAGGAGGCTCCCGCGGTTAGGCGCGACTTGTCCCAGTTCTTGATATAGTCGGCCTCGACGGCGTAGGCCTGGTTGCGGTCGCGGATGTCGGTGTGGATGTCGTTGAGCAGCGACGCGGCTCCGGGGAGCTGCTCGATGTAGTCGGAATAGGACTTTCCGAGATATAGCGAGCCGCTGAAATCCACCACGAGCATCTGCCGGTGGGCGAAGTTCTGCTGCCAGTAGAGTGAAAGGCGGGGCGTCGTGCCGCGGTCGCCGTGGGTGTCGGTCAGGATGATGTCGTCCGAGCCGTCGCTAAGCGACAGCAGGCCGTCGTAGCGGAAGCGGTCGGAGAACTTGTGGAACATCTTGAACTCGGCCATGAATACCGTGGTGTCGGGCTTGATGTAGTTGTAGGAAGCCCAAAGGGCGCCGAATGAGTTGTCGAGGCTTCCTCCCCGCGGAGTCTCGTCGCGCGTCAGCGATGTTCCGTCGGGGTAGGTGAACGTCTCGGTGTATTCCCGGTGGCTCTTTATGTCCTCGGTGAGTTTGAAGTTGGCTCCGACCTCCCACTGCGAGCGGCCGGTGTTGAACTTAGCGTCGGCGAAATAGAAGCCCCAGGCCTGGTTGAGCGCCGGCCGCGCCTGGGTCTGGAGCGAGCCGCCGACCGTCGGGTTTGCCACTATGAAGTTCAGCACATAGTTCGCGCCGCCGTAGCGCAGGCCTGGGTTGTCGATCCACTCCACGCGTTTTATGGTCTCCGGCAACAGGGCGCGTACCTGGTCGACTGACGACGGGCGCCCGTTGACGCGCACCTGCACCGCCTCCCCGGCGGCCTGGATAGTGCCGAGGGCGTCGCTGACCGACAGCGCCGGAATCATCAGGTTGCGCAGCAGCTGCATGCCGTCCTTGGAATGTTCCACGGCGCTGCGCGAGGGGTGGTACACGTCCATGTCGGCCTTGCGGATCACCTTCGGAGCCTCGATGACGATTTCTTCCAGCTCGCGTCCTGCGATCGTGTCGGCAGGTTCCTGCGCGGCGGCCGACAGCGCCAGCAGCGCGAGTGCCGTGATAGTGATAATGCGGTTCATATTCGGTATTGTAGTCGTTGATAATCAGAGAGGATGTGGCACGTTCTTTGTACGGACGCGGCGTGCCGCGTATATTTTGCGGGCACCCGATACGCGGCACGCCGCGTCCGTACAGCGCCGCCTTGAGGGCTTCCTGTTAGTTAGACGCGAATTTCAGAATTATGTTGCAAAAGAGGCTCGACAAATGTTGAAAAGCGACCACATCCCCATAAGAAAGTTTTTTCGTACCTTTGCCTCGAAAGAGACAACGACAATGAAGAAGTTAGTGATATTCGACCTCGACGGGACGCTGCTGAACACGATAGCCGACCTCGGGAACGCCACGAACCACGCCCTGGAACAGTGCGGCTTCCCGACGCACCCCATTTCGGCCTACCCCCGGTTCGTAGGCAGCGGGGTGCGGAAGCTGATCGAGCGCGTGCTTCCCGAAAGCGCCCGCTCGGCGGAAAGGGTGGAGGCGATGCTCCCGTATTTCCGGGAGTACTACGACGCGCATATGACCTGCGAGACGCGCCCTTACAGCGGGATACCCGAGCTGCTCGAACAGCTCACCGGGCGGGGCGTCGCTGTGGCCGTGGCCTCCAACAAGTACCAGGCGGCGGTCGAGGAGCTTATCAGTCACTATTTCCCGGAAATATCCTGGGCGGCGGTCGAGGGGCAGAAGGATGGCGTGCCGGTGAAGCCCGACCCGTCAATCGTTTTCGAGATTCTCGGCAAACACCCGACACCGAAAGCCGACGTCCTTTATGTGGGTGATTCGGGTATCGACATGGAGACCGCCCGCCGGGCGTGCGTCGACTCCGCCGGTGTCACCTGGGGCTTCCGCCCCGTGGCCGAGCTGCGCGAGTACCGCGCCGACAACATTATCGAAGTCCCCTCGGCCATCCTCCGCCTCTGCGCCCTCTGATTCCGTCAGCGAAAGTATAAGAAACCAATCCGCGTCCTATAACTCGCGAATTTTGCGAGTTATAGGACGCGGATTTATACTGTTGAATGGTGTTTGCGGATTGGATTACAGGTACATGGCCTCGATCTGGGCGGCGTAGCGCGAGTTGATCACCGGGCGGCGTATTTTCAGGGTGTTGGTCAGCTCGCCAGACTCCATGGTGAACTCCCGGGGGAGGAGGGTGAATTTCTTTATCTTCTCGAATGAGGCGAGGCCGGCAAGCAGTTTCTCTATGCGGCGGCCGACCATTTCGCGCACCCGGTCGTCCTTCACCAGCTCCTCGACGGAGGAGTACTGTATCTTCTTCTCGCGGGCATACTCCTTGACCGCCTCGATCGCGGGCACTATGAGTGCGGTGACGTATTTGCGCTGGTCGCCGATCACGGCCACCTGCTCTATGAATCGGTCGCCCGCCAGGCGGCTTTCGATGGCCTGGGGCGCGATGTACTTGCCGTTGGAGGTTTTGAAGAGGTCTTTGAGGCGGTCGGTCAGCACTATGGCGCCGTTGTCGTCGAGGAACCCGGCGTCGCCGGTGCGGAAGAAGCCGTCTGGGGTGAAGGCTGCGGCGGTCTCCGCCGGCCTGTTGTAGTAGCCGCGCATGACGTTGGGACCCTTGACAAGGATCTCGCTCTCGTCGCCGATTCTGACCTCGACGCCGGGAAGCGGCCTGCCGACGGTGCCGACCTCGTAGCCGGTGTACGGGAAGAAGCTGACGGTGGCCGTCGTTTCCGAAAGCCCGTAACCTACCACGATAGGCACTCCCATGGAGCGGAAGAACTCCGCGATAGTGGAGCTGACGGGCGCCCCGGCGGTAGGGAATATGTTGCCGTTCTCTATGCCCATTATGCGCTGCACCTTGCGGAACACGCGGCTGTGGTAGAAGCGGTATCCGCGTTCTAGGAAGAAGGGCGCTTTGAGCCCCTGGCGGGCATAGTGGAGGTTGCGCCTCCGCCCCACGTTGAGCGCCCGCGCGCAGAGCCACCGGTTGAAGGGCGACATGCGCGTCATCTTGTCCTGTATCGTGGTGTAGGCTTTCTCCCAGAAGCGCGGCACGGCGCACATGCAGGTGGGGCGTACCTCTTTGAGCGTGTCCTGGATTGCCCGCGGGTCGCGGTTGACGTAGACGCGTATGCCGATGTGCAGGCAGAGGTAGGTCCAAGCCTTCTCGAAGATGTGGCTCAGGGGGAGGAACGACAGGGAGGTGTCGCTGTCGCTCAGCGAGGTGAGCGCCTCGACGTGCATGTCGAGGGCGCGGGAGAAATTCGAGTGGGTCAGAATCGCTCCCTTCGGCTCGCCGGTGGTGCCGGAAGTGTAGAGCAGCGTCGCCGTGTCCTCGGGCAGCGCGGCGGCGCGGCGGCGCTCCACTTCGGCGCGGCCACGTTCGGAAGCCGCCTCGCCGAGGGCGAGGAAATCGCTGAACTTCAAGGTTGTCTCATCGGAGCGCTCGAGCACTATGTCGTCGTATACCACGATCTGCCGCAGGGTGTCGACGGCCGCTGCCACGCGGCGCGCTATGAGGTACTGCTCCGCAGTGCCCGCGAAAAGGACTTTCGCCCCCGAGTCGCGCGTGATGTATTCCACCTGCTCGGCCGAGGAGGTGGCGTAGATCGATACCGGCACCGCCCGGTTGGCGAACGCGCCGAAGTCTGTCACGAGTATTTTCACGTCGTTGGGCGAGAATACCGCGACGGTCTCCTGCTCGCCCACACCGAGCGCCTCAAGCGCCAGCGCGGCGCACTCAGCCTGGTGCTCGAACTGCTGCCAGGATGTCGGTATCCAGCGTCCCCCGTCCTCCCGGCGGTAAAGCGCTGCCCGGGAGCCGTACCTGGCGGCCTGGCGTCCCACGAGTTCAGTCAAAACGTTAGCCATAAAAGTGTTGTTGAGTGACGCGAAGTTACCCCATTTCCGCCACATCCCGCCCAAACGCAGTCCCCGTTAACAGCTCTTCACCATTATGTCATCCTACGCCTTCCGAAGTACCGGGTGTATTGGCGGACGCACGGGCCGAGCGTCGCTACGTTGGGGGAATTCATATCGCGTTCGATAATGCTCAGGGGCGTTGGGGTCAGCGGGCGAGCTTGAGGAGGGTGGCGGCCGAGGGGCCGTGGTTCACGCGGGCGATGTAGGCGCGGCCCGGGAAGGGGGCGGTGTCGAGGGTGATGCTGAGGGTGCCGGCGGCGGGGACTACGGCCAGTCGGAGGCCGGCGAGGTCGTACAGCTCCACGGAGGTTATGGCGGCTGTGGAGGCGAGGTGTATCAGGGTGCCCTCGAACCAGGCTTTCACTTCGGCTGCAGCGGGGGTAGCGGGCATGTCTACGCCGGTCTCTCCGCTGGTCCTGGCCCTTATGTCGAACTCTTTCCACTGCTCGGCGTCGCTGAAGGCCGGAATCATCTCGGCGGCTACGTAGAGAATGGTGTTGGGCTTGTCGATGTCGCCGAAAATCCCGGGTCCGATTTCGGGAAGGTCGGGGAGGTCGGTGACGTCGATCTCGCGCACGCCCCGCCAGTTGGCGAAGGCCGCTTCACCTATCTCGCGCAGTTCGGCAGGGAGGTATACGGTGGTTCCGGGGGAGGTGTAGGCCATGGCGTATTCTCCGACCTTGCCCACGGACGAGGCAGCGGGTGTGCCGAGGCCGCTGACAGCCTTGACCCCGGTGAACGAGTGGGGCTGTATTTCGGAGAGACTTTCCATCAGTCCTCCCAGCCGCACTTCGGCATTGGAGTCGCGGAAGAACGCTCCCTGGCCTATGGCATCGGGTGTCGTGCCTGAGAATGTTACCGAGGCGAGGGCCCGGCATCCGGCGAACGCCCAGGGGGCGATCGAGTCGATGTCGTTAAGCTCCGCTGCCGCCAGGCCGCTGTCGGCGAACGCCCGCTCGCCGATTATCCTTACAGATCGGGGTATGTCGATGTTCCGCAGGGCGGCGCACCCGGCGAACGTCAGCGCCGGTATCTCGCGGATGGGGGAGGCGATGGTTACTGAGGCGAGATTGCCGCAGCCGCGGAAGGTTCCCGTGCCTATCCGGGTGACGGTCGCGGGGAGCGAGGCGGAGGCGAGGGCCTGGCAGTCGGCGAACGCGGAGCTTCCCATGGCCGTTACCCCGGCGGGAACCTCCACCGCGGTCAGCGCGGTGGCTCCGAAAGCGCCGTCGCCTATCGACGTCGTGTTGGAGGGGAAGGAAAAGCTCGCGAGCTTCATGCCGAGGAACGCCGCGGGGGGTATGCTCCCCGCCGGGGAATGGGCCACGGAGTTCAGTAGCGGCTCGCCGTTGTATTCCTCTATCGCCGCTCCGGAGAGGTCGAGCGACGTGAGCGACATCATTTCCGACTGGATGAACATAATGTCGGCCGCGTTGACTGACCCGCTGACTTTCAGCGTCGCGGCGGCGGTCGCGCCGTTGACGGCCTCGCGGAGTTTCCCGGCCGTGGAGCTTATGTCGAGCGCGGCGGCCTGGAGCGCGGCGGTCATCGCGGAGAGGATTATCAGGAGTTTCATGAATAAGCACTATTATACAATAAAATAACTGAAAAACGGCTGTTTTATTGCCTCGCCAGGCGCGTAATCCGCGATCGACCCGCGGCGCAATAACGGAGTGGGAAATCCGTTATTAGGATATGGCAAAATCTCTTTCCGGGAGCCGCCGGGCTCCCCTCGCGCGCAAAATGGTTTTTTCCGTCGCCGCGGCCCTGGGGCTCGCGGGGGTGTTGAGCTCGTGCATCGAGGATGGGTTCACCACCTCTCCCTCCGACCAGCCGGCGTTCTCGACCGACACTCTGAGGATGGCCGACCTGTTCACGCTCGAGGCCTCCCCGACAAGCCGTTTCATTGTCTACAACCGCCATGACAAGGGGCTGAACATAAGTTCCGTGCGTTTTATCGACGACCCGGCGGGGAACTTCCGCCTCAACGTCGACGGCATGGCCGGACGCGAGTTCTCCAACGTGGAGATCCGGGCTAAGGACTCGATCTTTGTGTTCGTGGAGGCCACTCTGCCGGAGAACGGCGGCGACGCCCCGGTGGATATTCTGGCCCATATAGAATTCATAACCAACGGCGTGGCCTCGAAGATGCCGGTGAAGGTCACCGGCCAGGACGCGGTGCGCCTCTACGACGGCACTTTGATCGAGACCAACACCACCCTCACGGCTGACAAGCCCTATCTGGTGCGCGACAGCATCGTGGTGGCGGAAGGCGCCACCCTCGCGATCGAGGCCGGCGCGCGGCTCTATTTCCACGACGGGGCCTCGCTTCTTGTCGACGGCACGCTCGACATCCGCGGTGAGGCCGGGAAACCCGTGCAGCTCACCGGCGACCGCCGCGGCTTCGTGGCCGCGCAGATTCCATATGAGATCATGGCCGGGCAGTGGGAGGGTATAAAGTTCGGCCCGACTTCGACTGCCAACCGCCTGGTTCACGCTTCGGTGCGAAACACGAAGTGGGGCATCATGGCCGACAACGTTCAAAGCGCCGGGGACGCGCCGGGGCTGTATCTGCTGAACAGCGTGGTGCGCAACTCGCAGGGCTATGTCCTCGAAACACTATTCACCGACGTGACAGCCATAGGGTGCGAGCTTGCCGAGGCCTCTTCCGGGATAATGTCGCTCACCGGGGGCAACCATCGCTTCAACCACTGCACGATAGCCAATTACTACCTCTTCACGGCTCTCGGCGGTCCCGCCGTGCAGATGGCGCAGACGGGTTTCCCTGACGAGGAACCAGTGGATCCAGAGCGCCCGATGATGACGGCTGATTTCACCAACTGCATCCTATACGGCAACGGCACGGAGCTGTCGCACCCCGATCTCGCGGGAACGGCGATAACCTTCCGCCGCTGCCTGCTGAAATCCGCCGGCACTGACGACGACAACTTCATAGACTGCCTCTGGGATACGGATCCGAAGTATTACACCGAGCGGTCGGAATACATCTTCGACTACCGCCTGCGCCCCGAAAGTCCCGCTGCCGGAGCAGCCGCGGCCGACCTGGTGGATCCGGCAGCCGCGGCCGACATCGACGGCACGCCGAGGCTGCCGAACCCCGACCTCGGCGCCTATCAGACACCTGGCGAAGCTGGCGAAACTGGCGGAGCGTTATAACGGCCCGTCTGGGTCGTCGCCGGAGCCTCTCGGCCTCGGTCACAATCTGAAGATTGCTCCCATCGACCTCGGACTCCGGCTCCTACCATCCAAGCCGTTCTAACGCTCCGCCGCCATCCGGCAGTATCGATTTTTCGTCGGACGGGTCTGACTTGTCGGACAGGTCGGACGGAGCCGGGAAAAACGCTGCGGCCCGGCGGATTCAATCCGCCGGGCCGCAGCGCAAAATGTTATTAGGTATTTGCTATGAGTTACATGAAGCAGAGAATCAGGGCCTGGGCGGCTACCACGCGGAGGAACATCGTCAGCGGGTAGACGGTTGAGTAGGCCACCGCCGGGGCGTCGCTGCCGGTGGAGTTGCCGGCGTAGGCCAGGGCCGGGGGGTCGGTGTATCCGCCCGACATAAGACCCATAATGGTGAGGTAGTTGATCTTGTAGACGCCGCGGGCTATCAGACCCACGATCAGCAGGGGCACGAAGGTAATTATGAAGCCCCATATAACCCACCACATGCCGGTGTAGTTGAACACCGTCGCGGCGAAGTTGGAGCCCGCGCCGATTCCCACCGCGGCCAGGAACAGGCATATGCCCAGTTCGCGCAGCATAAGCGAGGCCGATGACGAGGTGTAGGTCACGAGCTTGAACTTGTAGCCGAAGCGGCTCAGCAGGATTGCCACCACCAGCGGGCCTCCGGCCAGGCCGAGCTTCATGCCGAAGCCTACGTTTATCGATCCTACGATGATACCGAACAGGATTCCCACGAATATCGTGATCAGGTTGGGATGGTCGAGGCGCTTCATCGAGTTGCCGAGCTTGGCCGAGAGGCGGTCGATGTCGTTGAGGTCGCCCACTATGGTTATGCGGTCGCCGATCTGGAGGCGCAGCCCGGGAGTGGCGAGCAGGTCCACGCCGGCGCGGTTGACGCGGGTGCAGTTGAGGTTGTATCCCTTGTGGAGGCGTAGTTTCCCGAGCGCCACGCCGTTGTATGAGTTGTTGGTGATGAGTATGCGGCGGCTGACAACGTGGGCGGGGGCCACCTCGTTCCAGTCCTGGTCGTCCATTTCGATCGCGGGGCCCACCACGGCCTCGAAGCTGGGGAGGTCGGCGGCGTTCATTACGACATACAGTTTGTCGCCCACGCGGATCTGCGTGGTCGACTTGGGTATGATTGTCGACCCGTCCTGCTGCATCAGGCGGGAGACTACGAACTCGCAGTGGATGATCTGATGCAGCTGCACCAGGGTGCGCCCGTTGATGAGGGCGTTGGTGACCTCGAACGACGCTAGGAACGGCTTTCCCTGGCCGTCTTCGGCCTCGGCGTTCATCAGCTCGACCTCTTTCTCGGTCTTTACCCCGAAGAGGGCCTTGATAATCAGCATCGCCATTATTATGCCGAGCACGCCCAGGGGGTATGCGGCTGCGTAGCCCATCGACATGACGTTGACCGCCTCCGGGTTTCCGGCCGCCTGCTGGGCGGCGGCGAGGCCGGGAGTGTTTGTGACGGCCCCCGACATGACGCCCACCAGGGCCTCCATGGAAGTGTTGCCGTCGATATAGTAGATCGCGAGGACGATTCCGACATTCAGCGCTATCCCGAGGACGGCCAGCATGTTAAGCCTTATGCCCCCCTCCTTGAACGAGGAGAAGAACGCCGGGCCTACCTGCAGGCCGATCGCGAAGATGAACAGGATGAGGCCGAACTCGCGGACGAATTTCAGCACGTCGGGCTGCACGGTGTAGCCGAAATGCCCCATCAGGATGCCGACGAAAAGCACGAAAGTCACGCCCAGCGAGATTCCCGCGACGCGGAGCTTGCCGAGATAGATGCCCGCCGCGATCACGAACGACAGCAGCACCAGCGTGCTCGCCAGCGACGTGTTCCCCGGCAGGAGCAGGTCAGAAAAGAAATCCATAATGTATAGTGCCTTAAAAAACAGTACCTTGAAAAACAATACTTTGACTCAACTTGTTTTCCGACCGCGAAGTTACGCCTTTTTTGCGGAATTTAACGCTTTTTTCGCGCCCCTTTTTCAGAAGCGGAGGTTGAACTTGATTTTGTGGTTGCGGGCCCAGCGTTTCCAGAAGCGCTCGCGGTAGGCCAGCAGCTCGGCTCGGGCGGCAGAGGGGTCCTCGCCGCGCGCTTTGGCGTATTCCCAGGCCAGGAGGGCGAACATCTCGGGCTGCCCCCAGAGGCGCACGAAGCCGCGCAGCCCCTCGCGGAAGCCCACGCGCCGGAACTCCATGCGGTTGATGTCGACCAGCGAGAAGCGCCATCCCCCGCGGCCGTCGCTGTCGAAGAGGATGTTTCCGGGGGAGTAGTCGCGGTGTATGATTCCCGCCTCGTGGAGGCGCGCCGTGAAGCGGGCGAACTCGTGCATGACGGAGCCGAACTGATCCTCGGCGGCGTCGCCGAACTCGAAGAAGCGGCGCCTGAGCGGGCTTTGCACGCTTACGAAGTAGGAGTAGGCGATCATCCCACCCTCGCGCCGCTCTACATATGCCACCGGGGCGGGGGTCTCGAACCCCTTCGCCAACAGTACCCGGGGGTATTCGAACGCCCTTACGCCCTTGGGCCTGCGCAGAAACGTGTAGGCCACCCGGTTGATCCATATAGGCCGCCGGTAGCGCTTGACGTTCAGTTCGGGTCCTCCGGGAGGGGTGACGGCTCGTATCTCGTTGCGGCCCGAATGAATCACTCGCCCGTGGGCGAAATGCTCCTCGATGTTCTCGATGTACGGGCGCAGGTGCTCGAATTCAGGCGCTACGCGGATCAGTGGTCGGCTCATAAGGATTACGGGTCGTTATTTGTCTTTCCAGAAGAACTTGGTGGCGGTGTGGGTTACGCACTTCTCAACCGGCGGTATGGTCATGTAGTCGGGATACTGGGGTATCATGAAGGTGTGGTAGTCGCGGGGCACGCGCACCTGGGTGTCCTCGAACGGCATAAGCAGCGTCTGGTCGAGAATGTCGGCGGGGTAGTGGTCGCGGTAGATCCATCCACGGACTCCGAGCTGCGAGACGTGGCCGGTGGAGCCGTAAGGGTATTTCTCCATCATTCGCAGCAGCTCGCGGTCGGCCTCCATGATTTCTGCCTTGGTGTGTTTCAGCCGCTTGGCGAGCGTGCGCGCCCATCGCTGCCACAGCTTCCATCCGCCCGAGAGATGCCGCAGGTCAGTAAAGGAGGAGAGCCTTTTGCGCATGTGGGTCAGCCTGATCCACTGCTGGCGGCACTCCTCGGCCTCGCGGTCGAAAATCTCAGGGTCGTCGTTTACGGAGTCGAGCGGGAACACGTCGACCCACACGCCTCCGCGTTCGCCTTTCTTCCAGCCGTATTTCGAGAAGGCGAGCGTGTCGCGGGTGTCGTAGACGCGTGCCAGCGGCTGGTAGGAATCCTCGCCGGGAACCGCTACTTTCAGCCATCCGGAACGGAATTCGCGTATGAAGCGCTCGTAGTCGGGCCGGGGCATTACTATGTCTATGTCGTCGTCCCAGGGGATGAACCCCTTGTGGCGCAACGCCCCTATCAGCGTGCCGTAGGCCACGGTGTAGCGTATTCCGCGCTCTTCGCAGAATGTGTGGATTTCTTTGAGGATTTTCAGGGAGTGGAGTTGCAGTTCGCGGAGTGTCAGTTCTTTCATTTGCGGTCTTTCCAGTAGAATTTCGTTGCCGAGAGGGTGTGCTGCTCGCGCTTGTCCTCGGGGGGGAGTTCCATATAGTTGGGATACTGGGGTATGAGGAAGGTATGCCAGTCGCGCGGGACGCGCACTTCCATATCCTCGAAAGGCATCAGTATGTTGTTGTCGAACAGGTCGGCGGGAAGATGGTCGCGGTAGTCCCAGTTGCGTATGCCGAGCTGGGATATGTGGCCGGTGGAGCCCCAGGGGTATTTCTCCATGAGGCGCCGCTGCTCGCCGCTCTCGGCCATAAGGTCGGGGTAGCCGGCGCGGAGCCTCCACCAGCGGACGCGTATCCAGCGCCAGGGGAAATACCATCTCGGGGGGACGTTCCGAAGGTCGGCTGCCGAGGCCAGCATCTTGCGGCGGCGCACCATGCGCCGGTAGAGCCTGCGGCACTCCTCGGCGTGGGCGAAGAACTCGTCCGGGTCGTCGGGGACGTTGTCGACCGGGTAGACGTCGATCCACAGGCCGGCCCGCTCCCCCTTGGTCTTGAACGGATACTTGGTGTAGGCCACTGTGTCGCGGGTGTCGTAGACGCGCGCTATCGGCTGGCAGGAATCCTCGCCCGGGACGGCCACCTTGGCGCGGTCCGAGCGGAAGCCGCGTATGAAGCGTTCGTAGTCGGGCCGGGGCATTACTATGTCTATGTCGTCGTCCCAGGGGATGAATCCTTTGTGGCGGACCACGCCGATCAGCGATCCGTAGGCCATCGAGTACCGGATCCCCTCGGCCTCGCAGTAGGCGTGGATCTCCTTCATCAGGTCGAGCGACAGCAGCTGTATCTCGCGGAGTGTCAGTTCTTTCATAGCGCGGTGATGGTGGTGGGTTTTATTTTGCTGGTGTTATGTCGGTGGTGTCGGTGCCTTCGGTGAAGTCCTGCATCACCCGGCTCAAGGCCAGGCACACGTCGCGGCTGACGCCCGCGGAGTCTGCCGCGTGGCGAGGGTTGCCGATGGCGCGGAGGAACGCCAGGATCTGGTAGCGTATCCCCTCGCCGTCGAGCTGGAAGAAGTAGCGGCGGTTCTCCTGCGGGTTCTCGAAGCGGACCTCGAAATAGTCGGTCTTCCACCAGGGGGCGGGGACATAGATGTAGCCCTTGGTGCCGGAGACAACCAGTTCTCCCTCGCTTTTCACTCCTTTGGCGGCCATGGCCGAGGCGCAGGCCGAGGGGTAGACCAGCGAGACCCGGGCAAACTCGTCGTAGCCGCAAACCCGCCGCGTGACGATACGCTTGCCGCGGTAGCCCGTGCCGAGAATCTGAAACGCCGGCAGCATGGCGATCGGGCCCCAGTCGGCCAGCGAGCTCCATTCGCGCTCCATGGATGCCGCGTCGGAATAGTCGACCGGGCGCAGCGAGGTGCATACCGCGTCGACCGACACCACCTCGCCGATCATGCCCCCGAGCGCCAGGAGCACCAGGCGCCGGTAGGCGGTTGCGTACGCGGTCTTGCACCCGGCCATAAGCACCAGTCCGCTATCGTCTGCCAGGCGGAAGAGCTCGCGGGTCTCCTCCTCCCGGAGGGTGAAGGGGAGTTCGAGCAGGACGTGCTTCCCGTGTTCGAGCGCGTGGCGCGCCTGGCGGTAGTGGTCGCGCGGGTGGGAGTATATATATAATGCGTCGACTCCGTCGGCGAACTTCTCGAAAGGCTGTCCCGGGGTCGGGGCCTTTGCTTCGGCTCCGTCGACGCAGCCGCACTCGGCAATGAATTTGTCGGTCACGGACCCCTGCCCGACAACCCCGATCGTCACCTGTCCGCGGGCGGAGCGCAGCTCGGTGCTCGACACACCGGCGGTGCGTTCGAGGTAGACCACCTCGCAGTATGGCCTCAGGTAGTCGAACTTCCCCTGCCAGTCGCTTCCGATGGCGAATATGTCGATTCCCCGGTCACGTATGTCGTCGATTTTCTGCCCCTCGTATTCCTCGGCTATTATCTCGTCGGCGATACCCGTCGCCCGGAGCGCCTCTACGCGCTCCATGAAACTCTGGCGCACGTTGATTTTCCCCCTGGCGCGGTCGAAGTCGTCGGAGGTGACTCCCACCACCAGGTAGTCGCCCAGGGCCTTGGCCCTTTCGAGGAGGCGTATGTGGCCGTGATGCAGAAGGTCGTAGGTGCCGTATGTTATTACTTTCTTCACTGGATGCCGGTTGTTTTCAGATCAGCCCTCGGCGTCTCATGTCGTTGAAGGCCGCTATGAGCGCGTCGTTGTCGGCGGTGGTGAGCGCCCCTATGTGTCCCACGCGGAACACTGTGTCGCGCAATTCGCCGCCGTTGGGGCATACCCATATGCCGTATTCGTCTTTGAGCGTGGTGAATATGTCGTAGGCCGGGGCGGTCAGCGGGCGCAGCGGGGTGACGGCGTTCGACAGCCTGTCGGAGAAAATCGCGAACGGCAGCTCTTTTATCTTGCTTCGGAAGTCGGCGGCGATGGCCGCTATCCTGGCCCGCTCTGACGGCGCTCCTCCCGCGGCCTCGATTTCCCTAAGCCGGGTGTTTATCTGGCGCAGGGTTCCCACGGCGGGTGTGAAGGGGGTCTGGCCCCGCTCGCCGTTGACGAGCGCGTCGCGCAGGTCGAGGTACATACACTTCCTCGGGGCTGACATGGCCCTCGCGACACCTTCGGGGGAAAGCGCCACTACCGACACTCCCGGGGGGCATGCCAGAGCTTTCTGCGATCCCGTGAGCATGGCTCCCGCGCCGAGCGCGGCCATGTCGAACTCGTCGGCCAGGAAAGTGCTGATGGCGTCGGCAATCAGAAACATCCCCTCGCGCCGGCAGAACCCGGCAATCATCCCCATGTCGTAGAGCACCCCCGTCGAGGTTTCCCCGACGTTGACCAGCAGTGAGGTGTACCCCTTCCCGGCGTAACTGTCGAGCTGTCCGGGGCGCAGCGTCCTGCCCGGTTCAAGCCTGATTTCGTCGTAGGGGATGCGGTGGATTCCAAGGAGCTCGGCGAAGCGGTGGCCGAAGCTGCCGCCGTTTATGACTATCGCTTTGTCGGCCTGGGTCAGCAGGTTCATGACCGCGGCCTCCATCGCCGCCGTTCCCGAGCCGGTCAGGAACACCGCCCGGCTTCCCGCGGGAGCCTGCGCGAAGCTGAGTACCAGTCGTTCGTTCTCGAGCATCACTTCGGAGAACTCGGGCGTGCGGAAATACGGAACCTGCTCCGCGCCTATCGCGCGGACCGCGTCTGACGACTGTACGGGTCCCACTGTGAAGTTTATCATACAATTAAACCGCGACCCGTTCGGCGGGTCTTTCCTTAGTCGCGAAGTTACTTAATTTAGCCGAAATATTGTTGAAATAAACCAAAACCTTTTGCCATTTGTTAAATAAGTGTTAACTTTGCCGACCAACGTTTCAACGCAAACCATAAAATTTCATCATTATGAAGAAGTTATTACTGATAGCAGCCCTGGCCGCCGGCACGATCGGCGCGTCCGCGCAGGTGACTGTCGCCGGTAGCAAGTTCACCGACAACTGGTCGTTCACCCTCAAAGGCGGCGCTGTCACCCCCTTGAAGAACCACAGCTTCATCAAGTCGGCCCGCGGCATCGTAGGCGCCGAGCTCCGCAAGCAGGTTACCCCCTGCCTCGGTCTCGGCGTTGAAGGCGAGTGGACCGTGAACACCTCCGCCTGGAGCGGTTATAAGTCGAGCAACGCCTTCGACCACCAGTATGTAGGGGTCTTCGGAACCCTTAACCTCATGAACGCCTTCGCCGGATACAAGGGCGCGCCCCGCCTTTTCGAGATGGAGGTTGTCGCAGGCACCGGATGGCTCCACGCCTACTATCCCCACACCCAGGGTGGCGACTCCAACACCTGGGGCACCAAGGCCGGCCTGAACTTCAATTTCAACCTCGGACAGGCGAAGGCATGGACCATCGCCCTGAAGCCTGCCTTCCTCTGGGCCATGAACACCAACGGCGATTTCGGCCCCATGGGCATGGACGCCACCTACAACGGTAACGCGTGCGTGTTCCAGCTCCAGGCCGGCGTGACATACCACTTCGGCAACTCCAACGGCACGCATCACTTCACCATCGTGCGCCCCTACGACCAGGCTGAGATCGACGCCCTCAACGCCCAGATCAACGACCTCCGCGGCGAACTCGAAGCCTGCGGCGCCGGTTCCGCGGCCCTCATGGCGCAGCTCGCCGATCTCCAGGCCCAGCTCGACGCGTGCAACCGCCGTCCCGCCGCCGTTGAGAAAGTCGTGAAAGACCTCAACAACATCCGCTACGTATTCTTCAACCTCAGCAGCGCCACGATCCAGGCCAACCAGCAGCCCAACATCGCGATGGTGGCCGACGCCCTCAAGGCTAACGGCAACGCCACCTGCACCGTCAAGGGCTACGCTTCCAAGGACGGCTCTCTCGCCTTCAACAAGAAGCTCGCCCAGCGCCGCGCCGACGCCGTGAAGAAAGAGCTCGTGAAGCGATACGGCATCGCCTCCGACCGCGTGCAGGCCGAGGGCCAGGGCATCGGCGACCTCTTCTCCGAGAACTCCTGGAACCGCGTGGCCGTCTGCACCGTCAACGAATAACCCTTCGGGCATATTTCCCTTACAACGAGGCCGTGTGGCGATACAGCCATGCGGCCTCGCCTATTCCCGCTACCCTCTTCACCTTTTTTCGGGGAAATGTGTTATATTTGCAGCAAGAAGACATCAAGCACAGAATGAAAGACCTCGTAATAAGCCGCGAAACAACCGAACGCGCCCTGCTCGTGGGCCTCGTCACGCCCCGCCAGGGTGAGGCGAAGGTCAACGAGTACCTCGACGAGCTCGACTTCCTGGCGCAGACCGCCGGGGCCGAGGTCGTGGGCCGCTTCACGCAGAAACTCGAATACCCCAATCCGCGCACCTTCGTGGGGCAGGGGAAGCTCGAGGAGATACGCCAGCACGTCGAGAAAAACGACATAGGGATGGTGATTTTCGACGACGACCTGTCAACCAAGCAGGTCGCCAACATCGAGAAGGCGCTCCAGGTGAAGATTCTCGACCGCTCGAGCCTCATCCTCGACATTTTCGCCAAACGCGCCCAGACCGCCACGGCAAAGACGCAGGTGGAGCTGGCCCAGTACCAGTACCTCCTCCCGCGCCTGACCCGGATGTGGACACACCTCGAGCGACAGAAAGGCGGCATAGGCATGCGCGGCCCGGGCGAGACCCAGATCGAGACCGACCGCCGCATAATCCAGCGCCGCATCTCGCTGCTGAAACAGGAACTGGCCGACATCGACCGCCAGAAGACCCTCCAGCGCAAGAACCGCGGCAAACTGACGCGCGTGGCCCTGGTGGGGTATACCAACGTTGGCAAATCCACGCTGATGAACCTCCTGAGCAAGAGCGACGTGTTCGCCGAGAACAAGCTCTTCGCCACGCTCGACACCACCGTGCGCAAGGTGATAATCGACAACCTGCCTTTCCTGCTGACCGACACCGTGGGATTCATCCGCAAGCTGCCGCCGCACCTGGTGGAATCGTTCAAATCGACCCTCGACGAGGTGCGCGACGCCGACCTGCTGGTGCATGTGGTCGACATCTCGCATCCCGGTTTCGAGGAGCAGATCGAGGTGGTCAACAAGACCCTCGCCGAGGTGTGCGGCTCGGCCGGCAAGCCCGTGATAGTGGTGTTCAACAAGATCGACGCCTACACCCACACCCCCAAGGACGAGGACGACCTTACGCCACGCACCCGCGAGAACATCCCCCTCGAAGAGCTGAAACAGACCTGGATGAATCGCCTCGAGCCAGGCAACTGCGTGTTCATCTCGGCCAAGAAGGGGCTTAACATCGACGAGCTGAAAGACAAAATCTATCAGCGCGCCAAGGAAATACATACCGAGCGTTTCCCCTACAACGACTTCCTCTTCCAGCATTACGAGGAAGGTGACGCCCCGGAAAGCTGATAGCGAAATTGCTTTATGGTGTAGGGACGCGGCGTGCCGCGTAAATGGAGGCGGTAGCCAGTCATACGCGGCACGCCGCGTCCTTACGTCCGTAGAATGTCCGGTGGAGCGAGCCGCGGCGAGCGGCCTTCCTTTCTTTTATCCCCCTTATCCCCCAACCAGATAACCCGATTATGGAACAGATGCGATGGAGCCGCCTGGTGAGCGACAAACGGTTCGGCCTCGAGCACTACCACGACCCTAAGCGCGGCAACCGCTCCGAGTTCCAGCGCGACTTCGACCGCCTGGTGTTCTCCTCCCCGTTCCGGCGCTTGCAGAACAAGACCCAGGTGTTCCCCCTGCCTGGGAGCGTGTTCGTGCACAACCGCCTGACCCATTCCATAGAGGTGGCCTCGGTCGGGCGCTCGCTCGCCCGCGAGATCGCGCTGCTCCTGGCGCCGCGCCATGCCGACGAGGCCGACCGCGCCGCTCTCGACTCCATAGGCGAGATTGTGGCCGCGGCGTGCCTCGCCCACGATCTCGGCAACCCGCCGTTCGGCCACTCCGGCGAGAAATCCATCTCCACGTTCTTCTCCGAGGGCGCGGGGGCCGATCTCCGCGACAGCCTTACCTCCGGTCAGTGGGCCGACCTGGTGTCGTTCGAGGGGAACGCCAACGCGTTCAGGCTGCTCACCCACCAGTTCCACGGCCGCCGCGAGGGTGGCTTCGCGATGACCTACTCCATGCTGGCCTCCATAGTGAAATACCCGTGGTCGTCGTCGCTCGCCGGCGACAAGGGAAAGTTCGGGTTCTTCACCTCCGAGGAGGAGGGTTACCGGCGAGTGGCCGACGAGCTTGGAATCCTGCGGATGCCTTCGCCGGAAGGCACCATGCGCTATGCGCGTCACCCGCTGGTCTACATCGTTGAGGCGGCCGACGACATCTGCTACGAGGTGATGGACATAGAGGACGCGCACAAGCTGAAAATACTACCCACGCGGCAGGTGAAGGAGCTGTTCCTCGGATTCCTCGACGAGGAACGCCGCGGGCGGGCGCTCCGCGTCATGGAGCCTGTCGAGGATCCCAACGAGCAGGTGGCCTATCTGCGTTCGGCGGTGATCGGCACTCTCGTTAACCGTTGCGCCCGGGCTTTCGCCGACAACGAGGAGGCCATTCTTTCCGGAACGTTCGACGGCACGCTGCTGGAACGCGTGCCTCCGCTGGAACGCGAGGCGTTCGGACGCTGCGACACCCTGTCGTGGGAGCGCCTCTACTGCGCTCCCGAGGTGGTCGACATCGAGCTGGCCGGCAACCGTATCCTGACATTCCTGCTCGAAAAACTCGTGCACGCTGTGCGCAACCCTTCGCTGAACTATTCGCGGCTGCTGCTGTCGCAGGTGCCCAGGCAGTACGATGTCGCGGCTCCGACGCTCTACGGCAAGCTGCAGGCCGTGGTCGACCACGTTTCCGCCATGACAGATGTTTACGCCCTGAACCTCTACCGCCGCCTCAACGGCCACACCCTGCCTGCCGTCTGATTCAAAAAATCCGCCGCGGCGCGCTGAAAGTTTGGAAGTTACAGAAAAAAGCCGTACCTTTGCCCCGCTTTGGCCGCGGCGTGCCGGAAGGTGCGCCGGGCCGGGGCATCCGAGATATTTTCAAAACTTATTTTATTAACCATTAATTAAATGACTGAAGAAGTTAAAAACTCTCCAATCGCCGACTTTGACTGGGACGCCTACGAAAACGGCGACACCAAGACCGAGAAATCGCGCGAGGAGCTTACCCGCACCTACGACGAATCTCTCAACACCGTCAAAGACAAGGAAGTAATCGAAGGTACCATCATCGCCCTCAACAAGCGCGAGGCTGTGGTTAACATCGGCTACAAGTCCGACGGCATCATCCCGATGAACGAATTCCGCTACAACCCCGACATCAAGGTCGGCGACGTGGTTGAAGTCTTCATCGAAAACCAGGAAGACAAGAAGGGCCAGCTCATCCTCTCCCACCGCAAGGCCCGCGCTTCCCGCTCATGGGAGCGCGTCAACCAGGCAATGGAAAACGACGAAATCATCAAGGGCTTCATCAAGTGCCGCACAAAGGGCGGCATGATCGTCGACGTGTTCGGCATCGAGGCCTTCCTCCCCGGCTCGCAGATCGACGTCAAGCCCATCCGCGACTACGACATCTTCGTAGGCAAGACCATGGAGTTCAAAGTCGTTAAAATCAACCCCGAGTTCAAGAACGTCGTTGTCAGCCACAAAGCCCTCATCGAAGCCGAACTCGAACAGCAGAAGAAAGAAATCATCGCCAAGCTCGAAAAGGGCCAGGTGCTCGAGGGTACCGTCAAGAACATCACCACCTATGGCGTGTTCATCGACCTGGGCGGCGTAGACGGCCTGATCCACATCACCGACCTCTCCTGGGGCCGCGTAAGCCACCCCGAGGAAGTCGTTCAGCTCGACCAGAAGCTCAACGTCGTTATCCTCGACTTCGACGACGAGAAGAAGCGCATCGCCCTGGGCCTCAAACAGCTCATGCCCCATCCCTGGGACGCCCTGGCCGACACTCTCAAGGTCGGCGACAAGGTGAAGGGCAAGGTTGTTGTCATGACCGACTACGGCGCGTTCGTGGAGGTTGCCCCCGGTGTTGAGGGCCTGATCCACGTCAGCGAGATGACATGGTCGCAGCACCTCCGTTCCGCGCAGGACTTCATGAAGGTAGGCGACGAGATCGAAGCCGTCATCCTCACCCTCGACCGCGAGGACCGCAAGATGAGCCTCGGTCTCAAGCAGCTCAAGAAAGATCCCTGGGAGGATATCGAGGTTCGTTATCCCGTTGGTTCGAAGCACACCGCCAAGGTTCGCAACTTCACCAACTTCGGCGTGTTCGTCGAGATCGAGGAGGGCGTGGACGGCCTGATCCACATCTCCGACCTTTCCTGGACCAAGAAAGTCAAGCACCCCAGCGAGTTCACCAAACTCGGCGCCGACATCGAGGTCATGGTGCTCGAGATCGACAAGGAGAACCGCCGCCTCTCCCTGGGCCACAAGCAGCTCGAGGAGAATCCCTGGGATGTGTTCGACACCATCTTCACCGTAGGCTCCGTACACCCCGGAACCATCATCGAGATGCTCGACAAGGGCGCCGTTGTGGCTCTCCCCTACGGAGTGGAAGGCTTCGCCACCCCCAAGCACCTTGTCAAGGAAGACGGCTCGCAGGCCAAGGTCGACGAGAAGCTCGACTTCAAGGTAATCGAGTTCAACAAGGACAGCAAGCGCATCATCCTCTCCCACAGCCGCATCTTCGAGGATGCCAACAAGGCTGAGCGCAACGAGGCCCGCAAGGCAAAACGCCAGGCATCCCGCCGCGAAGAGGCTCCCGCAGTGGCTCTCCCCGCTGTTGAGAAGACCACCCTCGGTGACCTCGGCGCCCTCCAGGCCCTCAAAGAGAAGCTCGCGAGCGAGGAATAATCCCTCCGCTAAACGAACCGGCTTTCCGGCCCGTGCCGGAACCAAGCATACGCCAGCCGCGTCCCCTACCCGGGGCGCGGCTTTTTTGTCGCGGCTCGCTGCTGCGTGGCAGGGCTGCTACTGTGCCTTGGCGGCTCGGCGGGGTGCCGCGCCGGGGCGGTGGGGCGGCTGCTGTGCCATGGTGACTGCTGAGCGATGGCGGCTATGTGATATGCGAGCGCCGGAGGCGCGGGTCTGTGGTGGCAAATCTTCTACCACGGACCCGCACCTCCGTCGCTACACGGGTTGGGATGGGCGCCACCCCCCCGCGTTCCGCCCCTTGCGGGGCTCCACACGGGGTTAGGCACAGACCCGCGCCTCCGGCGCTTGGCGGGGCGGCGGGTGTAGGGCAGCGGGTGTAGGGCGGCAGGGTGGCGGTGCCGCGCCGGTGGTTTGGGCCGGGAAAATTATTTTTTTATAAGAAATATAAGAAAAATGCGGGGTTAGGGCATAAAAAGGGCCGCGCCCCGGAACCCCGGGGCGCGGCTTTATGGCTGGCGGGCCGGCGCGGGGCCGGTTGCCGTTGGGTTGGCGCGGGTTAGTCGATCAGCTCGTCGGCCTTGTAGCCGCCCATCTCGCGGATGGCGTTTTTCAGCATCACATACTGCTGGAAGAGGTGGTTGACGGGCACCTCGTTCTTGGTGTAGTCGTGCATCGGGCTCTTGAGGAAGAAGCTCAGGAAGCGCTGGATGCCGTAGCGGCCGCAGCGGGCGGCGAGGTCGCTCAGGAGCACCAGGTCGAGGCAGAGGGGGGCTGCCAGGATGGAGTCGCGGCAGAGGAAGTTGATCTTGATCTGCATGGGGTAGCCCATCCAGCCGAAGATATCGATGTTGTCCCAGCCCTCCTTGTTGTCGTTGCGCGGGGGATAGTAGTTGATGCGCACCTTGTGGTAGTACTGGTTGTCCTCGTCATTGCCGTGGCCGTAGAGGTCGGGCTGGTCTTCGGGAACGAGGATGCTTTCGAGGGTGGAGAGCTTGGAAACCTCCTTGGTGCGGAAGTTGGCGGGCTCGTCGAGCACGAGGCCGTCGCGGTTGCCGAGGATGTTGGTCGAGAACCAGCCGCTCAGGCCGAGGCAGCGGGTGCCGATGATGGGGGCGAAGCCTGACTTTACGAGGGTCTGGCCGGTCTTGAAGTCCTTGCCGGCGATAGGCATCTTGGTCTTCTCGGCGAGCTCCCACATGGCGGGGATGTCGACGGTGGTGTTGGGGGCGCCCATGATGAAGGGGCATCCCTCGGTGAGGGCGGCGTAGGCGTAGCACATCGAGGGGGCGATGTGCTCCTTGTCGTCGGCCTTCATGGCTGCCTCGAGGGCCTCGAGAGTGTAGTGGACCTTCTCGTCAACGGGGACGTAGACCTCGGTGGACGCGGCCCAGAGGACTACCACGCGGTCAACTCCTTTTTCCTTCTTGAAGTTGCGGATATCCTCGCGGAGCGCTTCGACCATCTCCCAGCGGGTCTTGCCCTGCATGATGTTGTCGCCGTCGAGGCGCTTGGCGTAGTTGTGGTCGAAGGCGGCCTTCATGGGCTTGATAGCCTCGAGCTCGTCCTTGACGGGAAGAATGTCTTTTTCTTTGAGTACCTCGCAGTACATTGCCGACTCGAAAGCGTTCTGGGGATAAACGTCCCACGCGCCGAATACGATGTCGTTGAGGTCGGCGATGGGCACGATCTCGTTGTATTTGAGGTATTTCTTATCGGCGCCTTCTCCGACGCGGATCTTGTCGTACTGGGTCATAGAGCCCACGGGCTTGGCGAGTCCCTTGCGGGCCATTAACACACCGGTCATGAAGGTGCTGGAAACAGCACCGAGGCCAACGACTAACACGCCGAGCTTACCCTCGGCCTTCTTAACGTTGCTCATTACAATATTGTCTGTTTGATGTAAATTATTTTCGCGCTTGGTTTTATGCGTTTGCGAGGCCGCCTGGCACCCTCCGGCGCGGTCTTGGCGAAACTCGGCTCAAAAGTACTGACATATTTCCAAACGGCAAAGGATTAGTTAATGAAATATTTGTATAATAAATTTAATGAGAGTTAAATATGAACTGGTTTTGTTAAGTAATAAAAATTTAAAGCCTCATATATGTGGATATTGTTAAAGAACGCAAACAAGGCACAGGGTTCCGAAACCGGTTTTCAGCTTGTAGGGACGCGGCGTGCCGCGTAAGGCATCCATAGTAAAACGAGGGTCGCGAAATACCAGGTTGTAGGGACGACACAGCTTTAGCGAGCGCCCTCTAAGAGTTCTGGAACTGCGTCGGCGACATGCCGGTGAGGTGCTTGAAGTACTTGCCGAAGGAGCTTTGGTTGGCGAAGTTGAGCTCGTAGGCGATCTGCTGTACGTTCTTGCCCGAGAATCGCAGCAGGTTCTTGGCCTCTTGCAGGACGTAGTGGTCGATCCACTCGGCGGCAGAGCGGCCGGTAGCCTGCTTGATCACCAGCGAGAGGTATTTGGGGGAGATGAACATTCGGTCGGCGTAGTAGGCCAGGGAGCGCTCGCGGCGGTGGTTGTCGCGCACAAGCCGTAGGAAGTTGCGCACATAGGTAAGTCGCCGCGAATGGCTGTGGCGCTCGTTCTCGCGGCGGGCCTGGGCGGCTTCCTCGGCGTAGGCCATCATCTGGTAGCCCGCGGCGGCGAGCAGGGCGCGGGCTATGTGGCGCGAGTAGCCGCTTGGGGTCTCGGCGTTGTAGTGCAGCAGGTCGAAGAAACGCACGAGCTGGGCGGTTTTCTCCGGGGTCAGCCTCAGCACCAGGTCGCGGGTGGCGAAGATGTCGGAGTTGATGGCGTTCAGGTCAATATTGATGTCGCTTATGAAGCGGTTCGACAGGAACAGCAGGTAGAACTCCATCTCGTCGCCGAGCCATTCGATGGGGGTGAACACGATCTCGGGGGGCACCATCACCACCGACGACGGCTCGATGACGCACAGGTGCGAGTCGATGTCGACCTTCATGGCGCCCTTTATGCACAGCAGGCACGAGATGCCGTCGAAGCGGCGCGCCACGGGGTTGCGCAGCATCGGCTGCGGACGCGTGATGCGCAGCAGGGTGTAGTCCTCGCTTAGGTGGGAATAAGCCTGGCCGAGCACGCGGAGCGGCTCGAGCTGCTCGAGGCGTATCGGGTCGTCGCTCTGTCCGGCGTATGGAGACTTGTTTTTCGACATATGGATTGGAAATTTTCGGCAAAATTAGCCAAAACTTCCAAAATTCCCCAGCTTTTTGCCGAAAATGCGCCATTCGGAACAGAAAAAAACTGCTATTTTGTACGGACGCGGCGTGCCGCGTATGGCTTGAATGAGATTCGGACAGGTCGGACATGTCTGACAAGTCGGACGTGGTGGAGTTATACGCGGCACGCCGCGTCCCTACGGCCTGAGGCGCATACCGGCGGATCGCTGCTTCCGCGGGTGCGGCTCTGATGTTCAGAACTCCGAGAAGAGCGTCGGCTTGATCACTATGCCGACGCGGAGCATCGAGTGCCACTTGTTGTAGTCGAGCAGCCCCTCGCCGTAGCCGTTGTAGTACTGCACGAAAAGGAACTGGTTGGCGGTCTTCGACAGGCGCCATGAAAATTCGGCCGTGACGTTCCAGTTGAAGAAGGCGCGGATGAAATGCCCCTGGCGCTTGACGAAGTTCATCGAGGCGCCGAGGCGCCGGTTTGACGAGCGCCAGTCCCATCCGAGCTGGAAGAGGCCGCAGTATTTCAGTATGTCCTTGTTGTTCTGCCCGTCGACTATCGGGATCCAGAACTTGCCGTAGACCATCAGGTTGGGGTCGACCATCACCGAGCCGCCGAAAGAGACCTTGTTCCACGAGCGCGACTGGATTGAGTCGCGGCCGTTGCTCTCGTGTTCGAGCGTGAGCGTCACCTTTCCCAGGAAGCGTCCCTTTATGAATATTGGCTTTGCCAGGCCGATGCCCGGGTTGAAGTTCAGGTCGGTCATCGGCATGGAGTTCTCGAGGACGCTCCAGAAGACCTTCTGCGTGTAATATAGGTAGAGATACGTGCCGAACGGGAGGGTCGCGCGGGTCAGCTTCTGCGCCACCGACACCTGGAATTTGACGTCGGAGTTGGCGCGTGTGGGGCGGTATCCTATCGGACAGCCGAAGATGAAGTAGTTGTCCTTGTAGAGGCCGAAGTAATAGTGCTGGTCGGCGAAGGAGCGTCGCACCGAGTCGACATTGACGTGCTCGTCGGCCACGGATATGATCTGCCCGGTCCCTTTCTGCGGAACCAGCAGCAGGGCCGCCAGGAGCGGCAGTATGCCTAAGAGCTTTCTCATGTTCGACGGAGTGATGAATCTCGGTAACTGAACGGGACGGATGAAATCTGCCACAAAAATAACAAAAAAAGAGCGCACGCGGTTCGCCCCCGCCCATATCTGCCACTATTTAGGGAAAAAGTTATTAATTTTGCCGTATGGAACCAGCAAAACCAGCCACCGGGCCGCGCCCGCGGAACCGCGTGTGGATCTCGAGAATACTTAAAATCGCCGTCCCGGCGGTGGTGAGCGTCGGGCTGTGCGTCGTCATGTTCCGCGACATCGATTTCGGGGCGATGATGGAGATTATCCGCCGCGACTGCCGTTTTGAATGGATAGCCCTTAATCTCGCCATAGGGCTGCTGCCGATGTTCCTCCGCGCCCTGCGCTGGCGGCTGCAGCTCAGGGTGATCGGGTGCCGTCCCCCGCTGAGGGCGCTTGTATACAGTATGTTCGGCACCTACGCCGTCAACCTCGTGTTTCCCCGCCTGGGGGAGGTGTGGCGCACCGGCTACATTGCCGGGCGGCAGGGCACTCCGTTCCCGGCGGTGTTCGGCTCGATGGTCGCCGACCGCCTGGCCGACACCTGCACCGTGGCCCTTGTGACGCTGCTGACGTTCATCCTCGCTTCCGGCCCGTTGACGGCTTTCGTCAGCGAGTACCCCGACGCCTACCGCGCCATATCGGCTGTCGCGTCGTCGCCATGGACCTGGGTCGCCGTGGCTGCCTTTATTATCGCGGCGTGGCTTTTCATGAGATACGGCAGAGGGAAGGTTGTGACTAAGATAAAGGGTTTCTTCCGGGGCCTCTGGGAGGGATTCGCGGCCATCGCCAAGATGGAGCACAAGGGGCGGTGGCTCCTGTTCACCGCCGGAGTGTGGGGATGCTACTACCTGCAACTTTATGTCGCCTTCCACGCTTTCCCGATGACCGACGCCATCCTGGCGCGCTACGGCGCTATCGCCCCCCTTGTGTGCTTCGTGCTGACGAGCATTTCAATGGGCGTTCCCTCGAATGGCGGCATAGGTCCCTACCAGGCCACGATGATTTTCGGCCTGAGTGTGTTCGCTCCCGCGGCGGCGCTCGCCGCCGGCCCCGCCTGCGAGGCTTTTCTGACCGAGGCCGCAGCTTTCGGCAACCTCCTGATCGGCGCGCAGACCCTCTTCTGGGTGCTCGGGGGCCTGGTGGTGTTCGTCCTGATCGCCCTCGACAGGCGCCGCGGATGAAATTTGCTAAGTTTTTGTTAAAAAATGGGGCTGTTTGGTGAATATTAGCTAACTTTGAGGTTCAGAAGCAACTGGTGCCGAGCCGTGCGTGACAGAGGGAGTTCCTCAGCATTATATTATATGGCACCCGTGCTTAACAACAGCGACAAAACGCAACAATTAACTAATAATCTATCACGTTTTATGAAGAAACTTTTACTCACAGCTCTCGCGGTTCTCGGTATGGCCACCGCGGCCACCGCGACCACCTGGACTATTCCTATGTCGGGTGATAGCAAGCCGTCCTGGACTATCGGCACCGGTGCCAACGGCAAAGGCGAGGTAACCTGCCAGGCAACTGTTGATGGCAAGACTTTCGACATCGCTATCAACCAGAATACATCTCCCACAAAGGTTGACGGAATCGCTACTGCCACCGAGCTTCGTTGGTACAAGAGCATGACGATGACAATCAAGGCTGATGGGGTAACCATCCGTTCAGTTGTGTTCTCAGGTATGTACGAGGATAAATGCGTGTCATTCACACCTTCCGCAGCCACCGGCGGAACGGTTGCCACCAACACCACCGCTGATCCCCGCACCGTGACCTGGACGAATCCCGCCGGTGTGGCTGTTTTCGAGGCTACCGCCGACCAGGGTCAGATTCGCGCAAACAACCTCATCATCTCCGACGAGGCAACTGAAATCCCTGACCAGCCCGTTGATCCGACACCCTCTGGTCTGCTGAACGTCAGCGAATTCACTGCTAACTTCGGCTTCACCTTCGAAGACGGTACCCTGCCCGAAGGCATCACCTATGTGTGGACCCGCGACTCCAAGAATAACTATATGAAGGCCAGCGCGTGGAATAAGGTAAACTTTGCTGTTGAAGCAGCCTACCTCGTTTCGCCCGTGGTTGACCTCGCGGGTCTGACCAACATCGATCTCACTTTCGCCCAGTGCGTCGGCCAGTTCAAGGACGCGGCAGGCACGCTTATCGCTCCTAACGACTTCCTGAAGCTCTGCGTTCGCGAGGAAGGCGGTCAGTGGAGCGCTCCCATCGATGTTCCTTCGTTCCCCGCATACAACGAGGGCAAGAACTTCTCCTCGTTCGCCGACTGTGTTATGAGCCTTGACGCTTACGCAGGGAAAAAGATTCAGCTCGGTTTCCGCTACTCATCGACCGCTACAACAGCCGGTACATGGGAGATTAAGAGCGTGAAGGTGACAGATCGCAACGGTGCCGGCGTTGAGAACATCGCCGCCGACGCTGACGCTCCCGTTGAGTACTTCAACCTCCAGGGTGTGCGCGTCGCAGAGCCCGCCAACGGCATCTTCATCCGCCGCCAGGGCAACAAGGTTACCAAGGTAGCCCTCTGAACCCGATCCTGAGGGTGTGCGACATCCCTCACTGAACACCGCAACCAATCCTTGTAAAGGTCTCGTTAAATAATAAACGACCTCTTTACTTTGCTCGCGCCGCGTCCCGCACTCCGGGGTGCGGCTTTTTTCGCGCTTCATGTAGCTTTCTTATATATGCGGTTATGGGCGTTGTGGGTGAATGAGATGTGGTTTGTGAAAGAGATGTTGTTGGTGAAATAGATGTAGGTTTGGTGTCGGCGGGTGCCAGTGTGGTGGTGTTTGCGAGCGCCGGAGGCGCGAATCCGTGCCTAACCCCGTGTGCAGCCCCGCCAGGGGCGGAACGCGGGGAATTGTGATGGATAGAGGGATATAGCGCCGGAGGTGCGGGTCCGTGGTGGCACATTTCCCACCACGGACCCGCACCTCCGGCGCTACCTAAGTTGGGTTGGTGCTCTCCCCCGCGTTCCGCCCCTGGCGGGGCTGCACACGGGGTTAGGCACAGCCCCGCGCCTCCGGCGCTCGGGTATTGTACATTGGGGGGATATCACAATGGGGAGAGATATCGCGTCGGATGCGGCTGTTTATGGAGCGGAATCGCATACAACCGGTAGGGACGCGATACATCGCGTCCGCGCCATGGTTGTGGCCGGTCGGAGTGTGGATGGGTTGACGCCATCCGGCTGCGGACGCCATCCGGGCGTTTAAGCCATCCGGGTGCGGACGCGATGTATCGCGTCCCTACAAGTCGCAGATTTTGCGCCCCCCAATTTACGGATATAAGTGTTACCGATCACAGGGTTCGTGCGGCAGATTGCCCGTCGCTGGTTACATCGCGCGGAGGGTGATGCGCTGGCCGGGGGTGGTGGGGAGGTCGTAGAGGCTGACGGCGGGGGCGGTGAGGGGGATGAGGCGCTCGGGGGTATTGGCAACGAACGGTGGCGCGTCATATGGCGCGAGCAGTGGGTTGGGGCATGGGCCGGAGGCCGGTTGGAGAGTGGTGCCGGATGATGTGGTGCCGGATGCTGTCGGCGCGCTGTCGGCCGGAGTGGCGCTGCCGCCGTCGGCGATGGCGGGCGCGGTGCCGACGGCAAGGCGCAGGGGTGTCGCGGAGCGCAGGCGCAGGGGTAGCCCGAGGTCGGAACGGATGATCGCGGAGACGACCTTGCCGTTCTTCCACGTCATTTCCTCGATCTCGAAGCCGCCGCGGGCGCGGAGGCCGGTGACGCGGCCCTCGGGCCACGCGTCGGGGAGGGCGGGGAGCAGGGTGACGGCTCCGTCGTGGCTTTGGACGAGCATCTCGGCCATTCCGGCGCAGCATCCGAAGTTGCCGTCGATCTGGAACGGCGGGTGTGCGTCAAACATGTTGGCGTATGTGCCGCCATCCTGATCGCGGATGGTGGCCTGCGGGTCTTTTAGCCTGAGTTGGTTTGAGATCAGGCGGTAGGCGCGGTTGCCGTCGAGCAGGCGCGCCCAAAGGCACACTTTCCACCCCATCGACCATCCGCGGGAGGCGTCGCCGCGTCCGTCGAGCGACTTCCGGGCGGCTCCCGCGGCCTCAGGGTTGAGGTGCGGCGACACCATGCGGCCCGGGTAAACGCCCCATAGGTGGGAGACGTGGCGGTGGCCCGAGGTCTCGCGGTCCCAGTCGTCGAGCCATTCCTGCAACTGTCCGTGGCGGCCTGCCATCATCGGCGGGAGCTGGGCGCGCGCCGCGTCGAGCGAGTCGGCAAACGCCTTGTCTCCTCCGAGAATCCGCGCTGCCCGCACGGTACTGAGCAGCAGGTCGTAGATCATCTGGTTATCCATCGCGACCCCGGCGAAAATCGCCGGTTTCATCTCCTTTTGGAAGATGGAATCGAAGTATTTCCCCTTTCCGGGATTGTTCTCCGGGGAGTTGGAGGGGGAAGCCACGAGGTAGCCCGTGCGCGGCTCCCGGGTGAGGAAGTCGAGGCAGAACCGCGAGGCCTCGGCCATTATCGGGTAGGCTTCGGCGAGGAACCCGCGGTCGCCGGTGAAGAGGTAGCGTTCCCAGAGGTGGGAGCAGAACCAGGCGTTGCAGGTGGGCCATACGGAGCATGAGGCGTAGTCCACGGCCCCGGTGGAGCGCCATATGTCGGTGTTGTGGTGGAGAGTCCAGCCCCTCGCGCCGTACATCTCGCTGGCTGACTGGCGGCCTGTGTGGCTTACGTCGCGTACGAGTTGCAGGAACGGGTCGTGGCACTCGCTTAGGTTGGTGATTTCCGCGGGCCAGTAGTTCATCTCCACGTTGATGTTGGTGGTGTATTTGGAGTCCCAGGCGGGGTACTGCCCCGCGTCGGGGTTCCAGATTCCTTGCAGGTTGGCCGGTTGAGTGCCGGGGAGCGAGGAGCATATCAGCAGATAGCGGCCAAACTGGAAGTAGTCGGCCGCGAGGCTCGGATCGCAGCTGTCGGCGAACTCGGCGATGCGGCGGTCGGTGGTCTTTGCCTCCTGTGCGGGATTATGGCCGAGGTCGAGGGTGACGCGGTTGAAATAGGCGCGGTATGCTTCCTTGTGGCGTTGCAGCGCCGCCTTATATCGTGCGAGCGGGTCACCTTTGGCGGCGAACCTGTCAAGCGGGGCGCGGGCGCTGAGTTCGGCATCGCCGGAGATGTCGTCGTAGCGCTTGAAGTTGGTTGCCGAGGAGACGAGTATAAGGGCGGAGGATGCTCCGCAGACAGTGACCAGGGAGTCGGTGGAGGTCATTTCGCCCCCCTCGGGTATTACCCGTATGAACGTCGCGCAGCGCAGCCCGTTTGGCACGTTTTCTGCCTTCGGGGCTGTCGGGCGGCTTATGACGCGCAGTTCGCCGGGAGCCTCGAGCGCGGTCGCGGCGGTCATCCGGTCGCGTTTCAATGGCCCGGTGAACGACAGGGCGAAGTCGAGCGCGCCGGGGCGGGAGGCCGTCAGTCGTATCATTGTCAGCGAGTCGGCCAGTGAGGTGAGGTATTCGCGGGTGAAGCGGGTGCCGTCCGCCGCGGTGTACGCGACCTCGGCCACCGCGTCGTCGAGCGAGAGGGTTCGCGAGTAGTCGGTCGCCGAAGTTTCCGTAAACGTCAGCACGAGGTTTCCGACAGCCTCGTACATCATCCCGTGGCCCGTCACGCTTTTGTCGGCGGTGATGTTGTGCATCGCCAGGTACTGCGCCCGGTTGTAGTCGCCGCTGTCGATCGCGGCGCGGATTTCGGGGAGCGCTTTCAACGCTTTGGGGTTTACGTTGTTGTAGGGGGATCCGCTCCAGAACGTGTCCTCGTTGAGCTGGATGGTGTCTGACTGGATGCCGCCGTATACCATCGCCCCGAGGCGCCCGTTGCCGAGCGGAAGAGCCTCTACCCAGTGGTCGGCGGGGCGGTCGTAGCGTAGGGTGTGGGCCGCGGATGAAGCCAGGGGAGCGCAAGTGGCGGCCAGTGATAGCAGAATGGCGTAAGTGATTGGTCTCATAGGTGTTTTCGTGGCATTAAATACAGGGCGTTATATGCGGGGCATTTTATGTGGGTGTAGGGACGCGGCGCGCTATTTTTTCAGGGTGAAGCGGCGCGAGGCCAGGCGGTAGTTGTCGGCGAACAGCTCCACGGTGTAGTCGCCGGGGGTGAGGGTGGCGTTCACGTCCCAGTAGATGTGTATGCCGCCGATTTCCTCGCCGGCGTACTCGACGCTCTTTCGGGCAGTGCAGGCCACGGAACCACCCTCGAAGGAGAACGAGCCGCCGTTGCCGAGGAGTTCTCCCTCAGGGTTGATGATGCGGCAGAAGATGGTCTTTTCACCGACAGGGGTGGAGTTGTTCTGCGGGATGGTGAAGGAGACCATCAGCTGGCGTGCCTTGGTGACGTTCTTCTCCTTCTTTCCTTTCTTGTTAAGCGGGGTGAGGGAAACGCCGGTGACGTTCAGCTTCTCGGCCAGGGTCATGCGCTCGTTCAGCTCCTTGTTGTTGGCCTGGACTGACTGCACGGTCTGGGCGAGCTGCTGGTTCTGCTGCTTGATGTCCTTGTTCTCGGTCATCAGCGCCTGGTTCTGCTTGCTCAGGGAGTCGATCTGCTCGACATAGGTGCGGAGAATCCCTTTGAGTGTTGCGATTTCCCCTTTGAGCTTTGAAATCTGCGCCGCCGACTTGTTCTTCTCGTTTTTGAGTTCCTGGAGGAGCTTCTCGACCTGGGCGCGGGCGGCGGAATACTTCTGCACGATAGAGTCGTTGGCCAGCAGGGAGGTCTGGTTCTCGTACTGTGCGAACTCGTTGTTGAGGCTTTCGTATTCGTTGGCGAGTTGCAGCTGCTCGTTGGCGAGCTGCAATTGTTGCAACTGTTCCTCGTGCTCGGCCTGCTGCCGGGTGTTGTGAATGAAGAGGAAGATGCCGCACAGCACAGCCAGCACCAGCGGGATTCCGAGCCATAGCGCGGTCTTGGACTTCTTGGCCGGTTTGCGGGGCGGCGCGGGGATGTAGTATTCATCCACGGGGCGGGGGCGGCGGGGCTGCGCGGGAGCCGGGGCTTCGCGCCCGGCTTCAGAGGGTTGCCGCTCGCTGAAGCTCGCTTCACCCGACAGCTGGGAGGCCTGGGCTTTCGGGCTTTCGGGAGTTTTGCGGGGTTCGTGGGGCGGCGGGGGTGGTGGAGGGGTTGTTTCGCCGGAACGCTGGCGGGCCAGCTCCGCGGCGCGGCGCAGACGCTCGTTGAGCGTCTGTCCGCCGGGGTTGTTATCGGTTTCAGCCATAATGAGATGTTATGGATTCTTTTTATTACGCGTTCTTGCCGTGGCAGTTCTTGAACTTCTTGCCCGAACCGCAGGGGCAGGGGTCGTTGCGGCCCACGCGGGGCGCGGCCTTCATCGGCTGGGGACGGGCGGGGCCTCGTCCCGCTCCGGCTGCTGCGGCGCGGTTGGCGCTTTCGCCTGGTAGGCCTTCCTTGGAGGCGGTGTACTGCGAGTAGTCGTTGGGGCGCTCGGGCATGGCGCGGCGTACCTCGGGCTGGGGCTTGGGAGCCGGCTTCTCTGCCTCGTGAGCCTCAGCGGCACTTTTCTGCTCGGATTCCAGGGTGGCGTCGGAGGCCCGGGGCGCTTCCTGCACGAAGATGTGGCCGCGCATAAGGGCCGCGAGGGTCTTGGAGTTGAGGGCGTTGAGCATGCGCTCGAAGAGGTGGAACGACTCCACCTTGTAGATTACCAGCGGGTCTTTCTGCTCGTAAGATGCGTTCTGCACGCTCTGGCGCAGTTCGTCGAGTTCGCGCAGGTGTTCTTTCCACAACTCGTCGATGGTGACGAGCAACACACCCTTGTGCCATTCCTTGACGATGTTCTTGCATCCCGAGTTGTAAGCCTCCAGGATGTCTACGCCGAGGTTGAAGATGCGCTTGCCATCGGTGATGGGCACCATTATCTTGCCCTTGGCTCCACGGTTCTCGACCCAATCCTTGACAACAGGCATTGCCATCTCGATGATGCGCTCGCTGCGGCGGTCAAGGTTCTCGTTTACGGCTGCCACGATGCGCTCGGTCTTCTCCTCGCGGCTGAGGCTCTGGAATTCCTTCTCGGTGAAAGGTGCCTCGATGGTGAGTATGCGCATCAGTTCGAGCGACAGCTCGTCGAAATCGGTGGGCTGATCGTAGCTCTGGACGAGATTCTCGACCAGGTCATATATCATGTTGGCGATGTCGATTCCGACACGTTCGCCGAGGAGGGCGTGATGGCGGCGGTTGTAGATGTAGGTGCGCTGCTTGTTCATCACGTCGTCGTATTCGAGCAGGCGCTTGCGTATGCCGAAGTTGTTCTCCTCGACGCGTTTCTGGGCGTTCTCGATGGCGCGGGTCACCATCTTGCTCTCGATCATCTCCCCCTCTTTGAGGCCGAGGGTGTCGAGCATCTTCATCACGCGGTCGGTGGCGAAGAGGCGCATCAGCTGGTCCTCGAAGGAGACGTAGAACACCGACGAACCCGGATCCCCCTGGCGGCCGGAACGGCCTCGTAGCTGTCGGTCGACGCGGCGGCTCTCGTGGCGCTCGGTGCCGATGATCGCCAGGCCTCCGGCATCTTTCACCTCGGGAGTGAGCTTGATGTCGGTACCGCGGCCCGCCATGTTGGTGGCAATGGTGACGGTGCCGGCGCGTCCGGCCAGTGCGACAACCTGCGCCTCCTTCTGGTGGAGCTTGGCGTTGAGCACCTGGGCGTCGATGTGGCGCATCTGGAGCATGCGGTAGAGGAGTTCGGAAATCTCGACCGAGGTAGTGCCGACGAGCACGGGGCGGCCGGCGTCGCGCAGGCGCACGATCTCGTCGATTACGGCGGCGTATTTCTCTTTCTTGGTCTTGTAGACGCGGTCGTCCATATCCTTGCGGGCCACGGGGCGGTTGGTGGGGATGGTCACCACGTCGAGTTTGTAGATGTCCCAAAGCTCGCCGGCCTCGGTCTCGGCGGTGCCGGTCATGCCCGAGAGCTTGTGGTACATGCGGAAGTAGTTCTGCAAGGTGATGGTGGCGAAGGTCTGTGTGGCGGCCTCGACTTTCACGCCCTCCTTTGCCTCGATGGCCTGGTGGAGGCCGTCGGAGTAGCGGCGCCCCTCCATGATGCGGCCGGTCTGCTCGTCGACGATCTTGATCTTGTTGTCGTCGATGACGTATTCGTTATCCTTCTCGAAGAGGGTGTAGGCTTTCAGGAGCTGGTTGACGGTGTGTACGCGCTCGGCCTTTACGGCGTAGTCGGCCATGGCGGCGTCCTTTTTCTCCTGGCGCTCGGCCAGGTCGGGGATGGTCTCCAGCTCCGAGAGCCTGGCGGCGATGTCGGGGAGGACGAAGAACTGCGGATCCTGGTTGCGGTCGGTCAGCACGTCGAAGCCCTTGTCGGTCAGCTCCACCGAGCGGTTCTTCTCGTCGATTACGAAGAAGAGGGGGTCGGTGACGATGGGCATCTCGCGGGAGTTGTCCTGGAGGTAGTATGCCTCGGTTTTGAGCAGGGCGTTCTTCATGCCCTCCTCGCTCAGGAACTTGATGAGGGGTCCGTACTTTGGCAGACCCTTGTAGGCGCGGAACAGCAGAAGTTCCCCCTCCTTGCGGGTCTCCTTGTCCTCCGACTTGATTTTCTCCTTCGCCTCGGAGAGAATCTGGGTGACGAGGCGGCGCTGTGCCTGGAACACCTTCTCGACGTTGGCCTTGTACTCGTTGAACATCTGGTCGTCACCCTTGGGAACGGGTCCCGAGATGATGAGCGGGGTGCGGGCGTCGTCGATGAGCACGGAGTCGACCTCGTCGACGATGGCGTAGTAGTGCTTGCGCTGCACCATGTCGGCGGGCGACATGGCCATGTTGTCGCGGAGGTAGTCGAAACCGAACTCGTTGTTGGTTCCGAATGTTATGTCACATTCGTAGGCCCTGCGGCGCGCGGGGGTGTTGGGCTGGTGCTTGTCGATGCAGTCGACCGTGGAGCCGTGGAACATGTACAGCGGGCCCATCCACTCGGAGTCGCGCTTGGAGAGGTAGTCGTTGACGGTCACGACGTGCACGCCGCGCTTCGACAGGGAGCGGAGGAACACCGGGAGCGTCGCGACGAGGGTTTTGCCCTCGCCGGTTGCCATCTCGGCGATCTTGCCCTGGGTCAGGACGGTGCCGCCGATGAGCTGCACGTCGTAGTGCACCATGTCCCAGGTGATTTCGTTTCCGCCGGCCATCCAGTGGTTTTTCCAAAGGGCCTTGTCACCCTCGATGGTGAGGAAGTCGCGCCCCTGGGCGGCGAGTTCGCGGTCCATGTCGGTGGCGGTCACCTCCACGGTCTCGTTGGCGGCGAAGCGGGCCGCGGTCTCGCGCATGGTGGCGAACACTATCGGCAGGTGCTTCTCCAGCTCTGTCTCGAGGGTGTCGAGGATGTTTTTCTCGTGCTTGTCGATGTCGTCCCATAGGGGCTGGCGCTGGTCGAAGGGGAGGTCCTCCACCCGGCCGCGGATTTCGGCTATGGCGTCCTCGTCGGCCTTTATGGAGGCGGCGATGTCGGCGCGCACCTCGTCGATCTTGTGGCGGAGCTGGTCGTTTGTGAGGTCTTTCAGGCCGGGGCCGAGAGCGTTGATTTTATCTACTATGGGCTTGATTTCGCGGAGGTCGCGCTGCGACTTGTTGCCGAAAATCTTCCCTAAGAATGAGGTCAGAGACATATTATGATGAAAGTTGTGTGGTTACTTGATTGGCGACGCGGCGCGCCGCGCCCTTTTTAACAAATGCCGCATGGCGATTGTTTGCCGCCCGCGGGTGCCGCTCAGAGGTTGAGGCGGGGGGTGGCGGCGGCGTTGGGAGCGCGGATGCGTAGTATGCCGGCCACGGAGGGAGCCAGGGCGCGGGCGTCGACCGGTGTGGCGATCACGCGCGGCGCGCCGCCGGGTACCAGTATGAAGGCCGGGGCGGTGGGCAGCACGGAGCGCACGGCGGTCACCGGCAGCTCCGTGTCGTTGTCGTCGTCAAGTTCCTGCCATCCGGGGGCGACGGTGACGAACACGTCGCCGGCCACGGGGAGGGATATGTTGCGGCGGAGCGCCTCGGCGGTTCCTCCCGCGGTGTTGTCGAGGATCTCGTCGATGGTCCACGCCTCGCTCACTCCGCTCATGCGCGTCAGGAAGCGCGCGGCTTCCTTTCGGAGCGCCTCGAGGTCTTTGCCGCGTTCCTTGATGAGTTTGCGGTTGAGGAATAGCTGGCCGTCGTGGTAGCCGTCAACCCAGTCGCCGTTGCCGTGCACCGCCATAAGGTACATGTTCAGGAGCGAGACGGCCTTTTTCGATGAGAACTCCCCGCCGGGGATGTTCCAGCGGTCGTCGTCGCGCCGCTGGCGGCGTGCCGCGGGTGTGCCGGCGACGAACACGAGGGTGCGGTCCATACCCGGACCCTGCCGCTCGATGGTGGCGAAGAGTTCGCTCAGGTCGCGGTCGAGGCGGATGTAGCTGTCCATCAGCTCCGCGCGGGTGTCGGTCTCCCTGCCGTAGGGGTATGGGTGGAGCGTGTAGCCCAGCGAGAGCATGTCGGTGGCCTCGCGCTTTCCGAGGCTGAGGGTCTTGATGTATTCCCCGGCCAGGGAGGTTATGTCGGTGTTTGCTACGGGAGATGCCTTGTATGCCTTGTAGCGGTTGGCGTTTCCGCGGGGGAAAATCTGGCGGAACGGGTAGAGCCGTTTGTAGGACGGGAGGTCGGGCAGCTTGTCAGTGGCCACCAGCGGGGTCCAGGCCAGGGTGTCGAGGCGGTATTCGAGCGCCGCGCGGTGGTTGATGTTCTGCGGGGGCGCGGGGAGGTCCTTGTAGTGGGTCGTGGTGGCCCATTTGCCGGTGTCGTCGGTCACCCAGAAGGCGCTGTTTCCGGCGTGGCCGGCCATGATGATGGCCTCCTCGGGTTGCGCGGCGATGGCGTAGGCGTAGCCGAGGCCGCCGGTGTCGATGCGCAGCTCATCGGCCAGGGTGCTCACCGCCAGGTTCTTCGGCGAGAGGGTCTGGCCGGTGTAGTTGCCTATCGTCTCCGCGTCGAATAGCACTGAGCGCGCGCGCCGCGTCGCCGGGTCGAACACGCTTGCCGCGGGGATGCCGCTGACGTATGGCTCCGCGCCGGTGAACACCACCGCGGCTGATGCCGCGCCGTCGAGCGGGGCGCCGTAGTCGAGGGCGTTGATTGTCACCCCGTTTTCCATCAGGCGACGGAAGCCACCCTCGCCGAAGTGGTCGCGGAGGAGGCGCAGGTAGTCGCCGTCAAGTCCCTCGACGAGAATCCCCACCACCAGCTGCGGGCGCTTGGGAAGCGCGCCCTGCGCCGCCGCGATCTGCGCGACGGAGGCGGCGGCCACAAGGATGGCCGCTACCGAAGTGGATATTCTGTTCTTCTTAGCGTTTCGCACGGGTGACGTAAATGTATGTGGCAGACCTCGTTAGGTCGGCAATGATGAGCCACGGGAAGGCGTGGTTGAGCGCCTGCCCGAAGAAATGGTGCCCCGCCAGAAGCAGCAGCACCGCCGCGAAGTTACAAAAATGATAGCAATAAACCGCACGTTGGCAACATTTTATCCACGTTCCGACGGCCGGAAAGAGGCATAGCGGGTTCAGCCACAGGAAGAGGTAGTTCGGCGAGGTGGCCTCGTGGCTGCTGGCGAAAATCAGGAACGCCAGCACGCACCCCACCAGGCCGTAAACCCCGAAGAGGGCGCTGTCGAACCAGCGGCACGTTTTGCGGCGGCGTATGTCGCGGACGCTCAGCAGTATGGCCGCCGCGAAAACATAGATGGCGACAGCCGTCGGTGTGAGCGGCCAGGGGGTAGGCCTGGCGCAGACTCCCGCCGGATGCCCTTCGAGGATGACCCATTCGGAATGTACCGCCGGACGCCGCGCTCCCCATGCGGAATCGGCGGGGAGGGTCGCGCCGCGGAGTAGTTCGCGCAGATAGAGGGGGGAGAAGCCGCGCTCGCGCGGGGTTATCGGGCGGTCGATGCCCGCGCCGAGCGCCAGGTCGATTCCGAACTGGTACCAGGGGTATGAGCGGTGGTAGCGCGTCATCTCGCGGCGGAAGGTGTCGGGGGTGTCTTCTGCGTAGTCGGCCTCCGACAGCCCTGTCTCGCCGTAGGTGAAGTTCTCGGGCGGGAGCAGCGCCAATGTGTCGCCGACAGCTTTCTCTATGACTGCCAGCGGGCGTGTGGCGCAGTTGTCGAGGACGTAGTTGTAGCGGTAGACGCGGTTTTCGGGCAGCAGGTTCTCCTCGACCAGCGCTGCGACGCGGGAGGCTTGTTCCGTGGTGAGGTCGAGCACCTGCTCCGTCACTCCGCGCCCCTCGGCGGCGTACTCCTCGAAGAAGTGTTCAACGGGGTAGGCGGCGCACATATAGTCGGTCTCCCCCTTTACGAAGCGGTAGACGAAATTCGGGGCCTTGAAGTTGAAGATGCCCCAGTTGACCGCCACGTCATAGCGGCCCGGCACGAGCACCCGCAGCGCAGAGTGTCCTTCGAGCTGGTAGATGTCGGCTCCCGGTCCGGCGGTCAGCAGGCTCACGCGGGGAGTCTGTGCCGCGGCGCCGAGAACCGCCATGACCGCGGTCAGGAAAATTGTCAGGATCGAGGTCTTTCTCATGATTCGCGGAAATATGTGCGGCGCACGCGGGGGCTTACGGAAGTCAGTATCTCGTAGGGGATTGTGTCGAGCTTTTCGGCGAGGTAGGCGGCGGGGTTCTCCGGGCCGAAGATTTCCACCTTGTCGCCGACCTTGACGCTGCCCCCGGCGCGGAGGAGCGGCCCGACGTCGAGCATGCAGAGGTCCATGCAGATGTTCCCTGCGGTGGGGCACGGCACGCCGTTGACAAGGAAGGAGCAGTTGCCGCGTCCGAGGTGGCGGTTTATGCCGTCGGCGTAGCCCACGGGTATGGTGGCGATAGTGGTGTCGCGGTCGAGTATCGTGCGCCGTCCGTAGCCTATGGCGGTCCCGGCGGGGTAGTCGCGCAGGGAGATCACCACCGTTTTCAGCGCCGACACCGGGCGCAGGCCGTCTTCCAGGCCGTTGCCCACCACGGGGATCCCGTAGAGGCCGAGGCCAAGGCGGCACATGTCGTACTGGTATTCGGGGTAGCGCACGATTCCGGCGGTGTTGAGGACGTGGCGGAGGATTTTCCGCTCTGGGAACGCCTCGACAATCGCCGACGAGCAGCGGTCGAACAGGCGCAGCTGCGCCTCGGTGTGCTCGTCCATGTCGAGGCAGTCGGCGGTGGCCAGGTGGGAGAACACCGAGGCGACCCTCACCTGTTTCTGTCCCCTCAGTCGCTCTATCAGCCCCGGCAGTTCCTCCTCGAAGAAGCCCAGGCGGTGCATGCCGGTGTCGAGCTTTATGTGGACGGGGTAGTCGGTCACTCCGAGTTTCGCCGCCTCGGCAATGATCTCGTCGAGGATGTCGAAGCTGAATATCTCAGGCTCGAGGCGGTTGGCGAACAACAGTGGGTAATTCAGCACCTTGGGGTTCAGTACCATTATGGGCACGGTGATTCCTGCCTTGCGGAGGTCGACACCCTCGTCGAGCACGGCTACGGCGAAATACGCGGCGCCGTGGGTCTGCAAGGTGCGGGCCACCTCGTAGGCTCCCGCCCCGTAGCCCGAAGCCTTCACCATGGCCACCAGGCCGGTGCCGGGTCTCAGTTTGGAGCGGTAGAAGTTGAAGTTGTCGACCAGCGCGTCGAGGTTGACTTCCAGGACGGTCTCGTGGGTGCGTGCCTCGAGCTTGTGGAGGAGGCGGGGAAAGCCTTCCCCGTCGTTACCTTCGAGCAGCACGAACTCGTTGTCGAAGTCTGAGGGAGTGAGAGTGCGCTCCATCTCCTCCGCGGAGGGGAAGAAGCGGCGGTCTATTCCGGCGAATTCCGCTGAGTAGGCCTGGATTTCTTCCCCGGCTCCTATCAGGCGGCTCACTCCGAAGTCGCGCAGGAGACGGGCTATGGCCGCGTATGTCTCGGCAGGCGAGAGGTTCTCGTGGCTGACGTCGGAGAGCACCACCGTGGCGCGCTGGCCGGGAGCGCGCCGCCGCGCCACGAATTCGAGCGCAGGGCGCAGGGAATGGAAGTCGCAGGTATAGTCGTCGTTGACCACCAGGCAGTGGTTCACACCCTCGCTGACCTCGAGGCGCGTCCCCACGCTCCGGGCAACGCGAATCCGGCGGTCAGCCTCTTCCGGCTCTATCCCGAGGGCGAGCATCGCCGCGAGGGTCGACGCGGCGTTCTCTTTCTCCCAGGGGGCGGAAAGTGGGAAGAAGGACGGGTCGCGGTAGACCGGGGCCGAGTGGTCGGTCAGCGACCAGCCGAATAGCCGGGGCGAGCCGGGGAGGGTTTCCGCCGCGCGGCGTATCTCGGGGTCGTCCCAGGGAAACACCACGGCTTTTGCCCCTTGGGCGAGCTTCATTTTCTCGGCGAGTTTCCCGGCCTTGGAGGCGAATCCTTCGGAATGGTCGGAAAGCACGTTGGTGATCACCGCTACGACGGGGCGCAGTATAGCCCGGAGGCGCTCCATCTCGCCGGGGCGAGAGATTCCGGCCTCGAATATTCCAAGCCGCGTGCCGGGGGTCAGCCCCCACAGCGAGAGCGGCACGCCGATCTGCGAGTTGTAGCTGCGGGGGGAGCGGGCGATGTCGCGGTCTTCGCGCAGCGCGGCGTTGAGCATCTCCTTTACCTGGGTCTTGCCGCGGCTCCCGGTAATCGCCACCAAGGGGCCTGTGAAACGGTCGCGCTTGCGCTGGCCGAGGGCCTGGAGCGCGGCCAGCGGGTCGGCCGCATGAAGGAATGTGGCTTCGGGGAACTCACCCCCGGGCGCTTTAGCGACGACGAAGCGGCGCACGCCGCGGGCGTAGAGTGCGGGGATGTAGCGGTGGCCGTCGGCCACGGGTGTCTCCAGGGCGAAGAATATGGCGCGGGCCGGATCGGCCAGCGAGCGGCTGTCGGTCAGCAGGTCGAGGTCGTCCTCGACAAGTAGTGGGTCAAACTCAACAGTTGGCATTGTTGATGATTGCTGTTTTCAGTTGCGGGTATTTTGCCAGTAGCTTCTCGCGGGCCTCGGCCACGGCTTTTGCGTGTCGTCCGGGGTCTGCCGGGCGGTGGGCCGCCAGGCGCGCCAGTTTCCCGGCTTCGGCGGCGATGGCTTCGGTTTCAGTCGAAAAGAAGCTCCGGGCGAAGATTTCGTAGATATAGTCGGCGGCCTGGTCGGAGGGGTGCGCCATGTCGGGGGCGTAGAAGCGGTAGTCGCGCAGGTCGTCCATCATGATTTCGTAGGCGGGGAAATAGACCGCCGCGCCGGCCTCCTCGAGCATCTGTGTCGCGAGGAGCAGTGAGGCCTTGGAGAGTTTGTCGCGGCGCTGTCCGTAGGCCGCGTGGCGCACGGGGCTTACTGTGACGATTACCTCCAGGCCGGGGTTGACGATGCGCAGCGCTTCGAGTGCGCGGCTTATGGCGCTGAATGTCTCTTCGGGGCTCATAGCGTCCAGGCGGAAGAGGGAGGCTGGCTGCTTGTGGCAGTTGGCGACGACGCGGCTCGAAGGGTTGTGGGTGAAAGTGAACGAGGAGCCGAGCGTTATGGCCAGGCAGCGCAGTCGGGGAAGCTCGTCGTGCATGGAGCGGATGAGGCGGTTGGCGTTTTCTGCGGCCTCTGTTGCCGATTTGCCGCATACGCGCGAATGGAACTCGAACGAGCGCCACAACCCCTCGTGCTCGAAGAATTCCGCAGGTGCCACCTCCTGCCCGCAGGCTAAGCGCGTCAGCAGCAGCTCGATGCTCGCCGGGTTGAACAGGGGACCGAAGGGGTTGGCGCGAACCTCGAAAAGGTCGTCGGCGAGCCGCCGGCCGATGTTGTCGGCGAAGCAGGAGCCTATGGTCCAGACGGGGCTTCCGTGGGCGATCATTCCCTGGTGACCCCTGAGTGGTTCGGTTTCGGTGCGGAACTGCATGATGTTGTCTTGCTGTCAGGTCGGCTTAGGGGTCAGAACATCTGGTAGTCGGTCGAGAGCACCTGGAACTCGGTGCGGCGGTTGATCTGGTCGGCGGCCTCGGCGTCCTCCTCGGAAAGCGTCTCGATGAACTCCGGGGTCAGCACGTCCCCTTCCTTGAACTGGGGATAGAGCCGCGCGAGCTTCTTTGTGACTGTCTTGGGGCGGCTCTTGCCGTAGCCCTGGCTCTGGAGACGGTCGGGGGCTATGCCGGCGGCGATCAGGTAGTCGATGACCGACTTGGCGCGCCGCGACGAGAGGTCGATGTTGTACTCGTCCGTGCCCCAGCGGTCGGTGTGCGAGGCCATCTCGATGGTGACGTTGGGGTTCTCCTCGAGGATTCTGACCATCTCGTCGAGCGCGTCCTTCGATTCGGGGCGCAGTGTGGCCTTGTCGAAGTCGTAGAAGATGTTGTCGACCACCACCGGCTTGTGGATCGAGGCCAGGATGAAGTCCACGCCGTATTCAGCATCCTCCTCGGCGGTGTCGGAGGTGAATTCCTGGCGGGCGTTGAGGTATCCCCTCGCCCCGGCGAGCATGACGTAGCTCACGCCCCTTTGGAGCGGGAAGCGGAACGAGCCGTCGGGCTTTGCCACGGCCTTCTGGTTGGAGCCGTCGTTGCCCACGATGCGTATCACGGCGTCGGGCACCGGTTCCTCGTCCTTGTCGAGCACCCATCCCGAGATCCAGATCTCCAGGTCGGGGAGCACGAACGAGAATATGTGGTCGTAGCCGCGGCCGTCGTCGCGGTTGGAGCTGAAAAAGCCGCTCTCACCCTTGCCGAAGGTTATGCCGAAGTCGTCGGCCGCGGAGTTGACGGGGCGCCCCATGTTCTCGACCTTCCAGCCACCCGACTTGGTGAGGGTGGCCTTGAAGATGTCGAGGCCGCCGAGGCCGGGGTGGCCGTCGGAGGCGAAGTAGAGCACGGAGTCGGCGCGGACGTAGGGGAACACCTCGTCGCCGGGGGTGTTGATGAATTCGCCGAGGTTTTCCAGCGACCCGGCGCGCTCCTTGAGGTTGACCCGCCAGATGTCCTTGCCCCCCGAGCCGCCGGGCATGTCGGAGCTGAAATATAGCCAGTTGCCGTCGGGCGACACCGCAGGGTGGCCGTAGGAGGATATGGTGTCGGCGGTGATCTCGTATTTAACAGGGGCGCTCCATTTGGCGTCGGAGCGCTGCGAGGTGTAGATTTCCACGCCGGTGTTGGCGTTTGGCTCGCGGCGCGCCTTGCTGAGGTACATCGTCGAGCCGTCGGGGGTGAATGAGGGGGTGCCCTCGTCGAGCTCGGAGTTCAGCTCCCCCTCGACAGGCTCGGGGCGCTGCCAGTTACCCTTCTCGTCCTTTTTGGCGAACCATATGTCGCCCTTCTTCATGCCTGTGATTTCCGAGCGCTTGTCGCCGGTGACCTTCTCGTTGGTGGTGGTGAAATAGAGTTGGTCCTCGGTCGAGGGGTCGAGGAACATCGGCGCGTAGTCGGCGCGGCGCGAGTTGAACAGCTTTGCGGGCTTCACGACGTAGCGCGTGGGGTTCTCGCGCTGCTGGAGCGCTATCTCGCAACCGGCCAGGCCGTTGCGGGCGGCTTTCGACTGCGGGTCTTTTTCGAGGTATTCGTTGTAGGCTTTCTTCGCCTGGGCGTACTTGCCCTCCGCCTGGAGCGACTGCGCCATCAGGAGTATGGCCGTGGAGTCGGGGTAGCCGTAGCGTATGGCGTTGCCGAAGGCCGAGGAGGCGCGGGCGCTCATCGACAGTTTGTCGTAGCACAGCCCCATGAGATATGCCACCTCGCCGCGCTGCGACCGCTGTTCCTTTTTTGTCAGCTTGTTGTAGACCTTGCGGTAGGTCTTCGACGCTTCGAAATACTCGCCGCGGAGGCGCTGCTCGTTGGCGGTGGAGAGCTTCGCCGAGCGGCACCCCGGGAGCGCGCCTATGGCTGTCGCGGCGGCCAGCGCCAGGATGGCTTTGTATATCAGGTGTCTGGTTCTCATTGTTTCCGATTCGCGGCGCGTCAGCCGGTTAGCCTGCGCCCTATTTAAAATTTAACGAATCCCGGTGGCGTTAAATTGTATCCGCGATGTTTTTTCCACCCTCTGCGTGTGGCTTTGTTCCCGTTTTTGGCAGAGCCTCTTCCTTTTCGGCAAATTTGTTTCCGTTCTTTTGGCAAGGCCCAAAAGAACCAAAAGGCCGAGGGGCGCGGCGGTAAGCGCAGGTCGAGGGCTTTACCGGCCTGCGGCGGCGGGGGCGGAACTCGCTTCGCTCAAACACCGCCCCCTTTCTCCGCCGCCGACCGGAGCCCTCTCCCCGCTTACCGCATTGCGCCCGCCATCCGGCAGATCGTCTGTCGCGCCGGTGTGCCCCCTCCGAATCATCCGAATCATCCAATTTGTCGGATTTGTCGGACCTGTCGGATTTGTCAGACCTGTCGGACGAAACCAATGAGGTCAATCCGCGGTTATTAGCGATAATCAGCATAGAATTATCAAAGAGTCATCAACCCAGCCCAAATAATCAGAAATGCCCAAATAATTGGTTATCTCTTAATAATCCGCGGTGTCTGATGCGAGGGATGAAGCCGAGCCGGTAACTTTCCTGCCGGATGGCGGGCGCAATGCGGAAATCGAGGTGAGGGCAGGCGGGAGGGCGGAGGAGGGCGGCGGTGTTTGAGCGCAGCGAGTTCCGCCGCCCCCGCCATTCCGGCGCGGCCCGAGCCTCAAAGATTTCCGCCGCGCCTCTCGGCCTTTTGGTTCTTTTGGGCCTTGCCAAAAGAACGGAAACAAATTTGCCTAAAAGGAAGAGAATTTTCCAAAAAGAAATGGATAGGAGCTGCCTGGCTGGGGATCCGAGGAACCGCGATGTGGGGCGGGACGGCAAAGGCCGCTGCCCCGGGGTGCGGGGAGCGGCCTTTGCTGTATCGGTCCGTAGCGTATTATTCGCCGGGGATGATAGCCTCGGAGGGGCACACGCTGGCGCAGGTGCCGCAGTCGATGCAGGTGTCGGGGTCAATCTTGTAGATTTCGCCTTCTGAGATAGCCTCAACGGGGCAGTTGGGCAGGCAGGTGCCGCAAGCCACGCAGGAGTCAGTGATAACGTAAGCCATTGTAGTAAGTGTTATTATTGTTGTTGTGTTGTGTCCGCTTCAACGGAGAGCAGCACGCCGGGAGCCTCGACGGCATCCCGAACGTGCTGCAAAATTAATCTTTTTGGTTGTAATAAGGGCATCCGCACGCTGCTTTTTTCGGCCTAAGGCGCTTATTCGCACGGAGTCCGAATAAACCGCGGCTGCCTGGAATCCGTCGGATACTCTTTCGCTGCCTGTCACTGGCGGGCTATGCCGTCCTTCTCGCAGCGGGCGGTCATGCGCTTGATGCGGTCCACCGTCTCGGGGTGCGAGGAGAACATCTTGTTGATGTAGCTCGACTTGGCGCCCTGTTCCTGTTCCATCTTGTTGAACTTCTCGAAGGCCGCCACCATGCCCCAGGGGTTCTTGCCGTGGCTTTTGAGGAAGTCATAGCCGTAGTCGTCGGCTTCCTTCTCCTGCTTCTGGGAGTACTTGGCGCTGACGAGCGATTCGCCGAGGGTGCCGAGCTGCGATTCGGTCAGGGCCGCCGCCTTGCCGCCGGAGGAAGCCACGGCGTCTTTCAGAGCGCCGGTAAGGAGCTCCTGCTTGAAGGCGTTCTTGGAGTGGTGGAGGCCGACGTGGCCGATCTCATGGCCGATTATTCCGAGGAGCTCGTCGTCGCTCATGATGTCCATCAGCGAGGAGAACACGCGCACCGAGCCGTCGGCGCAGGCGAAGGCGTTCACGTCGATCACGTCGTAGACCTTGAAGTTAAGGGGTATGCCGTTCACGTCTTTAAGCCCCTCGGTGAGCTTGTTGAGGCGGATGGTGTAGGGGTTGTCGGCGGGAGTGACGGGGTTGTGGGTGTCCATCCAGTCGACCGACTCCTTGACGTATTCTGCCATCTGCTTGTCAGTGAGGGTCATTGCCTTGGCAGCCTTCGCCCCGGCGCTGATCGCTTTCTTGAGGTTGAATTGCGCCTGGGCGGCGGGAGCGGCCGCTGCCACGCACAGGGCTATGGCGAGCGCCTTTAACATATTCTTTTTCATATTGCGGAAGGTTAGAATTGGTTAGTGTTGGATAGCCGCGAAATTACTAAATTCGCGGTATATATTCAAGAATTGGGAATATGAAGTGGAGCGAGACAAAGGGCACCCTGGGCATTATGGCGGTGGTGTTCGCGCTGATGGTTCTCGGCGGTGGCGCCGCGTTTTTCTACACCAAGACGCTGGTGGAGTGGTGGCTCCCGCTGGGGGTGGCCTTTTGCGCGGCGCTGCTGCTGAGGGTGGTGTTCCGCGGGGCGCTGTCGCGGCGTCTGACGGAGCTTCCGCGATGGCTGCGCGACGCGGTCCAGGTCGCGTGCCTTACTGTCGCGGCAGGTTTCGCGGTGCTGGGAATGAACTACGCCTTTGCCGACGACGCGACCCTGCACGAGGAGCAGGTGACGGTCGAACGTAAGTTCAGCGAGAAACATTACCGCAGCCGGCGCGTCGGGCGCGGGCGCTACACCAAAGGCGAGCATTACTATGTGTACAGGATCGCTGTCCGATTCACAGACGGCCGGACGAAGACCTTCGACCTGCCCATGGAACGTTACAACCGCGTCCGCCAGGGCGCGCCGCTCGCCTTGAAGGTGGAAAACGGGCTGTTGGGCTGGCCCGTGATACGAAAGTCGCCCCTGCGGGCCGGCGACTGACCGCCGGCTGGAAAGATAAAGGAGCCGCGTCGCCCGTGATGGCGCGCTGCTCCTGTTCTCTTTTCCGCGGCGGCCTGTGCCGGCCTCTCCGCGTCGTCTGCCGGGCTGCCCGGTGTCGCTTCCAACACCGCCTGTGTGATTTCCTATCCGGCCCCCGGCCGGTACATGTGTCTTTCTGCCATTAAAACGCCGTCCGCGCCACGTTGGTTCATTAAAATGTCGCCCGGAGCCGGGTGGCTTCGGGCGACGGACTTTAACCAAATTGAGGAGGGAGATGCCCCGCGGCGGCTGCTCTCGCGGCCGCCGCGGTATTTTGTGCCCGGCGTTCGCCGGATTTCCTTTTATTCGCTGAATTTTCCTTTTAGAGGACCACCTTTACGGCCTTGCTTCCGCGGCGCTCGATGTAGAGGCCGGGAGCGGCGGCGCGGCGGTCGACACGCGCGCCTTGCAGGTTGTACAGCTCGCCCTCGCCCTCAGCCTCGGCGTTAACGCCCTCGATGCCGGTGACGGTGCCGGAGGCGGGGATTTTGATGGCGTGGATCGGCGACTCGATGACGCGGTTACCGTCAGCGTCCTCGCGGTAGGCACGGACTTCCATCACCATGTCCTTGTCGAAAGCGGAATGGTCGAACACGTTGTCTGCAATCGCGTTCCATCCCTCGGCAACAGCCTTGGGAGCGTAGGTTTGCGCGGTTGTCGGTTCGTAGTGCCTTTCCTCAAACAGCACGTTCTTGTTCGAGCAGCTGAACGTTATGGTCTTTGCCAGCGCGTCATGCTCGTACTGCGGCAGGTCGAGGAACTCTGCGGTGGAATACTCGTATGTCACGGTCTGTTCGTCAGCGCCGCGCTTGTAAAGCTGGATTGCGGTTTGGCCTTGGGCATATGCACCATATAAATCGGAAGAACTGTTTCTGCGAATAGTTCGACTTATATTGGTAAATGTTATAGTCGCATTTCCATCCGTAATAGATATGGTGGCTATGGCATTATCTTTTGACGCATCCTTCTCGCCTATCAGCAGATAGTTCTTGGAGTCTTTGCCTGTAAGGTAGTTGCCTTTTGATGTGTTGCCTGCGTAGTTCGTGGCAAATAAATAATAATTTGATTCGCCCTCTTTTTTGATATTTAGGATTAGTGGCTGTTTTTGCGCTTCTGGGGTTAGCAGTGATTTAATATTGGAGTCGGTAATGGATATAGGCAAGACTTTCCTGTTATTGTCGTTATCTTCGTTAGAGGCAACATCGTTTTTGTCTTCGCAAACGAGGATATATTCTCCCTCGTCAGTGATTGTTTCAGTGGAGAGGACTTTTTCCCATACATCTGTTGTGGATATTATCTCTTTCGGTTCCACGAGTTTCACGTTGAAAGAAAGCGTTTCGCCGCCATATTCGCCGTTCGCAGATTCTATGACATATTCCCCGGCGTTGGTTATGTCGAAAGTTCCTTTGCTGCCGGTCAGTTCATTGAGGTCGTTACCATCGTTGTATAGAATTGAAATGCTGGTTGCGTCCTTGGCGGAAACTTCGGCTTTCGAGCCGTTGGAAACCTCATAGAAGCATCCTTCTTCGATTGCGATTCCGTTTATGATCACTTCGGGCATTTCGGCAGGAGAGGTCACCTGTGTTACTTCGTAAGTAACTGTAATGCTTTTGAAGTTTGTTTTTGATGAGCATGAGAATGTTCCATCATTGCCTTTTGTAAATGTTGCTGATGGGGCACTTGAAACTTTGGTTATAGTGTTCTTGGTGTCATTAACTGCCTTTATTTCAATTATATTCCCCGCATATATTCTGGCGGTTTTATCTGATGTATAATATTTTGGATCAAGCGAATTCGACCCTTTCGAGAATTTTACAGAGGCGATTTCCTCTTTTGTGTCCGATGCTACGATTGTGCAGGATACATTAGATAAAACTTTGGCATTCTCCCAGCCTTGGTCAGCGAAGGTTATGGTGGCGGTTTTGGTTTCGGCGGCTGCTTGGAGGGGGAGGAGGGAGAGCAGCAGGGAGAAGAAGAGTAGTAGTTTCTTCATACTGTGAGAGTTAGAAAGGTTAGTTTTGAGGTTGAAGATAGTGTTGTTTGAACCTGCAAAATTAAACAAAACTTCACATTTTACCCCCCCCAATTAGTTAAATAAGGTTAAAGCACTATAGTGTGGCTTATGATTTGATAGGAGCCGGGATGGCGGTGCGACAAGCCGCACCCACACAGACAAAGGGGCTGCCATGGCTTTTGTACTGGTGAGGGCGACTTGTCGCACCGATTGAGTGCGCGGGAATCGTGTGCGGGGGCTGCTTGCCGCGTTTCAGGTGCTGGCGGGAGCTTGGGGAGCGGATGCTCCGGGGAGCATCCCTACCGGCGGGGGTTAGTTGGCGGGGTGGGGCGGCTCGGTTTCGGCGGCGGGGCAGGCGATGAGGGTTATGGGGAGGGTGGCGGCGGGATGGTAGGGGGGATAGTCGGTGTTGGTCTCGAGGGTGTTGCGGAGGAAGCGGAGGCCGGAGGTGGACTTGGCGTAGAGGAGGGGTGTGCCGAAGGTCACGAAGCGGTTGTCGGTGATGGAGATGCCGCTGTGGAACGGGTGGCGCTGGTGCTCGATGTCGGGGATTACGGGGTAGATGGAGATGACGGCCTCAGTGAACTGGTAGGGGGTGGTCAGGGCGTTGATGAAGGTGTTGCGGCGGATGGTGACGTCGCGGCACGCGCCGGTCTCGTACCATCCGTTGCAGTCGCCGCAGAGGAGGATGGCGGCTCCGGAGGTGTGGTCGAAAGTGTTGTCCTCGCAGACTACGGGGCGTGGGGTTGAGAACAGGGCGCCGCGGGCGCGGTTGTGACGCACGGTGTTGCGGGCGAAGCGCGCCGCAGGGGTGCGCGATAGGTTTTCCAGGCCGAGTGAGGGGAGGGCGGGGTTTCGCACCAGGGAGCCGCTCGCCGCGGCTCGCTCCACCCGACAGTCTTCGCCGATAGGAAGAGAGGGGATGGGAGCTGAGAGGGTTATGAGGAACTCGCGGGCTCCGTGGGCGGAGGGGAGTGGGGCGCCGTTGTCGGCGAGGGGACGGATGGCCTTGATGGCGAGTGGGGCGCCGAGGGTGTCCATCGTGGCGGAGGCGACGAATCGCACGGTGTCGCCGGGAGCGCCCCAGGGGAAGCCCCATGACTGATGGTGCATATATCGGCCGCGGACGGTGGCGGAGTCGATGATTTCGGTTATTTTGAGGTAGGTGCCATGGATGTTGACAGCGTCGTCCATCATACCTTCAAACAGGCAGTCGGCGACGGTGACCGTCCCGGAGCAGGAGGAGAAGTGGGTGGCGTCGGCCTGGGTTGTGAAATAGCGGGGATCTTCGGGGACGCGGAGCGCCACGGCGCAGCTGTCGAGGCTCACGTCAACACAGTTCTGCGCCAGCACCCCCATCCCCTCGGCATAACGGACGGCGATGTTCAGCAGGGTGGTGGCTGTGTCGCTGTTGAGGAATATGGCGGGTGCCGGGCGGCCGTAGCCGCGCATCGCCACGCGGGTGCCCGGTTTCAGGCGCGGGTCTTTCCACGGAGCGTTGACCCGCCCCTTGTCGTCGACGAAAACCTTGCGGACACCGACGCGGAGGTCGCCGGTGCGGTAGACGATTCGGCGCGTGCCCTCCTCGAAGGCTATGGCAGTTTTCGGGGTGTGCTCCCAGCCGTCACCCTTGACGATGAAAGTGCTGTCGCGCACCTCCCAGTCGACCCACGGCTCCGGGCGGTAGGCGACGCGCCCGGCAGCGGTATCGTTCTCCTCGACTACCACCTGGGAGATTTGGGGGTTGGGGAAATCGATGGAGAAGTTACGCATGGAGCAGCCGGAGGAGTTCAGCAGAGCGACGGGTAGCATGCGCCCGTGGAAGAGCAGCTCGGCGCCTCCGCCGTCGAGAATGACGTTACGGGTGTTCTCGATCAGGATTCCGACCGCCTTGGGGTTTACCTGGTCGTGGTTGGAGATGTATAGCTCGCGGCGCTCTGCTGTCGAAGGGGAGAACTCGTAGCGCCCGCTGATTAGTTTGATTACCAGGGTGTCGTTTTTGATCTTGGCACCAATGGCCTCGGTTATGGCGGAGCGCAGCGCGTCGCCGTCCGCGAGGCCGATCTCGACGGTGCGGACCAGCGGGGAGGCCAGCAGGGGGAGGAGGGCGATGGCGGCTGTGATGAGCTTTTTCAAAGGCGGGGGGATTGGATGGTTTCGTCCGGCTTCCGCCGGACGCGCTGGACGGATGGCGGGTGGCGGACGCACGGGCCGCGCGTCCCTACTTGCGGGCGGGTCAGGTCGCGGAAGCGAGGGAGGCGGCCGCGGCGGCGAGGGCTTCGGAGAGGGTGGGGTGGGCGTGGATGGTGGAGGCGATGGCCGCGGCGTCGAGGCCGTTGGCGATCGCCAGCGCGGCTTCGGCGGCGAGGTCGGCGGCGTGCGGGCCGAGGATGTGGCAGCCGAGAAGCCGTCCGTCGGGAGCGGCGAGGAGTTTCAGAAGGCCGTCGGTCTCCCCCATGGCGGTGGCTTTGCCGTTGGCGCGGAACAGGGCTTTGGCGGTTTTGAAGTCGGCGCCTCGGTCTTTGAGCTGCTCCTCGGTCTCGCCGGCCATGGCCGCTTCGGGCATTGTGAACACTGCCGAGGGGACTACCGCGAGGTTAATCTCCCCGCCCATCACCGCGCGGGCCTGGGCGGAGGCGGCGTGGGCCAGCAGACAGCGGCCGTTGCAGTCGCCGATGGCGTAGACTCCCGGCGCGGAGGTCTCGAAGCGGTCGTTTACGGTTATGCCTCTCTTCCCGGCCTCGATTCCGGCGGCTTCCAGTCCGGCGGGGAGGCAGGGGCGGCGACCTACGGCCATCAGCACGGCGTCGGCCTCGACCGTCTCCTCTTTTCCTTTCTTGATGAAACGCAGTGAGAGGCTTCCGTCGGCGGCCTTTTCAATCGATGTGGCCTCGGCGGAGGTGTGGAACGCGATGCCCCTTTTCTGGAGCGCCACGCGCAGACGTTTGGCAATGTCGCGGTCGAACGGGGGGAGCACCTCCTTGCAGTATTCAACAACCGTCACTTCCGAACCGAACGCCTTGAACACCGAGGCGAATTCCAGGCCGATGACCCCTCCGCCGATGATAGCCAGGCGGGGGGGCAGGGCTTCTATGTCGAGGAGCGCGGTGGAGTCCGTCGCGAGTTCCGCGCCGGGTATCGGAAGAGAGGCCGGCGCTGAGCCGGTGGCGATTATGATTTTCGGGGCGGTGTATTCCTCGCCGTTTACCTTTATTGTGGATGGGGCGGTAAATTCGGCTTCGCCGACAACGGTTTCCGCCTTGGCCACGGTCATGGCGACTCCCTGGCGCAGATCCTCAACAATGCGGTTCTTCCGGCCGATTACCGCTGGAATGTCGACCCTGGGTGAGTCATCGACGGCGATGCCGAACTCGGCGGCTCCGCGGGCGGTTTCTATCACCTCGGCCGAGCGACAGAGGCATTTCGTGGGTATGCATCCGCGGTTGAGGCAGGTGCCCCCGAGCTCGTCTCGCTCCACGAGGAGGGTTTTCAGGCCGCCGTCGGCACCGAGCGCGGCGGCTTCGTAGCCGCCGGGTCCGGCGCCGATAACTATCAGATCGAATTGGTTTTCCAAGAGTTGCGGTTTTTATGGTTTATAATTTTTATAAGAATTATAATTCGTATAAGCGGGTTACTCGCCGAACTTTACCACCGGGTGCAGGGCGGCTTCGGTGTCGTCGGGGTGGGTGATGGGTGTGTCGTGGGGGGCGTTCCTCACCACGTCGGGGGTCTCGGCGGCCTCGCGGGCGATGTCGCGCATGGCGGCGATAAACTCGTCGAGCGTCTCTCGGCTTTCGGTCTCCGTAGGCTCGATCATCAGCGACTCGTGGAAGAGGAGCGGGAAGTAGATGGTCGGGGCGTGATAGCCGCGGTCGAGCAGGCGCTTGGCAATGTTGAGGGTCGTCACGCCGGTCGACTTGTCGCGGAGGCCGTCGAACACGAACTCGTGCTTGCAGACCCCCTCGATCGGGAGCAGGTAGCAGTCTTTCAGCGACTCCTTTATATAATTGGCGTTGAGGGTGGCGAGTGGGCCGGCCTGCATCAGTCCCTCCGAGCCGAGCGAGAGGATGTAGCTCAGCGCGCGGGCCTGCACGGCGAAATTGCCGAGGGTGGCGGAAATCGAGCCGAGGGCGGTTTCAGGCGCGTCGATGGCGAAGGAGCCGTCGGGCAGGCGCTTCACCCGCGGGGAGGGGAGGAACTGTTCCAGTCCGGCGCGCACGCCCACCGGGCCGCTGCCGGGTCCTCCGCCGCCGTGGGGGGTGGAGAATGTCTTGTGGAGGTTGATGTGCATCACGTCGAAACCCATGTCGCCGGGGCGGGCCACGCCGAGCATCGGGTTGAGGTTTGCCCCGTCGTAGTACATCAGCGCCCCGGCCTCGTGGGCGAGGCGGGCGATTTCGGGAATGTTTTTCTCGAAGATTCCGAGGGTGTTGGGGTTGGTCATCATCATGGCCGCCACCGTGTCGTCGAGCAGCGGGCGGAGGTCTTCGACATCCACCGTGCCGTCGGGACGGCTCTTTACCTCGACTACCTCCAGGCCGCAGACGGCGGCCGAAGCCGGGTTGGTGCCGTGGGCCGAGTCGGGCACGATCACCTTGCGGCGCTTGGCGTCGCCGCGGCTGTCGTGGTAGGCGCGGATCACCATCAGGCCGGTAAGCTCGCCGTGCGCTCCGGCGAAGGGGTTGAGGGTGAACTCGGCCATGCCGCCGATTTCCGAGAGCGCCCGTTGCAGCTCCCAGTAGAGGGCGAGCGCGCCCTGGGCGGCTTTGGCCGGAGTGGCGGGGTGCAGCGACGCGAACCCGCGGTGGGCGGCCATCTCCTCGTTGATTTTCGGGTTGTGCTTCATTGTGCACGAGCCGAGGGGGTAGAAGCCGGTGTCGACGCCGAAGTTGTTGGTCGACATGTTGTTGTAGTGGCGAACCAGGCTCGGCTCGTCACATTCCGGAAGGTCGAGTGGCTGCTCGCGTAGCAGCGCGGCGGGAATCGCGGCCGCGGCGGTCTTTTCAACAACAGGGATTCCCGACTTCGGGAGGCGGAAGGCGGAGCGTCCGGGGTGCGAAATCTCAAAAACCAGCTTGCCGTAGAGTTTCTTGTTCATAAGTAACCGTTCAAATTATTTTAGTTTTTGAGAATCAGAGTTTTGAGGCGATATTGGCCAGGAGGTCGACCTGTTCGCGGGTCTGCGTCTCCGTGGCGGCCATCAGTATGCGGTTGTCGTCCACCTTGATGCCGGCGAGGATTCCCCGGTCGAGCGCGGCGTCGATCAGCGCCTGTGCCGGGTAGTCGGTTTCCAAAAGGAACTCGTTGAGGAACGGCTTGTCGGGGTACACCAGCCGGGCGCGGCCACCCTTGGTCATCTTTTCGAGGAGGTAGAGTGCGGCGTTGTGGCCGGCCATGGCGATTTCGCGCAATCCATTTGCCCCGGTGAGGCTCATGTAGATGGAGGCGTAGAGGGTCATCAGTCCCTGGTTGGAGCAGATGTTGGAGGTGGCTTTTTCGCGGCGTATGTGCTGCTCGCGGGCCTGGAGGGTGAGGACGAACGAGCGGCGTCCCTCGCTGTCGGTGGTCTGGCCGACGATTCTTCCCGGCATCTTGCGCATGAGCGCCTTGGTGGCGCAGAGGAATCCGAGATACGGTCCCCCGAAGCTCAGGGGTATGCCGAGGCTTTGGGCGTCGCCGCAGGCTATGTCGGCTCCCCATTCACCCGGGGTGCGGAGAACCGCCAGGTCGGCCGCCACGCACTGAGTGACCAGGAGCGCCTTTTTCGAGTGGCAGAGGTCCGCCAGCCCGGAATGGTCTTCCACTATACCATAATAATTAGGTATGGGCACTATGACCGCCGCGACGTCGGAGTGCTGTACAAGCAGCTCTTCGAGGTGCGCGCGGGAGGTTACGCCCCCCTCCTCGCGGATTTCCGCCAGCTCGATGCCGTGGAAGCGGGCGTAGGTGGCCACCACGCGGCGCACTGCCGGGGAGATGGTCGCCGACAGCAGGACGCGGCGTTTCTTGCGGGAGGCAGCGACGGCCATCAGGGCCGCCTCGGCGGTCGCGGTGGCGCCGTCGTACATTGAGGCGTTCGACACCTCCATCCCGGTCAGGCGGCACATCATCGTCTGGTACTCGAATATGTATTGGAGCGTGCCCTGCGAGATTTCGGGCTGGTAGGGGGTGTAGGCGGTCAGGAATTCCGAGCGGCCAATGAGCGACGCGGCGGCCGCGGGTACGGCGTGGTCGTAGAAACCGCCCCCCGCGAAGCATGCCTCCAGGGGTATGTTCCGGGCGGCGAGGGCGTCGAAGTGGCGGCGCACCTCGGTCTCGCTCATCTCTTCCGGAAGGTCGTAGGGGGCTTTCAGGGTCAGCTCTTCGGGGACGTCGCTGTAAAGCTCTTTAAGCTCGGCGACCCCGCAGCGGTCGAGCATCGCCCGTATGTCCTCCTCGGTATGTGGAAAATAGCGGTGCATGGGAAAATCTGCTTTTGGTGTGGAAAGTTGTCTATCGCATATTTATGGTGTAGGGACGCGGCGTGCCGCGTCAGGTGTGCAACCCTTTACGCGGCACGCCGCGTCCCTACAACGTCTGCGATCTGCTCTGAGGGGAGTTAGTGCTGCGCGGCGCAGAAGGCCTCGTATTCCTCGGGCGACATCAGGTTGTCGAGCTGTTCTGGCTGCTCGATGGAAACCTTGATGATCCAGTTGGCCATCGGGTCCTCGTTGATCAGGCGGGGGTTCTCCTCCAGGGCGGTGTTCACTTCCAGGACTTCGCCGGAGACGGGGGCTATGAGGTCTGACGCCGCTTTCACGCTCTCGATGGCTCCGAAGTCGTCGCCGGCCTCGATGTTGTCGCCCTCCTCGGGCATGTCGACGTAGACGACGTTGCCGAGCTGTTTCTGGGCGTAGTCGGAGATGCCTATGTAGCCTTCGCCGCCTTCAACGCGGACGTATTCGTGGGATTCGGAATAGTAGATCATAATGTATGTCGGAGGTTAGTTTTTGTATGATTTCTTGTAGAATTTCTTGGGGACGACCGTGGCGGGGAAGGTCTTGCGGCGTATGCGCACCAGCACTTCGGTGCCCTGCTTCGCGAAGCGGCTGTCGATCAGCGCCATCGCCACGCTCTTGTCGACCGAGATGCAGCGGTAGCCCGTCGTGACGTGCCCGATGACGTTCCCTTCGGGGTCGAGCACCTCGTAGCCGTGGCGCGGCACGGCGCGGTCTTTGAGTTCCAGCCCCACCACCTTGCGCCGCGGACCTTCGGCTTTCTGCGCAGCCACGGCGTCGCGGCCTATCATCTCGGCCTTGTCGAGCTTGACAAACATCGACAGGCCGGCCTCTACCGGGGTTATGTCGTCGGCCAGCTCGTCGCCGTAGAGTGGGAGGCCCACCTCGAAGCGGAGCGTGTCGCGGCATCCGAGGCCGCAGGGGGCCGCTTCGCCCGAGGCCATGAGTTTTTGCCATACGCGGCGGATTACCTCGGCGGGGGCGTACAGCTCGAAGCCGTCCTCGCCGGTGTATCCTGTGCGGCTGAGGATTATGTGTGAACCGTCGTATTCAAGTTCCTTGAAAGTGTAGAAGGCGAGGTCGGCGCAGGGGATGCCGAGCACCCGCTCAACCACCTCCTCGGCCTTGGGCCCCTGTATGGCCAGCTCCGAGGTGCTTTCAGACAGGAGGTCGACCTTGACGTCGAAGCCATCGGCGTTTTTCAGAATCCACGCCTCGTCCTTGGCGATGTTGGCGGCGTTGATCACCAGCAGGAAGCTGTCGGCGGCACGCTTGTAGACCAGCAGGTCGTCGACCACGCCCCCGTCGGGGTGAAGCATCATGCCGTAGAAGCACTGGCCGACCGGCGCGCCGGCCACGTCGTTGGTGAACAGGCGGTTGACGAGCCTTTCGGCCTCAGGGCCGGAGATGTTGACCTCCCCCATGTGGGAGACATCGAACACGCCGCACGCCTCGCGCACGGCCCGGTGCTCTTCCTCGATTCCGGCATACTGGATCGGCATGTCCCATCCCGCGAAGGGGCTCATCTGCGCCCCGAGGGCCTGGTGCAGGTCGTGGAGGCATGTTTTCTTGATTTCTTCCATTGTCAGGTCCGGGGCGGTCCCGGCGTTGATTCTGTATATTCGCGCGGTATATTCCGCATAATTTTTCAAGCCCCTAAGTTAGCGGTTTTTCATCTGCCCGCCAAACTCCGCGGTATGTTAGACAGCAGAAATTTCACCCCGGCGGCAATCAATCGGCCCCGGCCTGCGTTTCTAATTAAGACGGGGTTTGGCCCGTAGGGACGCGGCGTGCCGCGTATGGCAAGGAGCCAATCATACGCGGCACGCCGCGTCCCTACACACCGATTCATACCGTCGCACAATTTATTTTATGAGAGATGGCGATTGACATACTTTTTCTCCTTGCCGGGATGGCGCTTATTCTCGGCGGAGCCAACTTCATGACCGACGGGGCCGCGGCACTGGCCCGGAAATTCGGGATGTCGGACTTCCTCGTGGGGCTGACGGTGGTCTCGATGATGACCAGCGCGCCCGAGCTTGTCGTATCGGTGACGAGCGCCCTGAACGCCTCCACGGAGATGGCGGTGGGCAACATCGTGGGTTCCAACATATTCAACATACTCGTGATTGTCGGCGTGGCGGCGCTCATCAAGCCGATTGTCGTCGAGAAAGGGGTGCTTCTCAACGAGATTCCGCTGGTGGTGCTGTCGTCGGTTGTGCTGCTGGTCATGGGGAGCGCTCCCTGGCTCGACGGGGCGCCGGCAATGGTTTTGAGCCGTGTAGACGGCCTTATTCTGCTGCTGTTCTTCATAGTGTTCATGCGCTACACCTTCGCCTCGGCGAAGCGCGTGGAGCCTGGCACCGACCCGGCGGAGGCGAGGGGGGCGGTGCGAAAGGAGCTGCCACTGTGGCGGGCGGTTGTCTATGTGCTCGGCGGACTGGCCGGACTGGTCTTCGGCGGTGACTGGTTCGTCGACGGGGCTTCGGGAATTGCGAAGTCCGTCGGATGGTCCGAGGGGCTGATCGGTCTGACCATCCTCGCCGCCGGGACCTCGCTGCCCGAGCTGGCGACCTCCGTCGTGGCCGCCGTCAAGGGGAATCCCGGCATCTGCGTGGGCAACGTCATAGGCTCCAACATCTTCAACATCTTCTTCGTGCTCGGCCTTACCTCGACAATCAAGCCCCTGGACTTCGGCACCATAGGGCTGCCCGACCTGCTTGTGCTCGCCGGCGCGAGCCTCCTGTTCTGGGTGGTAGGCTCCTTCTTCGGCCGCGCCCGCACCATCAACCGCCTGGAGGGCGCCCTGATGCTCCTCCTCTACGCCGCCTACACCTGGTGGCTCATCGCCTCCCTCCCCGCCTGACCAGGCACCCTCCCGCATTGACAGTCAGGGTTGGTCTCCATTCCCGGCCTGACATCAGGCGGAAAGTTCTTGCGTTATAGCAGTAATGTCAGAGGGTTACGGAATAGGGATGATTGTCCAACTGACATAACAGAGCAAGGGCAGGCATCCCAGGAATAGCGCCGCCCAAATGATCCAGTTTCGCGTGGTGTTAGAGTCCAGGGCTTTTTTGAAAGCGCGGCCTATGACGAAAACGCATGCCAGCCATATGGCGGTGAATGACAATAGTCCGAACGCGTTCGACAATGTTAAGGATTCTCCCGCGGCGGTGTTGTCGGCAAAGGCTGCGAATAATTGCAGAATTCCGATTAAAAGAATTATGGCGAAAACGGAGAAGATGAGTGTGAAAATGGAAATGCCGATAACCAATACCCTGTCTTTCGTCCTGACAGCATTCATAACATATTTGACGGCGAAAAAAATGAAGACAACCAGAAGGATAGCGGCTACGATTTTGCCAGTCAGCAACGCGAAGGCGCTGTAACTGCCGCCGATAGACACGTCCGCGATATGAGGGAAAACATTTGATATTGACAAATGGTCGATGTTAAGATATTTCCAGGGAAATATTATCCAGGAAAGGATTGCCATGCACACGAATAGGACGCTTAATCGCCCGGTTGATTTATAATCATGTTTCTTTAAGGATTCGGAGATAAGGAAAGATATTTGGCCTAACCCGATCAAGGAATATATGATTATGAAGATGTTCCAAAATATTCGGAGATAGTGAATTAATGTTGGAAGTATATCGTCCATGCTTATTCAATTAGGTTTGCGATGCCTTGTAGGAAATCAAGGGTGTTTTGGCAAGGCATCGCAAATTTAATTGATTTTTGCCAATTACGCAATGTCCCAGCGTTGGCAGACTGAAATGAAGAGGCTGTTTTAACAGCCCTGCATTTTGCTTGCGATAAGCCACGTTATCCAGCTTAATGTCGGAAGGCTGATCAGTACGGTCAGAAGGAGATATCCGAGGTTTTTCGAGCCAGGATTCTCGCTCATTTTTTTCAAGTATCTGGCAATGTTGTAAATTACAGCTCCCCACATTAACGCTATGAAGCCGATTGCCGTGACCATACCGAAAGAAATGGCTTCGGTTATTTGACAGGAAGAAATTTTGTCGTATAGCGTAACTGCGCCGAACTCGTAAAGGCAGACAACAGCCATCGCTATTGTCGCCATGCCGCATGTCGCGAGAGCGCTTTTCCTGTCGTGCGATTTCGCCGATGTCGCGATCGCCCGTATCCAGGAAACGGCAAACACCAAGGTTACGGCCGCCCAAAGGGCGACGTCCAATTTGGATGAGATGTTCGTTAGAATCAATAAATTTTCCATATTTAAAATGTTAGTTTGGCATTTAAACTATGCGTTTGATATGGCGGGTTTGCGCTATGTGGGGGAATTTCCGATGTCGCAAAGTTAAGGCATGACGAGGGGTGGCGGCGGGGTGTTCTTTGGCGGGAAAGGAGGGGGAATGGCGGGGATTGCAGAAACGGCGGTTTTTGCCTCCGCTTCCGTCAGGGAGCGCGGCTTCGGGCGGCGGAAATTCGGTGTGACAGGTGGAAAATTTGGTGGCGAATAGCGGTGAAGTGCTCATTAAAAGCCTTGGAAGAGCGCTTTTACCCGTGGAAAAACAAAAAAATCCACCTCCGAAAGGAAGTGGATTTAACTCTTTCCTGATTTGACGGGAATAGCGGTAGCCATTCAGTCAATACCGGCAATTGATTTTCACGCGTTTGTAGGGACGCACCCCGGTGCATCCGAAAAATAGCCTGGCGGACGCGGTTCATGGGGGCGGGCGGATGCACCGGGGTGCATCCCTACGTTAAAAAAGGTATTATTCGGATGATATCCGCTAACGAGGTATTGTTTGGATTAAGTCCGTTGACAGGGCATTATGCGGATGATGCCCGCTGAATGGTTGCTTATTCCGCGGGTTTGGGGGCGTTGTTGAGGTAGAGGCGGATGTCCGCAGGGGTGACGGAGGGGGGGAGGAGGGCCTGGATGCCGGCGTAGCCCGCGGCGAGGCCGGCGCGGCGGACGGCGGAGGCGATCTGGGTGCAGACAGAGGGTGTCAGAATGTCGTCAACGGAAAGTTCGCCGGTGGGGATGAACGCGGCGAGGTGGCCGGTGATGGTTGAGACGGCCAGGTTGCGCTCTGAGGCGATTTCGGCGCGGGTCATCCCCTGGCGGAACATGCGGTATGTGACCAGGTGCGACTTCTCTTTCTGTTCCTTGGGCTTCTTCTCCTTGGCGGCTTTCGCTTTGTGGGCCTTGCGCACCGCCTTGGGGTCGTCGGCGGCGGTGGCCTCGATGATGGCGGCCTGTTTGGCGTTGAGGTAGTTCGAGATGGTGAACCCCTCGCGGGCGATGGCGTCGAGCAGGGCGCGGCGCGAGGCGAGGGCCGCGCGGAGGTCGGCGTTGAGGTCCTGGAGGCGCTGGTTGGCGCGCTTGTTCTCGGTGCGCACCCTGGCCGTGCGGTCGGCGATGTCGCCGAACAGCTCGGCGAGGGTCTTGCTGAAATACACGGCTCCGCGGCCGACGCGCGTCAGCAGCTCCGGGTCGCGGAGCGCCTCGTCGGTGGAGGTGCGGAGCATGAGCAGCCACTTGTCGGCGATGTCGATCACCTTCTCTCGGAGGGAGGTCTGCAACGCCTGGTGGGCGGCGGTTTCCTCAGGGAAGGCGCGGGAGTATGTCTGCGAGATGTGTCGCGCGAGGTTCTGTTGCAGGTCGAAGATCTCGCGGAAGGTGAACAGCTCGCACAGGAGCTGGCGGAAGTAGGCACCCTTTATCTCTTCCAGGCGCTCTACCGAGCGGGCTGCCTCGGCGTCCTGCCCGGCGGTGTAGGAGGTCACGGCGGGGTCCGACAGCACCTGGTCGGAAGTGATGGGGGTGGCGAGCACTATCCCCTCGAGGGTCTTGCAGCGGCTGAGCGCTACGTAGACCTGCCCCGGGGCGAAGGAGCGCCCCGCGTCGATGATTACCTTGTCGAACGTCAGGCCCTGGCTCTTGTGGATGGTTATGGCCCACGCCAGGCGGAGGGGCACCTGCACGAAGGTGCCCTGCACCGACGTCTCGACCTTGCGGGTCTCCTCGTTTATGGTGTAAGTTGCGTTCTCCCAGACCTGCTCCTCGACCTCGATGGGCGTGGCGTCGCCTGGGCACAGCACGCGCAGGGTTGTCGGGGTTATCTCTACAACGCGCCCGATTCGGCCGTTGTAGTAGCGGTGCTCGGGGTCGTTGCGCACGAACATCACCTGCGCCCCCACCTTCAGGTGGAGCGACTGCGCGGTGGGGTAGGCGTATTCCGGGAAAGTGCCCTGGACGCGGGCGGTGAACATGTGGCTCTTTCCCGGTAGCATCAGAAGCTGCGTGGCGTTGTAGTCGTCGGCCTGCTGGTTGTGGGTGGTCAGGCGTATGTAGCCGCTGTCGGCGTCGGGTCGGAAGGAGGGATCGAGACGGTCGGAGAGCGCCCGGTAGTCGTCGGGGGTGAGCGCGGCGTCGCGTACGTGGTTGAGCAGCTCCACGAAGTCGGCGTTCTGCTGGCGGTAGACCTTGGTCAGGCAGATGGTGACGTACGGAATCAGGGCCAATGCCCGGCTTCCGAAGAAATAGGGGGTGGAATAGTGGCCGCGGAGCACAGCCTCGTCCGACGGGGTCACCACCGGGGCGAGCTGCTGGAGGTCGCCGATCATGAGGAGCTGCACGCCGCCGAAGGGGAGGGGGGAGCGGCGCACCCGGCGCAACACGTCGTCAACGGCGTCGAGCAGGTCGGCGCGCACCATGGAGATCTCGTCGATCACGAGCATGTCGAGGGCGCGGATCACGCGCAGCTTCTGCCGCGAGAAGTTGAATTTCTGGTCGGAGCTGGTCCCAGGCACGAACGGCGACGGGGCGATCTGGAAGAAGCTGTGGATCGTGGCTCCCCCAGCGTTGATGGCGGCCACCCCCGTTGGCGCGACCACGGCGACTGTCTTGGCCGTGTGCTCTTTCAGCGTTTTCAGGAATGTTGTCTTGCCGGTTCCTGCTTTGCCTGTCAGGAAAATACTGACCCCGGTGTGTTCGGCGAAGTCCCAGGCGTCGCGCAGCTCTTTGTTTGTCTCCATAATGCCGCGAAGTTACTTCTTTTCGCGGAAAAAGCGGGCGAATCGCGTTTTTATCGCTAATTTTGCGAATCGAAGCGACCGGGAGAGAACCCTCTGCCTTTTCCGTTTGTTTTCAGGTAAACGTTTCAATTGTTTATGCGAAGGATGTTTTTAGCCGCGGCCTTGATGCTGGCGGCTCTGTTCACGGCACCGGCGGCGGAGGTCTCCGCGGCCGACACGGTGGCGCCCGCGCGCGGCGGCGCTCCCGCGGAGCGTTTCCCGTCGGGGCAGTCGGTGGGCCTGGTGCTGAGCGGCGGTGGCGCGAAGGGAATCGCCCACATCGGCGTTATCCAGGCGCTCGAGGACAACGACATCCCGATCGACTATGTGGCCGGCACCTCGATGGGGGCCATAGTCGGCGGCCTCTACGCCTCGGGGTACACTCCCGCCGAAATGCTCGAGATGATACTCTCGCCGGGCTTCGCCAACTGGTCGACAGGGCGCGTCGACCCGGCTCTGACCTATTATTTCGTCCGCGAGCCCAACACCCCGGCGTTTTCCCACATAAACATAAACCTTTCGCCCAAGGATTCCCTCAGCCGCGGTTCCGACATACTGCCGACCAGCCTCATCTCTCCAATCCCGATGAACTTCGCGTTCATGGACCTATTCGCGGGGTATACGGCGCAGTGCGGGGGCGACTTCGACCGTCTCTTCGTGCCGTTCCGCTGTGTAACCTCCGACGTGATCCGCAAGCACAAGATAGTGTGCCGTTCCGGCTCCCTGGGCGACGCGATCCGCGCCTCTATGTCGTTCCCGGCGGTGTTCCAGCCGATAAAGATGGACAGCGTCTACGTCTACGATGGGGGTATCTACGATAATTTTCCTGTCGACGTCATGCGCCAGGACTTCGCCCCCGCCTTCATGATCGGGGTCGACGTGCACTCGCTGAACCCGCCCCCCTCGACCTCGCTCGTCAGCCAGCTCGAGGATATGATCATACAGAAGAACGACTACTCGCTGCCGGAGGATGAGGGGATGAAGATCCATGTCGACGTCAGCCAGTTCTCGCTCCTGGACTTCGGTAAGGCCAGGGAAATCTACCGGATCGGCTACGACCGCGCGATGGAGATGATGGACTCCCTCCGGGGGCGCGTCACCAGCCGCATACCCCCGGAGGTGCGCGAGCTCCGGCGCCAGGTGTTCAAATCAGGCTCGCCATACGTCCGTTTCGACTCGGTGAAGGTTACCGGTGGCACGCGGTCCCAGAACGAGTACCTCGCGGCGCTTTTCCGTCCGAAGAAGGGGACCGACACGTTCGGAATCGAGCAGGCGCGCCTGGCCTACTACCGCGCGATTTCGCCCGGACGCCTGCGGAACCTGATACCGCACGCCAGGTATAACGCGGAGACGGGGCTGTTCACCCTCGACCTGGCGGCGCAGCCCAAGAGCAACTTCTCGCTCGGGGCAGGGGGCTACCTCTCGTCCACCACGAGTTCCATGATATTCCTCTCGGCGAGCTTCGCGACGCTGAAAAAGCACTCGTTCGACGCCCGCCTTATGGGGTGGATCGGCCAGAGCTACATGGCGGGGGAGGGGAGGGCCCGCCTCTACCTGCCCTCGGCGCTTCCGTCGGCGCTCGAGCTGGAGGCGGTATACTCGCGTAAGAAGTACTACGAGAACGACAAGCTCTTCTATGAGGACAGCTCCCCGACGTTCATAACCCATCACGAGGGTTTCGCGCGCCTGAGCTACGGCTGGGCCGTGGGGCGCCGCGGGAAGGCCTCGGTGGCCGTCGGCGGCGGCGTGGTCAAGGACCGCTTCTACGCCAACGACCGGGGCGACTTCACCGCGAGCGGCCGCGAGCGCACCACCATGCGCCTGGGGCAGGCCGTGGCCCGGCTTGAATTCAACGCCCTCGACAACCAGAGCTACGCTTCGGAAGGGTACTACATGAAGCTGACGGCGATGGAGAATGTCGGCAACTATTATTACCGCCAGCGCGACATCGACGACGCGGCCGACGTGGCCGACCAGCTCGACGAAAACACCCACTGGTTCCAGGCCGAGATTGTGGCGGCCAGGTATTTCCCGCTGGGAAACAGCTTCTCGCTGGGCCTGTCGGCCGACGCCCTGTTCTCGACCCGCAAGCTGCTGAACACCTACTACGCGTCGCTGGTCAACGCGCCGGCGTTCACCCCGACCCCGGCCTCGGAGGTGTCGTTCAACAAGGCGTTCCGCGCCAACTCGTTCGTCGCGGTCGGCGTGACCCCCATATGGAAGCCGTTCCAAAGAGCCCAGGTGAGACTCACGGGGCATATGTTCCTCCCGGTGCGCCGCATCGAGCAGGATCCGTCGAATCCGATGGCGGCCGCGCGCGGCAGGTGGTTCGCCAACCCCGAGTTCGTCGGGGAGCTTGACCTGGTCTACAACCTCCCGTTCGCGTCGATCTGCGGCTATGTCAACTATCTGACGTTCCCGGCCCGCAACTGGCACGTCGGCATCTCATTCGGGCTGTACTTCCACGCCGCCTCCTTCCTCCGCTGACGATAGTGCTGTCATAATGGCTCATCTGGGTCGTCGCTTGAAGGACTCAGCCTCGGTCACAATCCTCAGATTGCTCCCTTCGGCTTCGCCTCCAAGCTCCTACCATCTGAACCATTCTGACAACACCATCAAGGTGCGGATATCCGCAATGCGGATTTTTCAGCCCTGCGACGACAGGGCGAGGGAACGGGTGGGGCCTATTTTCGCCAGGATGTCGAACAGCGGCAGGTAGTCGCGGTGCGACGGAGCCAGGACTATGAGGGTGAGGTTCGTTGTCTGCTCTTCGTAGTCGTAGGTGAGGTAGAATGTGGAGAGGTGCACTCCGGCCGCCTCAAGGGCCTTGGCATAGGGGTCGATGTCGTAGATGATTCCGTCGACAGTCAGCTTTATGGCACGGTTCTCATGGCCCACCCCGGCCCGGTGCTCGTAGTACTCGAACCCGACGAGCACCAGCAGCGTCAGCGCCGCGGCCACCAGCGAGCTGAAATACATCCCCACGCCCACGGCCATGCCTATGGTGGCCGTGATCCATATGCCGGCGGCGGTGGTCAGTCCCCTGACGGAGCCTTTCATATGTATCATCGCGCCGCCGCCGAGGAAGCCGACCCCGGTGATCACCTGTGCGGCGATGCGTCCCGGGTCGCCGTTTTTGAGGCCGAGGTATTCCTGCGGGACGTAGATCGACAGCAGCATGGCCAGGCATGCCCCCATCGATATAAGGGCGAAGGTGCGCACCCCGGCGATCTGCCCCTTGCGCTTGCGCTCGGCCCCGACGACGGCCCCGAGAGCCATGCTCAGCAGCAGCCGGGCGACGGCGTTGGCCACGTTTATCTCTGTGGCCGTCAGCATTTCCCAAATGTTTTCAAAAAACGGCATAGCTCTGGCGGTTCATTAAGTGTTGGTCTATGTTTTTTTGTATAGAGCCGGTATATCGGTATATATGGCGGATCCGTCGTTGTGTAGGGACGCGGCGTGCCGCGTATAACTTGTGTCGCGCTATATTACGCGGCACGCCGCGTCCCTACACAAGGGGGTAGCCATATTCCGATTCCGTAGCCAGGGAAGTGGTCAGATTTCGTATGGCTCGGAACCCGGTTCGCTGTACCATTTGGAGTAGAAGAGGTAGTTGCGGGCGATTTTCTCGTTGAGCTCGCGGGCCTTCTCCGGCTCCATCATCTTGACGAACTTCGCCGGCGCGCCGGCCCACATCTCGTGGGGGCCGATCACGGTCTTCGACAGCACCACGGCGCCGGCGGCCACGAGCGCGCCCTCCCCCACGACCGCGTCGTCCATTACCACGGACCCCATGCCTATGAGGGCGAAGTCGCGGATCTTGGCGCCGTGGATCGTCACGTTGTGGCCTATCGACACGTCGTTGCCGATCTCTATGGTCGATTTCTGGTAGAGGGTGTGGAGCACCGAGCCGTCCTGGATGTTGACGCGGTTGCCTATGCGGATGGAGTTGACGTCGCCGCGCAGCACGGTGTTGAACCACACCGAGCACTGGTCGCCCATCTCCACGTCGCCTATCACGGAGGCGTTGGGGGCGAGGAAGCACTCCTCGCCGATTTTCGGGGTGAAGCCCCGCAGGGGTATTATGAGAGCCAAGGTATTTCTGTTTTTGTCGGAGTTGCGGAATCAGGGTTTAGGCGCCAAGCGGGCGGGTCTTTTCGGCGAGCCAGGCGCGGGCGTCCTCTTCGAGCAGGGGGCTTACGCGGCGGAACACCTCCTCGTGGTACGCGTCGACCCACTGGATCTCGCGCCGGGTCATCATAGCCGTGTCGAACAGCGAGCGGTCGAAGGGGCAGAGCGTCATGGTCTCGAAGCGGTAGAAGTTGCCGAACTCGGTGGTGAAGGCCGGCACGGTCAGCACCAGGTTCTCGCAGCGTATGCCGTGGACACCGGCGCGGTAGAGGCCCGGCTCGTTGGATGTCAGCATGCCTGGCCGGAGGGGATGTGGCACGTCGTTGAGGCGTATGCTCTGCGGCCCCTCGTGGACCGACAGGAAGTGGCCCACGCCGTGTCCCGTGCCGTGGAGGTAGCTGAGCCCCTCCTGCCACAGGAACTGGCGGGCGAGCGCGTCGAGCTGGCCCCCCCGCGTCCCTTCGGGGAATATGGCGAGGGCGAGGGCTATGTGCCCCTTCATGACGAGGGTGAAGTCGCGCTTCTCCGCGGGGGTGGGGGTGCCGAGGGCTATCGTGCGGGTGATGTCGGTCGTCCCCCAGAGGTACTGGGCGCCGGAGTCGATCAGCAGCAGTCCCTCCGGCCTTAGTGTCGAGGCCGACTCGGGGGTGGCGGAGTAATGGACGATCGCGCCGTGGGGGCCGTAGCCAGCTATGGTGTCGAAGCTGTCGTCGAAATAGTATGGCTGGGCCGAGCGGTGGCGCGTCAGTATTTCCTCTATGTCGAGTTCCGTCAGCTTGTTCCCGGCGGCCATCCGGCGCTCTATTTCCATCAGGGAGTGTGTCATCGCCGCGCCGTCGTGTTCCATGGCCTTGCGTATCCCGGCGATCTGAACCCGGTTCTTGACGGCTTTCAGGGCTATTATCGGGGAGGCGCCGAACACCGCCCGGCTGCCGAGGGCGTCGACCACGGCCTGCGACGTGCGCGGTGCCTCTACGAGCACCAGCGTGCCCTCGGGCAGGGCGTTGAGCGCGGGGAGCGCCGCCTCGTAGGGGCGCACGGTCAGTCCGATCTCGTCGATGTAGGCCCGCACCTCGCGGTTGATTTTCTCCTGCTTGATGAACAGGGTGGAGCCTTTCGGCGACAGGTACAGGAAGGCTGTCGCGACCGGTGTGCGCCTCACGTCGGAGGATCGCAGGTTGAGGACCCACGCTATCTCGTCGAGGCCGGAGACGAACACCGCCTCCGCGCCTTGCTCGCGCGCCTGGGCCAGTGTGTCGCGTATCTTGTCGGCCGCCGACCGGCCGGCGAATTTCTCCTCGTGGATGAATACCGGCGCCGAAGGGAGCTCGGGACGGTCGGCCCACAGCCGGTCGATGGGGTCGAAATGGGTGTCGAGCGCCAGCCCGTGCTTGCCCAGCGTCGCGCGCAGGTCGTCGATTTCCGTGGTGGCGAACAGTTTGCCGTCGAGCCCGACTTTCGAGCCTTTGACGAGGTTTGCCGCGAGGTAGGCGGCTATGGACGGGGTTCCGGGCAGCCCCTCCTTCATCAGGGTTATGCCGGTTCCCTCGAGCTGCCCGGCGGCCTGGAGGAAGTAGCGCGAGTCGGTCCACAGGAGGGTCTCGGAGGGGGCGAACACCAGGGTGCCGGCCGAGCCGGTGAAGCCGCTGAGCCAGCGGCGCGCCTGCCAGTGGTCGGCTATGTACTCGCCCAGGTGGGCGTCGGTCTGCGGGATTATGGCGGCTGCCACGCCCGCGTCCTTCATCTCGGCTCGGAACGCCGCGAGGCGCTTTCTGATATTTTCCATAACGGGGGTGTTTTTTGTTTGTCGCAAAATTAGCGAAAATTCCGCCAAAAACAATCCCGCGTGCCGCTATATTTCGGATTGCGCGCGCGGTGCGGTCCCGGTTTGGCCGTTTTTTCGGGATGCCGCGATTTTTTTTTGGCGGAAATGTTTGCAGATTTCAAAATAGTGCGTAACTTTGCAACCGCAAATGAGGCGGAACGCCGCCCGACCCCCTCCCCTGAAAGGGTAAACGCCCGGAACGGCGTTGCGGTTCGGATAGCGCGGCCCCCACGGTTCCCGCCCCGCTTGCTTAGGACTTTGAAAAGCTGCCTCTTTAGCTCAGTTGGCCAGAGCACGTGATTTGTAATCTCGGGGTCGTTGGTTCGAATCCGACAAGAGGCTCACCAAACGCATCAGCGCAAGAGGAATATGTAAACGTTTAAGGGCGTGTTCCAGAGTGGCCAAATGGGGCAGACTGTAAATCTGCTGGCTTTGCCTTCGGTGGTTCGAATCCATCCGCGCCCACTTTTCACAAACCCAAACGCGGAAGTAGCTCAGTTGATAGAGCATCAGCCTTCCAAGCTGAGGGTCGCGAGTT
>CAJTRT010000001.1 GCA_910579105.1 uncultured Muribaculaceae bacterium | reverse complement strand
TCGGGACCTCCGGGTTATGAATCCGACGCTCTAACCAACTGAGCTATCCCGCCATCGGAGGTTACGACAGGCTAACCTGCCGTTTTGCGACTGCAAAATTACGCGCTATTCGCGAGACCACCAAATTTTTCACCCACTTTTTGCGCGACAACGCCGGAATACGTTCGGAATCAGAACCGAACCGGCATGGAATCGGCAGAAACCCGCCGGAAGCCACAGAAGCGGCGACAGCGCCAGGGGCAAAATCACAGGGAGGACGACACGGCGGGGAGAATCAGTCAGGCCTGCGCGGTTTCACAAAACCGCACACATGCTGGAAGGCCACGAAGAAATCGTGGTCAAGCGCCACCGAGATGCGGCATAGCAGCTCAGTGTCGATGCTCCCCTTGCGGAGGATCTTGTAAACGTTGGTGCGGTCGCAATTTATTTCCTGCGCCAACCACGCTGCCGGGCGGCGCTGGCGGCGTAGTTCGTCGCCGATGAGAGAGCCGATGTGGACCTTGATGCCACATTCTTCGGTCGGTTTGAGTAAGGACTTCTCGGCCATGCTGAAAGCGAAAAAAGGTGTGGTAAAAAAGTGACAAAGAACTCGCGGAGCGCCTGGCCGCGGCCAGGCATCCGCGCGATAGACGGCACCGGCGAGCCGGAGCGCCTTTTGCGGGCACAAAATTACGAATTTTTCCTCCAAACAGGCAACAAACTAAGAGGATAAATCGCATGGAACCGCGCCGCGGAAAAGCAAAAAATGTTTAATTTCCGACAACGTAACCGGCTTGTAGCTAATATGTGACACTATCGATAACGATTCGAGCCAACCGCCAGAAACCGGCATGGCGCGCCCAGGCCCTCCCGGAGAACGCCGGCGGGGCGCCGGTCGCGGAAAAACGCGGGGCGAGCCGTTGAAAAAAATATGGCAACGGTTGCAAAACAGCCCAAATCGCGCTAACTTTGCGCTGAATATGAAAAGCGATTAGCCGGAGAGCCGCCGCCTACCGCCGCTAGGCGCCCCGTGCGGATCCCGGCTCCGGCTAACGAGATGAATGTAAGTAAGATATAATCTCTACAAGAAAAGTTGCGAAGGCAACTCGATTTTTTAGAATCACAAATCACGCCTTTTGGCTTTAATCCTGATGTTTCCCGTGAGGGTGGCGACAGGATTTTCTTTTTTCATCCACCCGTTCGGCACACAGCCGGACGCACGCGGCGTGCGTCCCCGCGATCTGGCGTTTGGCGATACCGCCATCCGGGCACAAAAAAAAGCGCCGCGCCGGGATTTCGGCACAGCGCCTTTATGGGGCTGTTGTCACATTCCGCCGTGGCGGAAGCTCGGGACAGGCGCGCGATTACTTCTTGATCACGCGGCGCTCCTTGATGCGGGCCTTCTTGCCGGTGAGTCCGCGGAGATAATAAAGCTTGGCGCGACGCACCTTGCCGTATTTGTTGATCGTTATGGAATCGATGAAGGGGGACTCCATGGGGAAGATGCGCTCAACACCGATATTGTCGCTCATCTTGCGGACAGTGAAGCGCTTCTTGGTGCCCTCGCCGTTGATTTTGATAACCACGCCGCGGTACTGCTGGATACGCTCCTTGTTGCCTTCTTTGATTCGGTAGGCCACCGTGATGGTGTCGCCGGGGCCGAAGTCGGGATGCTGCTTGCCGGAAGCGAATGCCTCTTCGGCTACTTTGATCAGGTCCATTTTTTAATTCTATAAAAACTGGGTTAAACAATCGCGCAATATGCGCCGGCAGCCTTGTCCGGCCAGAGATTACGCTTTCCGGCCGCAAAGTTAGCAAAAATCCCCCACCCGGCCAAACTTCCCGCATTCTTTTCTCAATTAATTTCAATACCGGTCATCACGCGTGATTTACAAGAAAAGACTCCGCAAGCGTTGGAAGTCAATCGCTTGCGGAGTCAAATGCGTATCCCCGTGGGGAGTCGAACCCCAATCGTTGGAACCGGAATCCAAAATTCTATCCATTGAACTACGGAGACAATCACCAATCCGGGCCGGCCGGGCAGGCGCCGAATCGCACTCACAAAGTTAGTGATTTTTTCGCTAACACATAACGGCCGAAGCCCACATTATGCCGGCGTTAGCATTTTTAAGCACAGTCGGGCAGGAATATTGCCCAGCATAGGGAGTAAATTCGCGACACAACCTTTCAAAAAACCTCTAAAACTCCACCACCATGTCAACCGGTTTCGTCATCTCGCCCAACGTCCTGAACACGATACACTCTCTTCCAGAGCAGGAACGCCTGTCAATCGTATGCACCCTCGCCGGGGAAATGCTCCTCGGGGTCAAGCGCGAGGAGGGCCTGTCGCCGATCGAGAAAGTGATATACGCCATAATACGGCAGCACATCGAGCGCGACACCGAGCGCGTCGGCTCCCTAGCCGTATAGCCCGCGACCTTTATCCACCATCATAAGCAGACACAAAAAGGAGGGTGAGCCATTCTGACAGCACCCTCCCATCCGGGCACAAAGAAAGCGCTGTGTCTAATTATGACACAGCGCTCAAAATCGTCACAAGGACGCTCACTCTACACCCGCGGAACGATCGTCGGAGAGGAACCTCCAGCATAGCGCCGCGAGAACCGCCCCGACCAGCGGGCCTACCACCATGATCCAGAAATCGGGCCACGCCCCGGGGCACCAGAGCGCGGGGCCGAAGCTGCGCGCGGGGTTGACGGAACAATTGTCGACGGGTATGCCCACGATGTTCACCAGGCCGAGCGCGAGACCGATCGCCAGTCCGGCGAACTTACCGAAGCCGAGCTTGCCGTCGGTAGCGCCAAGCACCACCAGCACGAAGAAGAATGTCAGCAGACATTCGGCCAGGAGAGCCATTCCGCCCGAAGCCCCCACCTGCACGACATTGGCCGCGAGATCACAGGCACCATGCGAGCCATATGCGGCCGTAGTGCCTCCGAAGTTGAAACCCGGAGCCATCTCAACGAACCAGTAAAGGAAGCCCGCGCCTATCGCGGCGCCGACGAGCTGCGCGACAACATAGCCGCACATTTCCCCGAAGCGCATCTTGCCGCTGAGGAACATGGCGAACGACACCGCCGGGTTAACATGGCACCCGGATATGTTGCCTATACAGTAGACCAGACACAGGAGCACCAGGCCGAAACACAGCCCGATGCCGAGCCCTCCGATCACGGGCCCGGCAAGCACGGCGCTTCCGCAGGCCAGGAGCACGAGGAACATCGTTCCCACACACTCAGCGAAATACTTTCTCATAAAAACAAATAGTTAAAAACACTTATAATATATAGACAATCCTAAACGCGGTTTGTTTAAAGGCACCCCGGGAATTTTTGTCGCGACCGGCTGTTCACCCTGCGGAGGCCGGGACGATCCGGCGCCCGGGAGAGGTGTTTATAACCAGCGGCACGACCTCGGTGCTGACCACGCTCGTGTCAAGCCAGTAGGCTTTCTCAGGGGTCACGCCTATATGGTGCAGGATCTCGTGGAGGTTCATCAGCCTCGTGGTGGCCCGGGGACATAAGCTCGACGGCGAGAACACCCGCCTTATGACCACGAAACGGAAGTCGCCCGGGATTCCACGCCCGCGTAGCGACGGGTAGGAACTGGTGAGGTCTACGCGGCCCGCCGCGACCAGGTCCTCCACGATCTGGCGCAGATAGACCGTGATCCGCGGTTCCACCCTGAAGCCGACGCGCATGCGGATGTCGAAAAGAGTGCCGGCCACGACCTCCCGCACCGTGTATTCCAGCGTCTCCGGCGCGTCGGTATGGTCGATGTGGACCAGCCAGTAATGGTCGGCACGCTTGGGGCATTTGTTTATTATGGAATAGACAATTTTGCTTTCGACAGTGCCGTTGTCGGGAGCCGCCGAGAGATATACGAGGTTTGAGGCATATTTAGGGATGTCGGTGTCGGCTTTCAGGTCAGAAATCACACCGGCGTAATCGTCCAGCCGCCTGTATTCCATAAGCGACCGCCTTACACCGGACGACTTTCTCCAGCCGACCATGACCGCGCACACCAGACTGGCCACAAGTATCGCGAACCAGCCGCCGTGGGCGAACTTGAACAGGTTCGCGACAAAGAAACACCCCTCAATCGAAGCGTAGACGACAAGGAACGCGGCCACCATCCACTTCGGCGCGCCCTTCATCCGGAGGTAGAAGGCGAGCAGGACGGTGGTCATCAGCATCGTTATAGTGATCGCCAGGCCGTAAGCCGCCTCCATACGGCCCGACGTACGGAAGATCAGGACCGTGAGCAGGCATCCCGCGTACAGCGCCCAGTTGACAGCCGGGACATAAAGCCGCCCGCGGTGTTCGGATGTGTGGCGTATCCTCATCCTGGGCCAGAAATCAAGCCCCATAGCCTCGCTGAAAATCGTGAACGACCCGCTGATCAGGGCCTGGCTGGCGATAATGGCGGCCAACGCCGACATAACGACCCCGGGAATCAGGAACCAGCGCGGCATGACGGCATAGAACGGATTGACACCGAGAGCCTCCGTCCCAGCGGACACGATCCACGCCCCCTGCCCGAGATAGTTGAGGACGAGCATCACCTTCACGAACAGCCAGCTCGCCGCGATGTTGCGCCGCCCGCAGTGCCCGAGGTCGGAATAGAGCGCCTCCGCCCCGGTCGTGCAGAGGAACACCGCTCCCAGCACCAGGAACCATCCCGGATACTCGACAAGCATCCTGACGGCGCGCCACGGATTAAAGGCTTCCAGCACCGCGGGGTAAAGAGGGACTGCGCACGCGCCGACAACCCCAAGCATCAGGAACCACGACAGCATGCACGGCCCGAACAACCGGCCGATACTGGCTGTACCTGCCCGCTGCATCACGAATATCAGCGTGATTATCACCACAACAAGGGGCAGCACCGGAACCGCCGGACTTACCGCCAGCAGCCCCTCTACGGCCGAAGTCACCGTCACAGCCGGGGTTATGACCCCGTCGGCCACAAGGGCCGCCGCCCCGACCGCCGCCACCGCGTAGAGCCATCCCGCCCCCCTGCGGCGCAGCAGGGAGAACAGCGCCAAAATGCCACCTTCCCCGTTATTGTCGGCCCTGAGGGCTATTATGACGTATTTGACCGTTGTCTGCAACGTGAGGGTCCATATGACGCACGAGACAGCGCCGACGACATAGTCGGCGTCGAAGCCCGGATTGGCACCGACTATCGCCTTCATGACGTAGAGGGGCGACGTGCCGATGTCGCCGAAAACTATGCCGAGGGTCACGAGCAGCCCCATGGCCGTAAGGCGGCGGAGGGATGACGCTTTGCGATCGCGAGGTTCCATAATGACAATGAATAAGCGTGACGGATGAAGTCTTACAATGATAAACACCGGCGCGGCAACGATTGTTATACCTTTCCACAAAAACAAATGCCACCCGGCGCAAAGCCCGAAAAAAGTTCGTATCTTCGCGCCATACCGGCGGCACGACCGCCAGTCGGCGTACAACATCGCGAAAACATATGATAGAGAACCTTATCAACCTTTCGGTGTCCGACTGGCTGTCGGCCCACTACCTCTTCCAGTATTTCTACGAGAATGCCGGCTACTGGCTCGTGTTCTGGTTCATGGTGATCGAAAGCTCGTTCCTGCCGTTCCCCTCGGAGGTCGTCGTGCCCCCGGCGGCCTACATAGCGGTCCAGCGGGGCGACATGAACATCGCGCTCATCGTGCTGGTAGCCACGGCCGGAGCGGTCGTGGGAGCGCTCGTCAACTACTTTCTGTCGCTCTGGCTCGGCCGCCCCATCGTCTACGCATTCGCCAACAGCCGCCTGGGCCACGCGTGCCTCATCGACCAGGCCAAGGTCGAGAAAGCTGAAAAGTATTTCGACGAGCACGGCGCCGCTTCGACATTCATAGGACGCCTCATACCCGCCGTCCGCCAGCTGATCTCCATACCCGCCGGACTGGCGCGGATGAACCTCGGCACATTCGCCATATTCACCGCCCTCGGCGCTGGCGTGTGGAACGCCATCCTCGCGGCCCTCGGCTACTGGCTCGGCAAGACCGTCCCCTCCGACGCCCTGTTCGCGACGATAGAGAAATACAACGGCTACTTCACCATCGGAGGCCTGGTGCTGCTGGCGCTGTGCCTCGCGTATATAATATGGAACGCCCTTCGCTCAAAGAAAGGAGGCGCGCGATGATCGTGGCCCCCTCTCTCCTGTCGGCCGACTTCACCCGCCTGGGCGAAGAGGTCGAGATGATCAACAACTCCGACGCCGACTGGCTGCACGTCGACGTGATGGACGGAGTCTTCGTGCCCAACATCTCCATAGGCTTCCCGGTGATGAGGGCCGTAGGCCGGGTGCTCCGCAAGCCCATGGACGTGCACCTGATGATCGAGAACCCCCAGAACTACATCAGCCAGACACGCGACTGCGGGGCCGCCATAATGAACATCCACCAGGAGGCGTGCGTCCACCTCGACCGCGCGGTTTCCGCCATAAAGGCCGCGGGGATGAAGGCCGCCGTGACCCTCAATCCATCCACCCCGGTAGTCATGCTCGAGGACGTGATACAGGAACTTGACATGGTGCTCCTCATGTCGGTCAACCCCGGATTCGGAGGCCAGGCATTCATTCCCGGCACCATAGCGAAAATCGGCCGCCTGCGCGAGCTGATCGAGCGCTCAGGTTCCAAGGCCGTCATCGAAGTCGACGGCGGCATAAACGAGCGTACCGGGACCGACGCGGCACGCGCCGGGGCCGACGCCGTGGTCGCCGGCAGCTTCGTGTTCGGAGCCGCCGACCCGCGGCAGGCCATAAGGACGTTAAAGCAACTCTGACACAGCGACCCCCCCCTTGACGAGATGAACGAGCAGCCCCTAAGCCAGCTTTACCTCAAAGACACATCATTCCAGGACCTCATGCAGCGGCGCGTGTTCAACGTGCTGCTGGTGGCCTCCCCCTACGACGCCTTCATAATGGAAGAGGACGGCCGCGTCGAGGAGCAGCTCTACAACGAATACGTCGCCCTTAACCTTTCCTCGCCCCCGCGCATCACGCGTGTCAACCACATAAGCGAGGCCCTTGAACAGATGCGCGTCAAGAACTTCGACCTGGTGATAGCGATGCCCGGGATGGACATCTCGCAGACCTTCACCGGCGCCAAAGAGATAAAGGCCATATATCCCGGCATACCGATCGTGGTGCTCACCCCCTTCTCCAAGGAGGTGTCGCGCCGCCTGGCGGCAGAGGATTTCGGCGGGATCGACTATGTTTTCTCCTGGCTCGGCAACGTCGACCTGCTTCTGGCCATAATCAAGCTCCTTGAAGACAGGATGAACGCCGAGAACGACGTTCTCGAGGTGGGTGTCCAGGTAATACTCCTGGTCGAGGATTCGGTGCGCTTCTACTCGTCCATACTCCCCCATATCTACAAGTTCCTCCTCAAACAGAGCCTGCTGTTCTCGACCGAGGCCCTCAACGAGCACGAGAAGATGCTGCGAATGAGAGGGCGTCCCAAGGTGGTCCTCGCCCGCGATTACGAAGAAGCGATGGCGCTGTACGACAAATACGGCGACCGCATGCTCGGCCTCATCACCGACGTGTCCTTCGCCCGCGGCGGGGTTAAGGACCCACAGGCGGGCCTCCGCCTGGCAAGGGAGATACGCTGCCGCGACCCCTACCTGCCGATAATCGTTGAATCGACCGAGGGCGCCAACCGCGACAAAGTGGGCGACTTCAACGGAATCTTCCTCGACAAGACTTCGAAAAAGCTCCCCGTAGACCTCGGGAAGGAGATAATGTCGAACTTCGGCTTCGGCGACTTCGTCATGCGCGAGCCCTCGACAGGCAGGGAGATCATGCGCATCCACTCCATCAACGAGATGCAGCGCCGCCTTTTCGAGATTCCCGACGAGACCCTGCTGTACCACGCCCGCCGCAACGACATATCGCGCTGGCTCTACTCCCGCGCGATGTTCCCGATCGCCGACCTCATACGGGACCACCGCACCAACTCCCTCGACGAGGCACCCGCGGTCAAGAAACTGTTCTTCGACCTCATCGTCAAATACCGCCGGATGAAAAACCGGGGCGTTGTGGCCGAGTTCCGCAAGGACCGCTTCGACCACTACTCCAACTTCGCGCGCATCGGGCAAGGCTCACTCGGCGGCAAGGGGCGCGGCCTGGCGTTCATCGACTCCATCATAAAGAAGCACCCCGAATGTGACAATTTCAAAGGGGTGTCGATCTCCATACCGCGCACCGTGGTGCTCTGCACCGACATATTCGACGAGTTCATGGCCGAGAACGACCTATACCCGCTGGCGCTCAGCGACATCCCAGACGAGGAGATCCTCCGGGCGTTCATCGCCGCCAAGCTCCCGGCAAGAGTGAGGGAGGATCTGCCGGCGCTCCTGGAGGTTGTCGACAGGCCCCTGGCCGTGCGCAGCTCCTCGCTGCTGGAAGACTCTCACTACCAGCCGTTCGCCGGAGTGTACTCGACCTACATGGTGCCCCGCATAGACGACCGGGAGCGTATGACGCAGGTACTGGCCGACGCCATCAAGGGGGTCTACGCCTCGGTGTTCTTCGCCGAGAGCAAGGCCTACATGACCGCCACGGCCAACGTCATCGACCAGGAGAAAATGGCGGTGATATTGCAGGAAGTGGTCGGGCGCGAGGTCGACGGATACTATTTCCCCTCGTTCTCCGGCGTGGGACGCTCGCTCAACTACTACCCCATAAACAACGAGCGCTCCGAGGACGGCGTGGCGGAGGTCGCCATAGGCCTGGGGAAATACATCGTCGACGGCGGCCTGGCGTTACGCTTCTCCCCGCTCCACCCCCGCAACGTGCTCCAGACCTCGACGCTCGACCTCGCTCTGCGCGACACGCAGCGCCAGCTCTACGCCCTGGAGATTGGAAACCCGTCGGAAACTGATTTCAAAGTCGACGACTCGTTCAACCTCGTGAAAAAAAACGTGCAGGACTTCGCGCCGGACCCCGAAGCACTGAGGCTGCTCGTCTCAACATTCGACATCCAGGACCAGATGCTCCGCGACACCCACCGGGGCGCGGGGCGCAAGGTCGTCACTTTCGCAAACATCCTCCGCGACAACGCTTTCCCGCTGGCCGAGGCGGTAGACTTCATGCTCACCCGCGGCCAGGACGCCATGCAGCGCCCCGTCGAGATAGAGTTCGCGGGAAACATACAGCACGACGGCGAACTGGCCGGACGAATCTACTGGCTGCAAATAAGGCCGATAATCGACCGCAAGGACGACGTCGACCCCGCCGTTCTCCAGGCGGCCGACGACGAGCTGGTCCTGCGCAGCAACTCCGCCCTGGGACACGGCACGACGGAAAACGCCCGGGTGGTAGTGTATGTGCGCCCCGAAAACTTCACCTCCTCGCTAAACACCGCGATAGCGGCGGAGATAGGGCGCCTGAACAGCCGCCTCCTCGCCGACGACGAAGGGTACATACTCATCGGGCCGGGACGCTGGGGATCCTCGGACCACGCCCTCGGCATACCCGTGCGGTGGTCCGACATCTCCGGGGCGCGCCTCATCGTCGAGACCGCCCTCCCGGGCTACCGCATAGAGCCCTCGCAGGGCACACACTTCTTCCAGAACCTGACCTCCTTCGGGGTCGGGTATTTCACCGTGGATACCCTGTCGCGCAAGGCCGAGACACCCTCGGGCGCTCCCGACCTGTTGGACACAGCGTGGCTCGACAGCCAGGAAGCGTTCTACGAGAGCCCCGCGCTGCGGGCCGTGCGCCTCGCGGCGCCCCCTGTCATAGGCATCGACGGCAAAAAGGGAATCGGAGTGGTCCGCAAAGTCTGACCTGGCGAAAAAACATGCCAAAATTTGTACGCCCCGGAAAAAAGGCGTAATTTTGCACCGCCACAGACAGCGGCGGCCGGAACGCCCTGCCCGCTGTCGACGCGAAAGTGGCCGAATGGTGGAATGGTAGACACGAAGGACTTAAAATCCTTTGGCCATTGCGGCTGTGTGGGTTCGAGTCCCACTTCGGCTACACGACGTTGTGTCAAAATGCTGACACAACGTCTTTTTGTATCCGGACGGGAGGATGCTGCCAGCCATCCCGAATCGCGCCGGCGCCTCACCGCGTTGCCGAAGGATGTAAAAAAAGCTATGGAAGCCGAATGGCCTCCATAGCTTTTGTCGGGGTGACTAGATTCGAACTAGCGACCACACGCCCCCCAGACGCGTACTCTAACCGGGCTGAGCTACACCCCGATGGTGTTGTGCTTTGGCTTGGGCGGGGGTTGTTTCCCAAAAGCGATGCAAAGGTACGGAGTTTCCGCGAGCCGCGCAAATTTTCCAGCCACTTTTTTTCAACAAAAAAAATCCAAAGCGCCGTCAAAACACCCCCGCGCGGGCAGGAGCGTTTGGCGGTTGGCGGATTTATTGTTAATTTTGCCAGACAGTAAACAAACAACCAGATGATAAAGACAGGCATCATTGGCGGCCACACCATGGCTGCCGGAGAGCTGATAAGGATACTTGTAAACCATCCCGACGTAAACATAATGTGGGTCTCCTCGCCGCAGGAAGCGGGCAGGAGGCTTACCGACGTGCACCGGGGCCTCGAGGGGGACACCGACGCCGCGTTCATAGGCGCCCCCTCGGAGGCCGACATCGAGAATCTCGACGCGGCTTTCGTATGCGGCGAGCCGTGGGAGGCCAGGGAATTCATGGAGCTGGCCGGGAAATTCCAGGAACTGCGGGTGATCGACCTCACGGGAGCTTTCCGCGACGGAGGCTCGGAAATGGTCTACGGACTGCCCGAGCACAACCGGAAGGCGCTCGTCAGGGGAGCCACGCGGGCATCAGTCCCGTCCGAGGTCGCCATGGCCGCCGAGCTGGCGCTCTTCCCCCTCGCGAAAAACATGCTGCTCGCCGGCGACATCGACATAAGCGCCTCGCTCGCGTCAACGACGCGCTGCCAGGGAGCCGCCCCCCTCCCCGGGGGCGACCCGGCGGAGCTGTCAACGCGGCGCGACCCGGTAGCTCCCGCCGAGAACCGCCCCGACGCGGAACTCGCCGGAGCCGAGATCGCCCGGGCCATGAAAGCCGTGCAGCCAACCTTCCAGGGCAACGCCCGGGTGTCGCTCAGCCGCGACGGAAGCGCCGCCCGCGGCATCAAGGTCACGGTGGTGGCCGATTGCAACCAGCCACTGACGGAGCTGGCCCGGGTTTTCGAGGAAGCATACGCCGACCACAGCTTCGCCTTCCTCATCGGAAGACGCCCGGAACTCGCCGACGCGGCCAACACCAACAAGTGCCTGCTGCACATACGCCGCGACGAGAACGGCATGACGGAGATAACATCCGTGATCGACAACCTGCTGAAAGGGGGCGCTGGAAACGCCGTCCACTGCATGAACCTGCTTTTCGGCCTGTCGGAAAAGACCGGTCTGGCGCTGAAAGGGTCGGCGTTCTGATAGCCTCTTAACGTAAACCCTCTTGTATATGACAATAATAAGCCGTATCTTCGCGCAAGATAAGCCCCGTTAGCGGGGGCGTCGGATAACGGCAATGCCGCCGCGCCGCCCCGGCACTGCGTAATTCGCTGATAGCCAAATGTTAACGGGGGGGGTAAAAACCTCTCAAACCAAACGTTATGCACTGGATTTTAGACGCATTTTGTGTTTTTCTGATCAGCCTTATGCTCGCCGGCATCATAATACCGCAGATTTTGCTGATTTCATTCCGCAAAAAGCTCTTCGACGAGCCGGATGAGCGCAAGATCCACAAAGCGGCAGTGCCGCGCCTGGGCGGCATAGCATTCATGCCGTCAATCCTCTTCGCCATGGCGCTCCTGGCCGGCGTGGAGACAATCGTCATGACTTCGAGCGGCAACCTCGTTAACGTCGAGGGCATAGAAGGCATCAATTTCGCATCGTGCAGCCCGACGACCCTCCCAGTGAGCTTCGGCCTCTGCGCGCTTATAATGATGTACCTCGTGGGCATCGCCGACGACCTTATCGGAGTGAAATACCGCGCCAAGTTCGTCGCGCAGATTCTCGCAGGGCTGCTTATAGCGGCCGCCGGAGTGCGCCTCGACAACCTGCAGGGATTCCTGGGCATCCACGAGCTTCCGGCGGCTATGTCGTGGGGGCTCACGGTGCTGTTCATCGTGTTCATCACCAACGCGATCAACCTCATCGACGGCATCGACGGCCTCGCTTCGGGGCTTAGCGGAATCGCCATGGCATTCTACGGCATGGCCTTCCTCCACATAGGCCGCCCGTTCTACGCCATCCTCGCCTTCGCCGGGCTGGGCACCCTCGTGCCGTTCTTCTACTACAACGTGTTCGGAGACCCCGCGATGGGCAAGAAGATATTCATGGGCGACACAGGCTCGCTCACCACAGGCATCATCCTGGCCTTCCTGGCCATCACAATGACAAAGGGGATCGGGATGGAAAACTTCAACAGCGACATAATAGTCATAGCGTTCGCGCCGCTTGCCATACCGTGCCTCGACGTTGTGCGCGTGTTCTTCCACCGCATAATATGCGGCAAGAGCCCGTTCCTCCCCGACAAAGTGCACATCCACCACAAGCTGCTCGCGATAGGCTTCAGGCAGCGTCCCGCGATGATCACCATCCTCGCGCTATCGTCCGCCCTCATAGCGTTCGACCTATGGCTGTCGATATATCTCAACTCGTTCGTGATCCTGCTGGTCGACGTCGCGCTCTGGGTAGCGGGCAACTACCTCCTGACGCGGGCGATCACCGCCCGGCAGAAGCGCCTGCATATAACCGACGGCTACTGCTGACCCCCACCCCTCCCCGTTCCAGTCAATAACATTCCACCCCACCTTAGACACCCACCGACACATCATGCTTATAAAGAAAGCTGCCATAAAGGCCATGGCGGCCATATCCCTGGCCACCGCGTGCCTCGCGTTCCAGTCATGCCACACGCCCAAAGACGTAACCTATTTCCAGGACGCGAAGCACGGAAGCCAGATCGAGATGTCAAGCCCGGCAGACATAACGGTGCAGCCCGACGACAGGCTTTCAATCGTTGTCAGCTCGAAGGACCCGATGCTCGCGGCGCTTTTCAACGTCTACATGCCGCAACAGCGCGCGTCGACACCCGGCATAACGGTTGCCAACTCCCGCGGGAGCGCCAACGAGGTAGCGTCGTATGTCGTCGACGCGTACGGCGACATACAGTTCCCCGTGCTCGGCACGATCCACCTCGGGGGGATGCGCCGCCAGGAGGTAGCGGAATACATCAAGAACGAGCTGATCCGGCAGAACCTCGTAAAAGACCCGACCGTGATCGTCGACTTCCTGAACCACTCGGTGCTCGTTATGGGCGACGTGACCAAGCCAGGGCGCGTGACCTTCGACCGCGACCGGTACACGGTGCTCGACGCCCTGGCCGACGCCGGGGACCTGACTATCAGCGGCAAACGCACCGACGTCAAAGTCATGCGCAACGAGAACGGCCGGCAGAAGGTCTATGTGCTGGACCTCACCGACGGCGACCAGGTGATGAACTCGCCGGTGTTCTACCTCCAGCAGAACGACGTGATATACGTCGCACCCAACGACGTGAAGAAGCGCAACACGACAGCCAACGGGAACGCCCCCCTCACCCCGTCATTCTGGATTTCAGTGGCCTCGTTCCTGACGACAGTGCTCGTGCTCATCTTAAAGTAAATAACATATCACCAGATAAGTAACCGGTCAAAATCATTTCCGTGAAAGAAGAGGACAACAACCCGGCAAACGACCAGTCGATCTCGATAAAGGACTTCCTGTGGATGTGCCTGTCGCGATGGTACTGGTTCGCCATTTCCCTGGCGGTCTTCATGGGATTCGCCTGCTACAAGCTGCTAAGCACACCGAAAGTCTACGAACGCTCCACGCAACTACTGCTGAAAGACGAGGATTCCGGAGCAGGAGCAGGGAGCATCGGCAACGAGTTTTCCAATATGGGATTCCTGCGCTCCTACTCCAACCTCAACAACGAAATGGTGGCGATGACCGCGCCCACCGTGATGTACGAGGTGGTGAAGCGTCTGGGACTTGACGTGGGCTATTCGGTCAGCGGCCGTTTCCACGACTGGGAGCTATACGGCCCCTCGCTGCCGCTCACAGTCTCTTTCCCCGAGCTTAAAGAGAACGAGGCGATGTCGCTCACCGCGACCGTCAAGCCCGACGGGTCAGTGGACTTATCCGGATTCACCGAACTCGACGCCGAAGGTGAAAGAGTTCCCAGCGACAAGGTCATAAGCCTGAAAAGCCTGGAACGGATCGACACCGTCGATACCCCTGACGGCAAGTTGGTGGTATCGCCGAATCCGGCCTATGTGAAGCCGGAGACCGCGCCGGACGAGGCTGTCGCGATCAAGATCAACCGCGCGCCTGTCAAAGCGACGGTAGCCAGGTACACCGGCGAACTCTCCACAGAGATACCCGAGGACACCCGGATAATAAGCATCACCTGCCGCGACGTCAACACAAACCGCGCCGAGGACCTGCTCAACACTGTCACTGACGTATACAACGAGAACTGGGTGCGCGACAAGAACCGCGTCTCGCTCTCCACCGCCGAATTCATCAAGGAGCGCCTGGCGGTGATCGAGAACGAGCTTGGGAGCGTGGATTCCGACATCTCCTCCTACAAGTCGACCCACATGGTGCCCGACTTGGCCCAGGCGTCCCAGCTCTACTTCACCCGCGCGTCGGAAGCGTCCGACGAGGTGCTCGACCTGAACAACCGCCTGGGCATGGCCCGGTATATCCGCAACTACCTCACCAACTCCGCCAACTCCTTCAACGTGCTCCCCGCCAACGCCGGGCTGCAGAACCTGTCGGTGGAAAGCCAGATCACGGAGTACAACAAGCTGCTTCTGAGCCGCAACAACCTGGTGGAGAACTCATCGGCCAGCAACCCACTCGTAGTCGACCTCGACAGCCAGCTCGCCGGCATGCGCCAGGCGATCCTGCAATCTATCGACAACTACATCGTCACCCTCAATGCCTCGGTGCGCGCGGCCGAAGCCTCGCAGGCAATGGCCTCGTCGCGCCTGGCCGCCAACCCTTCCCAGGCACGCTACCTGCTCAGCGTCGAGCGACAGCAGAAAGTAAAGGAGAGCCTCTACCTCTACCTGCTGCAAAAGCGCGAGGAGAACGAGCTGAACCAGGCGTTCACCGCCTACAACAGCCGGGTGATAACCCCTCCGACCGGATCAGACGCCCCAGTCTCTCCCAACTCGCGCAACGTTATGCTCATAGCGTTCCTTATGGGCCTCGCGGTGCCGATGGGCCTTATCTGGCTCGCCGAGACAATGAACACGAAAGTGCGCGGACGCAAGGACATCGAGAACCTCTCGGTGCCGTTCCTCGGCGAGATTCCCCTGGGCTACAAACGCCGCAAGGGCCTGAACCGTCTGCGCCCCGCGCGCCCCGAGGAGACGGACCGACGCGTCATAATGGTGCGCAAAGGTTCGGGCAACACCATCAACGAGGCGTTCCGCGTGATAAGGACCAACCTCGAGCTGATGGTCGACGCTGAATCCACAGGCGCGCATACCCTGATGGTCACCTCGGCCAACCCCGGGTCCGGCAAGACGTTCATCACCATGAACCTCGCCACCATACTGGCAATCAAGGGCAAAAAAGTCGCCATCGTCGATCTCGACCTGCGCAAGGCATCGCTCTCGACTTTCGTCAACCTTCCGCAGACGGGCATGTCGGCCTACCTTTCGGGCCATGCCACTCCCGAGCAGATCAGAGTGCGCCGTCCCGTCGAGCCGCCGAAACACCCCGAGAACTTCAAAGACAAGGATCTGGGAGAGCAGTACGTCGACATATACCCTGTCGGCGCGCTTCCCCCGAACCCGGTGGAACTGCTTTACTCGCCCCGGCTGAAAGCCATGCTCGACGACCTCAGGCAGCAGTATGACTATGTGCTGCTCGACTGCCCGCCCGTCGAGGTGGTGGCCGACGCCAAGATCATAAACCGCCACGCCGACATGACCATATTCGTCATACGCGCCGGGGTGCTCGAGCGCGAAATCCTGCCGCACATACAGGAGTTCTACGACAACCAGCGCTATCACAATATGGCAATCATACTTAACGGCACCGACCAGTCGCACCTCGGTCCCCTGCGCTCGCGCTACGGCTACGGTTACGGCTACGGATACGGATACCACAAAAAGGAATAATCTGTGAATAACCACCACGACTGACGCCGCGCCCGGAATGAACCTCCGGGGGCGGCGCGGCGTTTTAATACCGATAACGACCAACTATCGGCATTATGAAAAAAACAGGGATTTTCTACGGCTCCGAAACCGGCACGACAGAGAAAATAGCGCGCCGCGTGGCATCACTGCTTGGCGTGGCGGAAAAAGACATACACAACGTCGAGGACGCACGGCCGTCGGCCGTCGGCGATTACGACATCCTGGTATTCGGCACCTCCACATGGGGCGCCGGCGACATGGAGGAAGACTGGTATGACTTCCTCGACGGGGTCGAGGCGCTCGATCTCAGCGGCAAGAAGGTCGCGCTGTTCGGCTGCGGCGACGAGACAATGGAGGACACCTTCTGCTCCGGCGTCGGCGAGATCCGCGAGCGCCTGGCAGATACCGGCGCGACATTCATAGCCCCGTATGACACCATCGGCTACACATTCGAACACTCCAAGGCAAAGCCCGACGGCACCCTGGAGGCCGTCGGGCTGCTTCTCGACGAGGTGAACCACCCCGAACTGACCGAGACGCGTCTCCGCGGCTGGACCGCCCTCGTGGCCGACGCCGCGAAATAGCTCCCAGCGAAACTTAAATTACGCGAAAAAGGGACGGGGGAGCGGGAAATCAGCCCGCAATGTCGTATCTTTGCAGATTGATTGCGGCCATCTGCCGCGATCAGCGAAGAAGAATGGACAAACTGATTAGCTCTGACAAGATAGACCGGCTTAAACAGATGTTGCAGCCGGCCCGCAAGATAGTGGTTACCTGCCACTTGTCGCCCGACGGCGACGCGATGGGCTCGTCGCTCGGCCTCTGCCGGGCGCTGCGCAACGCCGGGAAGTGGGTAAAGGTGCTCACCCCCGACACCCCGCCTAAATACCTCGGCTTCCTCACCGGTGCCGAAGAGATAATGGTGTTCTCGCGTTTCGAGGCCCAGGCTACCCGCCTGCTGGCCGAGGCCGACCTGATTTTCTGCCTCGACTACAACGAGCCGAAGCGCGTCGACCTGGTGGCCAAGGCGTTGCTCGCGTCAAAGGCCCCGAAAGTGATGATTGACCACCATCTGTTCCCCTCCGACTTCCCCGACCTGGTGATCTCGTACCCCGAGGTGTCGTCAACCTCCATGCTGGTCTACCGCGTCCTGTCGCAGCTCAAACGCTCCGACCTGATCGACCGCGAGGCGGCCGAGTGCATCTTCACCGGCATGATGACCGACACCGGCAACTTCTCCTACAACTCCAACGACCCGGCGCTCTACGAGGTCGTGGCCGAACTGGTGGACCGGGGCATTGACAAGGACGCGCTTTACCGCCGGATCTACTTCAACAACTCCGTGAACCGGCTGCGGCTCAACGGCTACGCCATGGACCAGAAGCTCGCCTTCTACCCCGAACACCGGGCCGCCATAATCACCCTCACCCGCGAGGAGCTGAACCGCTACCACTACCAGAAGGGAGACACGGAGGACCTTGTGAACCGCCCCCTGACCTGCCCTGATGTCACATATTCGCTCTTCCTGCGCGAAGAAACCGACTACATAAAAGTCTCGGCCCGAAGCAAGGGGCCGTTTCCCGTCAACACCCTGTGTGCCGACCACTTCAACGGCGGAGGACACGAGAACGCCGCCGGAGGAGAGTTCTACGGCTCGCTCGAAGAGTGCGTGGCCCGCTGCGAGGCGCTTATGCCTGACTACGACAAATATCTCCCAGACCAGAAACAAACCACACGTTAAAAGCCCGCGGATGAAAACATCTAAATCGCTCATAATAGCCTTCATTGCCGCTATGGCCGGCATTATACTCAATTCCTGCAACGATGGCAAGAGCTATTCCGAACTCCTGACGGAGGAAACGAAATCAGTCAACACATTCCTGGCCAGGCAGCATGTGATAACCTCGATACCGGCCGACTCGGTGTTCGAGGTAGGGCCGGACGCGCCATACTACCAGCTCGACGAGGAAGCCTCGGTGTATATGCAGGTACTGTCGACAGGCGACACCTCGGAGCGCGTCAAGGACGACCAGCTCGTCTATTTCTACTTCACCCGCTACAACCTGCACGCGTTCGCCCAGACCGGCTCGCTCGACGACGCGGGTGGCTGGGGCAACTCCGACGACCTCGCGGTAGGCTCCGCCTCGTTCCGCTTCAACAACTACTCGCTGTCGACCTCCTCGCAGTGGGGTTCGGCGCTTCAGATGCCGCTGCAATTCCCCTCGCTGGGGCTTGGTTGCGAGGTCAACCTTGTCGTTAAGTCGCAGTACGGCCTCACTTCTGAAATCGCCCAGGTTATGCCGTTCCTCTACAACGTGCGCTATTTCCGCGCCATGAGCAACTGAACATTCCATCATACATCACATTCCTATGGCACTTATCAAATCGATTTCCGGCATCCGCGGCACGATCGGAGGCCGGCCCGGCGAGGGGCTCAGCCCTGTCGATGTGGTGAAATTCACCGCCGCATACGCCTCATTTATACGCAAAACCGAGACGAAAGGCACCAACCTCATCGTGGTAGGGCGCGATGCCCGCATATCCGGCCCGATGGTCGACAGCCTTGTGACATCCACCCTGTCGGCTATGGGATTCGACGTGGTGAACATCGGCCCGGCCTCCACTCCGACAACCGAGGTCGCCGTAGTCGGGGAAAACGCCTGCGGCGGCATAATCATCACCGCCTCCCACAACCCGAAGCAGTGGAACGCCCTGAAGCTTCTCAACCAGGACGGCGAGTTCCTCAACGACGCCCAGGGGAAAGAGGTGCTGCGCATCGCCGAAGCCGACGATTTCACTTTCGCCGACGTTGACGCCCTGGGAACCGTTCTCAACAACACCACCTGGAACCGCCGCCACATCGAACAGGTGCTCGCTCTCGACCTCGTTGACCGCGACGCGATCGCCAAGGCAGACTTCACCGTGGCGGTCGACGCGGTGAACTCCGTCGGAGGCGTCGTCATACCCCAGCTTCTGAGAGCGCTCGGCGTGAAGAACATAATAGAACTGAACTGCGAACCAACCGGCCATTTCGCCCACACGCCGGAACCTATCCCCGAAAACCTCACACAGATCGCGTCATTGATGCGTGAAGGACGCGCCGACGTGGGCTTCGTGGTGGATCCCGACGTCGACCGCCTGGCAATCGTCATGGAGAACGGCGAGATGTTCGTCGAGGAATACACCCTCGTCGCGGTGGCCGACTACGTCCTGCGCCACACCCCGGGCGCCACAGTGTCGAACCTCAGCAGCTCGCGCGCCCTGCGCGACGTGACAGAGGCCCGAGGCTGCCGCTACAACGCCGCGGCGGTAGGGGAAGTGAACGTGGTGACCGAGATGAAGCGCTCCGGCGCGGTAATCGGCGGCGAAGGTAACGGCGGGGTCATCTACCCGGCGGCGCACTACGGCCGCGACGCCCTCGTTGGCGTGGCGCTGTTCCTGACGCTCATGGCAAAGGAAGGGAAGAAAGTCACCGAACTGAAAGCCGGGTATCCCCCCTACGCCATCGCCAAGAACAAAATCGAGCTGACACCTGAAATCGACGTGGACGCCATCCTCGGCGAGATGAAGAAAATATACGCCAATGAGAAGATTACAGACATCGACGGCGTGAAGATCGATTTCCCCCAGTCGTGGGTCCACCTGCGCAAGTCGAACACCGAGCCGATTATCCGCATCTACTCCGAGGCACACACCATGGAGGAGGCCGACGCGCTCGCCAACGACATAAAGAAAGTAATCGCCTCTCTGACAAAGTAACAGCCTCTGCGGCCGAGCCACCCTCTCTCCCTTAGAAAGCAAATGAAGAAAACAGCACTGCTTTTCGGCGTCCTGGCGGCACTACCATGTGCCCGGGGCGCCGATTTCACAAACGCCCTGCCGACTGTTTCGGTAGCCTGCATGCGCTCTGAGCCGCGCCACGGGGCGGAAATGGTCTCGCAGGTAGTCATGGGCACCCCGCTCCGCCTGCTCGAAGAGGGCCGCGGCGGCTGGTGGCGCGTCGCCACCCCCGAAGGCTATGAGGGGTGGATTATCGGAAACTCCTTGGCGCTTCTCGACAATGACAGGTTTGCGGAGTGGCAGGAATCACCCAGGATATATGTCAGCGACATCACGCCGGGATACGTCTATGCCGACACCATCGCGACCGAAGAAGCGTCCCTCCCACGCGTGAGCGACCTCACCAACGGCGTAATCCTCGCAGGAACACCCGCTGCGGGAGGACGTTTTTCAGCCGTTACCCTCCCTGACGGCCGCAAGGGCTACGTACTGGCAGAGGCTGCCGTGCCTTTGGATGAGTGGGCCGCCCAGGCATATGAGCCATCGAGGCTGCCCGTGATTGCCTCCCAGTATACCGGCACACCCTACCTTTGGGGCGGCACTTCCGGCAAATCGATGGACTGCTCGGGGCTGACAAAGATATGCGCCTACGATATGGGGGTGATACTGCCGCGCGACGCGTCGCAACAGGCTATGATCGGAACCGAGATTATCGCTCCCATCGACGGCAGACCGACTGATGTGGAAATCGCGAAGCTGCTCCCAGGCGACCTGCTGTTCTTCGGCAACCACAAGACAGGACGCGTAAACCATGTGGGCATATACCTGGGTGACGGGCGCTTCATCCACTCCTCGGGACGCGTGAAGGTCAACTCCCTCCGCCCCTCCGCTCCCGACTACCACCGCGCCTCGCTACTTCACGGCCGCCGTCTGTCGGCTACCGAGGCCGCGAGCCTTTCCGCCGCAACCAATCCCCTGTATTTCAACAAATAGCCTATCCAATACAAAAAAGCGACCCCGCCAGCGTCATAGCGACGCTGGCGGGGTGCATTATCGGTCTCCGGCTATGGGAGGAGGAATCAGCGGATTGCGACCTTTTGGCCGTTGACAATGTATATTCCGGCGGGGAGACCGTCAACGGAGCCGTCGCGGCGCACCAGGCGCCCGTCGACGGTGTAGACCGCGCTGGCGTTACCGGCGGCATCGGCATCCACATTCTCAATGCCGGAGACACTGCTACGCAGAGAAATCACGGGGTTGAGGATGTCGGTGGTGACATACGCCCCGGCGGCGCGGGCTACCTTGGCGGCATCATCAGCGACAGCCGCAGCCACATTTTCGCCAGACGTTATAAGGTCTGTCGGCAGAAGCTCCCCGGCGCGGAGCACACGGGAGGCGTACACTCCCTGGAAAGTAGTTCCAGCGACAGTGACACCCTGAGCTACATGGTCGAATGTCAGCGACGACAGGTCAGCGGAACAATCCCCGTCAGGCAGCACGATGTACGGCACATTCGCCTGCAACTCGGAGTGCGAAGGCACGTCGCGGAACACCAGCTTGTTACCCTCGACAGCCTCGAAGCGGTAGTATGTCCCGGCGGGAGCGGCCGACACATCGGGAAGCACCACGGCCTCGTAGACACCCTGGAAAAGGTCGGCCTTCGTGGAAAGCATCGCTATGTCGAGCGCAGGCGACATGCTTTCGGCAAAGGAAACCATATTTTCCGAGGTCGAATAAGCCTCGGCCTCGGCAGTCGCAGTGTATTCGCGGCCCGTCTGCAACACGTTCACGGAATAAGCGCCGTCATCGCCGGAAGTCCCGTAATACTCGACTTCGTCACCGATGAGCGTCACTTTCGCTCCGGCCACGGGGAGCTCGCCTTCCATCACGCGGCCTGATACAATTCCGGTCTCGACAACCAGGTTGAGCGCCGCGTAACCGAGATTCCAGTTGTCGGTCTTCGACATATCGAGCGACCCGTCATCGGCGAGGAACCAGCGGCGGTAGCGGTTCCATTTATCAGACGTGCCGTCATTGTAGTTGGCAAACTGGATGTTGCTGGCTTTCTCACCGTCGGCATTCACGGCCCGGAGGAACACCACGAGGCTGCTCGTCCCGTCGTAAACGAACTCTTCTGTGAACGGCAGGTTGAGAATCCAGCTGTCGGTATAACCGCCTTTCACGAAAGTATAGTCGCCGTCGTAGACCTTTGTCATCTCGTCGGTGGCGAGAATAGGAGTCTTGTCGGTGTTCTGGGTCGTGCGTTCCGAAAGCGCCACCCACGCCTCTATATGTGTTGTATAGTCCGCGTTGGGGCAGCAACCCATAAACTGAATGCCGTTGATTTTCGTGCCGGCGGAGAGGTTGATATACGATGCGGGATAAATCTGCTCGGAAGCTGCCCCGGCGCTATTCGATATCGGAAGCACATAGCCGTTGCCAGTCGAACCGTTCTTTTCCGGCACAATCACCTTGGCAGCGTCGACGCGTTCCTCTTCGATTGTAAGAGTGATTTCAGGAGTCGCGAACACCGTCTCATCCTCGAAGCGTACCTCCATGCGGGCCGACACCTCGCCGACAGCATGCGGCGTGAATCCGGCACCGACGGTCGCAGTACCCTGCGCTCCCGCGATTTCAGGCGCTTCGGAAGCGGCAAACTCATTCTCTCCGACTATAAGCACCACATTGTAGCTGTCGGCCTCCTCGGCGTCGCGCTTATAGTTTTTGAGTGTCACGGAAGCCTCGTAGCGGTTATTCACCATCCCCGCCGACGGCATAAGGATGTCTGTCAGCTCAAGGTCGTGGGCCACGGCAGCATAAGGCAGGCCATAGATATTGTCAAGGTATACCTCGCGCCCGGAGATTCGCAGGTAGAAGTCGCCCGCGGGCACGCCGCTTACTTCGAATGTCTGGAAATCGGAGGTCAGGGGGACGTCGGTGTATGGTGTCAGCGTCATATCTGGCAACTCCGTCCAGTTCGTACGGTCAGGCGAATAGGCGAATTTAAGGGCGCAGGTGCTGGTGCGGCTGTCGTAACGGGCATCGACCGACAGCTTCCTGTCGGCGGAGAATGTGAGCTTCGGCAACACGAGAGCGGCCTCGGAATAACTCGATGTGGGCTTTATGTAGTTGTTGCGCGAAGAGCCGTAGCCCGTATAGTCGAGCTTCCAAAGGTTGCTGCTGTTCAGGTTGGTTATCTCGCCCGGGAGTTCCTTGTCGTCGGCAAACGGGATGTAGATCAGCGAGGGATCGATGAGGTCCACGGAGACCGGTAGTGTGGCCGGGTCGCCGTTCTCGACGGTCAGCACGATGGCGCCAGCGTGCACGCCCGGCTCGAGACCCTCGGGGTCGAAGCTGATCGTGATGTCGGTACGGCCTGTCGTCTGAAGCGTCATCGGGAGTTCCGTGACGGAGGTAGAGAACCCAGCGGGACATTCTATCGCCGTGATCGTCGCGGGAGCCGTGCCGCTCTGCGCGCTGAGATACATAGCCTTGCTGACCGCGGAGTTAATCTTTCCGAAGTTCAGGACATAGTCTGCCGGCACGTCGCTGTAAGTCGATTCACGGAAAGTGACTTTCGGCTTGTACTCCTTGATCGTAATGGCCGAGGTCTGTTTCGAAGTGCCGGAAATATTCTCAGTCACGGTAAACACCGCTGACGAACCGATTTCGCTGAACGGAATCGGATCGAGCTGGCATTCGACATTCTTCGATTCGCCTTCGGCAATAGCCCCTATCGGCGCAACCTTCACGGCCTCCTCCCTGCCGGGCATAAACACGGATAAAGTCAGATTCTCGGCACCATCCTCATATGAGTAGTCGCCGATATTGGAGAGATATACCGTCAGCTTCACGTTAGCGTTATTCTCCTGGTCGCACACCAGCCCGGCGGAGGTCGCGTTGGTCGATATGTACGTTATGCTAAGCCTGTGGGTTTTCTCGATATCGGCCTTCTCGGCAGAAAAATCGCTGAGATAGGCCGTGGAGGCGTGTATGCCTATGTACGGATACTCGGCATCCTCGGCTATGGGGTCGAATGTCACCTGCTCCCATCCCGTCGTCAGGCGGAACAAAGCCTTGTCAGCTATCTCGTCGCCCTGCTCGAAAGAGCCGTCGGCGAGCTTCTTCATAGCGTAGAAACGGGCCGAACCTCCTCCGGAATAAGCCGACGACTTCATCCAGAGCGACACCACGCCCGACACCTTGGGGGTTACGATAATATCGTTTACCTTTTTCTTTGACCAAGTACTGCCGACCTCCTCGTTTCCGATATTAAGAGCACCCTTGGTTTTGCCGGAATAAGCGTTAATGGAATAAGACTGGTAGTAAGTGGTACCGTTATAGGTATAGGACTCGACGACATGGCCCCATCCGGAAGCCACGGCGAACGCCGGATCGGAGCCGTCAATCGGCTTCGTGAAATCGTAGAAATAATTCTCCACGACTTCGGCGCGAACCGGAAGCGCCGCCGAAAGGATGACGGCGGCAGATCCGAGCAAACACGTAAAAAGTTTATTCATAATTGATTGATTGGTAAAGAAATATTGAAAAAGCCACTGTCGCTTGACTTATATTTTTTATCCGAGTTGCAGGGACGCACGGCTCGTGCGTCAGCTAACCGACAGGCAATCAAGTCTTGCTATTCAGACGCACAGGCCGTGCTTCCCTACAACTCGGTGTTTTTGCGACATTTTATTTATGCTCAGCGTACGACAGGCGCGGCGGCAGACCCGGCGGTGGTGCTGACAGCCACGAAGTAGGGAGCCGACGGCAGCGCGGAGATGTCGACGCGGACCTCTCCCTCCGCACCGTCAGGCCCGAAAGCCACAGGGCGCCCCTGGGCGTCGAACACCGTCAGCGCTTTCAAGGCGGCTCCGGCTGGGAGCTTGGCGACAACCACCCCGTCGACGCAGCTGATCGCTATGTCGGCCTTAGGGGCAACTGACGGCACGCACTCAACACCTGACTGCTGGCCGCGGTCGGCATTCTGGGTATCCCAGGCGGGATCCCATGTGACAGCCTCGTTTTTGGAGCCGTAGGTGGTTTCCAGGAGGTTGAACTTCTGCGGGCCTATCGAACCGGCCTGCATGCAGTTGGTGCCGACGTGGTTGAACACGGCTAGGAACTCGTTTGACATGCTCCACGAGTTAGGATAGTCGAACACACCCATGACGTGAACGGTCTTAACCGTGCCGTTGCCGGGAATCACTACCTCATGGTCGCGACCCTCGTAGTTGTCGTTGGTCATCATAGTGTAAGGATCCACCATGACCCAGAACATCTTACCCTCGTAAAGGCCACCCTCGTTGATCAGCTCTGCCTCGAGAATCATACAGTTCCAGGGCACCTGGTAGTCCTTGGGGATGAATTTTATCTTCTTGGTGAGAGACAGTTCCGGCTCAGGCTCGCGGCCGTCGATCGACAGCCCTTCCTGGGAATAGAACGGCTTCTCGTCGCGGTTGTAGAACGTGATCACATACGCGTCGCTGCGATAGCAGTCAAGCTCCTGGGTAAATTCGATGGTACGGGTCTCCCCCGCCGGAATCGTAACATCGACGTGCGGCGAGTTGTACCAATGGTGCGCTACGTTATCCCCCTTGACTTTGAGCTGGAAATACAGGCATCCGTCATAAAGCTCGCCGTCGTTCGTGACCGTCAGGCGGAAAGTCGAGCTTACGTCACTGTCAAGGTGGTCGGGAGTCCATGTGAGGTCTTCGACACGAAGGCTGTAATGCCCCGCCGGGGTTATTTCGGCCTGCCCGTCGGCCACAACCGCTTTCAGGCGGGAAACCGCGCCTACGGAAGTGGTGAACTTGCGGGGCTGGCTCTCCCCGTCAAGCAGGAAATACGGCTCAATGATATATTCGCCGTCGGGCAGCTGGGCCGGAAGAGTCACAACCACGGGATCGTCGAGCACCGGGCCGAAACGGAAGTTTCCGGCAGCGACAGGGCTGAACGCCGCCACCTGGCCGCCATGGGCGTCGGTCATCCGCAGACCCATTTCCCTGACGGGTGTCATACGGTTGGAAATGTTATACGCCTCGTAGAGGTATATGGGCAGCTCCCCGCCGCAGGCGATTGTCACCGGATGGAAATCAACGGGATCGCCGTCGGCACCGACCGCCATGAGCCCTTCGGTGAAGAACTCGTAGTCGCGCCACTGTGTCGATCCGTCGCGGTCGGGCCGCATCCCCACGATCATATCCTGGTGGTAGTTGAAGCCGTCCTTCATACTTTGGCCGGTGCTCATGTCGATATAGTCGTAGGCCAGGGCGTTGAGGGCGAAATAGCCGTTTCCGTTGCCGTTCCAGCCCCAGTTGATATGGTAGAGGCCGTCCTCGTTGTAACCGTCGCAAACGAACGAGTGGCCCATGCCCATCCCGGAGGTCGCGCCCCCGTATACGACGGAGAAACCGTTGTCAAGCTCGCCGTGGAGCATCTCGAGCCACTGCTCGCCGGTATAGGCGTCGCGCTTCGCGCAATGGGCCTGCTTTGAATAACCGAAATGGTTGGCCAGCGCGCCGGCAATCTTCTCGGAATATGCTCCCGAGCCTCCGACCTGGAAATCCATCTCGACGGAAACGGCGAAATCATACAGCATCGAGGCCACAGCGTCGACTGTTTCTGTCGAGGAGGTGTTGTCGAGGGTGTTCGCCATCTTGTCCCACAGGTAGGTCGACTGCGAGAAATCCTGCGAGATCTCGAGCTTGTGAGTGGTTGACGTGTAGCTGTGCGAGCCAGTACCCCGCTCGGGCCAGCGGTGCGAGTACATCACCTGGCCCACGGCGGTCGCGACGCAGCCTATCGGATAGGAGGTCGACGGAGCCTTGCGGTTGTAATAGGGCTGCTGCCCCCAGTGTATATCGCCCAGCAGCGGGCCGACGGCGGCACTCCGCGAGGGGACGGCCACTTTCTTGACCGCCGCTCCGGGATGGGCGTTCAGGTAGTCCACCGCGCGGCCGGCCTGGTCGAGCCACGCCCGCATATTATCGGGCATTTCGGCCAGCGTGCCGTTATCGGTATATCCCAGGATTTCCGTGCCGAGGGCGTCGTCGCCCGCGACGATGACATAGCCGGGCATGCCGCCACGGGTCATCAGGTAGCACGCGGTGGCATCCCCGGCGGGAGTAAGCCTCTTGGCGGCGATTTTAAACGACGACGAGCCGCCCAGCGAGCGGAGCACCTTCCGCGACGACGGGCCGTTTACGATTTCCAGCGCCTTTTCGGGACTTATCGGAGCAGCGGAGGCCGCGATGGCAGCCGCGGAGGCGAGGAGGGCGAGTGTATGTCTGAGGTTCATATGGTTACTTGATTACGAATTTCTTACCTTTGGCGATATAGATTCCGGGAGCAAGGGCCGCGTCATCGACAGAGACGGCGCCGCGGCGCACGGCCACACCCTGGAGGTTGTAGATGTCAAACGGAGCGGGAGCGCCGTCAGTGCCGGCGGTCTCGATCGAGGCCTGGTCGGCAAGCACTTCGACGGGAAGCGACTCAGAGCCGTCGCGGTAGACCGCTGTAACAGCGTATTTCGAGGCTTTGGCAGCCGCGTCGAGGCAGCTCATCTCCTTGCTTTTGGCAAGCAGTTCGCCGTCGGCATACACGTTGTATGACACGGGAGCGCCACCTGCGACATACGCGAAGTCGTCAAGACGTAGCATGCAACCGTCGCCGGCCGGGGTTGTATGGTGTATGGCGAAGTAGCGCGCGCCTTCGGGAATCGAGAACTCGATTTTCACATAATGCTCGTCGTCGACCACCTTCTTGTTTGAAATCGATCCCGCATAGCAGTAATCCTTAAAGTCAGAGGCGGCGTTGCCTGTGGTGGAATACATTATGTAGAAAGTCTCATCGGTCTGGTCGTATTGCTCCCACCAGGCATTGTAGGCCGGAGTGCTGGCTGCATAGAAACTGCCGGTATGCGCCTCGCCGGAGAGCTCGGGGGAAATGAGCCACGCGTCGGAAGCGGCGTATGTCGCGCCCTCGTCGGGATCGTCGAGCACGCCGAACACGCCTCCGAGATAAGAACGGCCGGCGTTGGCGTTATTGGTCTCGCCTATTTCCTCCGGTGTCATTACCTTGAACGCGAACTGCTCCATCTGGCCAGGATAGTCGCTCACGGGGAACACGCCGCCGTGGAACGCCTTGTCGTTGTCGACGGTTGTCCATTCGCCGAACTCGGTAGCCCAGGGTTCGTAACCCTCGAATCCGTCCTCGACAGCCTTGCTGTTGTTCTCGGGAGCGCCCCATTCAAGCGATATTCCGTTGTCAGGCGTGCGGAACGCCTGGAGCGACGCGACGGGGTTGCGCCATGTCTGCTCGAGCTCCACGGTTGCCGCCGCGCGGTTGTTAGCCGGAACTTCGTCGCCCTCGGCGGTGATTTCCGCGGTTATTTCCAGCCTGTCGGCCTGGGACAGGGAGCTGGTAGGAATCTCGAAGGAGAGGAGCCCGGTTCCGAGAGCGGGGAGAGTGCCGTTAAGCGGCCCGCTGACGATGGGTTTGCCGTCGACGCTGACGTTGACGCTGAGCGCCGGGGTCTCGCTGATCGAATTGTTGCGTATTTCAAGCTCGCCCGACACCGCGTGCCCCTTTATGACTTTCGAGGGGAGCAGCAGACCGGCCGCCACGTCAACGTTCTTGTTGTCGATCACCTGAATCGCGTCGATGGCGACCAGGGCCCCGCCGTTGGAGAAAGTCTCTTTGGAAACGAAATTGAACGACAGGGTGCAATAGCGGTAATCCTTGTACGCCGCGAGGTCCACCGTCTCCGCTTTCCAGTACGCGGCGGCAGTGCCGGTGTTCTCGCTTTTGAACACCTGTCGCGAGGAGCCGTCGGGGAATGAGGCGACAACCGTCAGCTCCACGTTCTGGGTCGGGCGGTAATAACGATAGAACACCAGGTAGGGGCTACCGGCGAGGGCGATTTTCCCTGTATGCAGATTCAGATAATCGCCGGCATTGAGAGCCTGGAAGGCAAGCACTCCGTTGTCGCCGTCGACCGACGTAAGGCCGGAGGCATCGGTCAGCATCCCCCACTGGTTATCGGAGGTACGCTCCGTCCAGAAGAACTTGTCCGTAGAGCCGTTGCGGAAGCTCTCCTTCCAGGGTAGCGGGGCGATCGCGCCGGTGGTAAGCACCGGCGTGGCCGCGATCTGGCTCTCGTCATTTCCAGAGACAGCGGTCACTCCGAAGAGCGTTATGGCATCTTCGCCGCTGTCGGTAGACCGAACGACATCGAAAGTCGTGGAGGATGTCGTTCCAAGGCTTTTGATATCGGCGCTTGTGGCGCCGGCCTCGTAAACCTTATACCCGGAAGCGCCCTCCACGGCGTTCCAACTTAGCACGACCTTGTCGCCGTGGTCGACATAACCGACCGCTGACGGGGCTGCGACAGCCGCTTTCACTTTCGCGACAGCCGGCAACGCCCGGGTCTGCCGGGCAGCAGAGGGCGCCGGCTTGGCAACGGCCATTTTCGACGCGGCACGCGACGGCTCGGCCGGAGCGGCGACGATTGTGGTGGCAGCGGGGCTGCCGGCGGGAACGAGCCTGACCATTTCATGACCAAACGCGGCCACGGCGACAACGGAAGCGGCTGCCAAAGCGGCAAAACGTGTATTATTATTCATAAGCAAAACAATATGTTGAATAATCGGCGTATAAATTAAGCATATTTAGAAAGTATCGCAGCATAACGCACTGAATATGCAAAGATATACAAAAACCGGCTCACACGCCCCGCCGAATAGTTAATGTTTGCTAAAATGCGCCTCAACCCCGGATTTGAGACAACGCAACAAATCAATCAGCGTCATAATGCCGCATATAGACCGATTTTTCCGTATCTTTGCCAGAACAACAGAAAAAAAACGGATTTCATGGCACAGCATAACGATCTTGGAAAATGGGGCGAATCGGCAGTAGCTGACTATCTCGCGGAACGCGGATACGCCATCGTGGAGCGCAACTGGCGGCTCGGGAAAATAGAGATCGACATAATAGCCTCGAAAGGCACAGACATTGTGTTTGTCGAGGTCAAGACGCGCCGCGAGCCGTCGGCCAACCCGTTCGAGGCCATGACCAGGCAGAAGGAACAGATGCTCCTGCGAGGAGCCAACGCCTACATGCAGTCGCGCGACAGCGCCCTCACGCCCCGCATCGACGTCGCGGCGGTAGAGGGCGACGAGCACAATTACCGGATAGAGTACGCCGAGGACGCGGTGCGCCCCACCCTGCGCACATACCGTTAGCTCAGCCTTCCACCGGACGTTTCCGGGTGACTTTCAGAAAAGCCGCGAGGAAGAGCGCGCCGGCGAGGAAGAGCGATACGGAGAACGACAGCTCGATACCATAGACACCCAGACCGGCCGGGAAGGCAAGAAGCCACGTGCTCGGCAGCCCCACGAGTATGTAGCTCACAAAGGCTATCCACAGCATCGGCATAACCCTGGCGGTGCCGCGCAGGGCGTTGGCGAAGGTAATCTGCGTGGCGTCGCCAAGCTGGTAGAGCACCAGCGGGAATAGCAGCGACACAGCCAGCGACAACACCTGCCCGTCCTCTGTGAACAGGCTCATCAGCGGCCTGGCGAACAGCACGAAAGCGAGGCTCGACAGGCACATGAAGAACAGCATGACGAAATACCCGTCAATCGCCGGGCGACGGCAGTCGGGTCCCAGCCCGCGGCCGGCCTCGTTTGCGGTCAGCACGGCGATAGCTGTGCCGACACTATAATATATGCAGAAACCGAGCGTGCCGACGACAAGCACGATCTGGAACGCCGCGAGCGACACCGTTCCGAGCCATCCGGCAAAGACCGCGCAGAGCGAGAACGCGCCTGTCTCGAAAGTCATCTGCAACGCCACCGGCCACGAAGTCCTGACGACTGTCCCCATCATACCCGCCGGGATGGAGCCGCCACGCAGAAACGCCTCGCGGTATTCGCGATAGGCGCGGCGCGAGAAAAACACCGCCACGATTGCCACAGGGGCAAGCACTCTCGCCGCGAGCGTGGAAAGCCCGGCTCCCGTCAGTCCCAGCTCGGGGAATCCCCAGTTGCCATAGATGAGCGCGTAATTCCCGGCTATGTTCAAAGCGTTGCACCCCAGGAGAATCCACATAGGCATAGCCGTGTTCTTGATCGCATAGCTCCACTGGGTGAACGCGTTGAACACCGTCATAGGCAAAAGCCCGGCCAGATAAATCAGGAAAAACGGCTTGATCAGCGGAATCAGCTCCACAGGCTGCCCCATGCGCTCTATAAAGAAATAAAGCGCCAGCATAACCACCGACAGCAGCAATCCCACTATGACATTAGCGATCAAGCCCGCCCGCAAAGTCAGGCCGATAGCCTTCCCCCGTTTCTGCCCGAAGAGCGCCCCGATAAGCGGCGTAAGACCATAGGAGAACCCCATGGCGCATAGAATCACCACATTGAACAGGTTCACGACGAACGACGACGCGGCCAGCGACTGCGTTGTATAGCGTCCCACCATGATGTTGTCGGCAAACGACACAAGTATGAAGCCTACCTGCGCCACCATTACCGGAAGCGCCAGGCGGAATATCGAAAGACATCTCTTGAACATAACCCGGATTTCTTCCCGCGAAGTTACGAATTTTCAGCTTTACGCCCAATCAATCCCACGATTGACCGCGCTTCTATTTCTCAAAAAAATTCCGTAGCTTTGCAAACCGAAAGAAAGGTCTGAAACTTATATCGAGGGTGTTGTAAAAATATAACATTACCGGCAGATGTACCGCGATATTGAAGCCATAGCGCTCAGGATGGTCCGCTACAACGACCGCCACTCCATCCTGTCGGCATACAGCCGGCAGGCGGGTCGCATGTCGCTGCTGGTTCCCGCCGGACCGTCGGCTTCCGCGAGACGGGTGAGGGCGCTGCTGATGCCCATGGCTCATTTCGAGTGCGTGGTATCCGCGGCTCCCGGCCGCGAGATACGCTCTTTCCGCGACCTCAGGCCGATAGCGCTCCCCCCTGAGGGAAACGCGGTAAGAGCCACGCTGGCACTGTTCGCCGCCGACCTGCTCAGCACGCTTCTCCGCGAGCCCATGCCAGACGAGGCGTTGTTCCGCTTCCTGGCAGCCGCGGCGCGGCGAGTGTCCTCCCCGGCCCTTTCGCCCCGCGGTGCGGCTAACTTCCCGGTGGCATTGCTCGTCGGGCTGGCACGCCACCTCGGCATAGAGCCGGACTGGTCGACCTACGCTCCGGGCAGAGTGCTTGACCTCGCCGACGGCATATTCCGGGCCTCGCCGCCGGCCCACGGCAGGTTCATCACAACAGAAGAGGCTTCCGCGGCGTTTATCCTCAGACGCATGACTCCGCGCACCGCGTTCCGTTTCCCCATGAACCGGGCGCAGCGCAACAGGGCGATTGACACCGCGCTCAGCTACTACGCCCTGCACCTGCCTGGATTCTCCACCCCGCAGTCGCTCGACATCTTGCGCCACACATTTGATTTCTAACGCATTAATTCATTGTCATACCACTATGGCCAACGAAACGAAATTCAGCACCAAACTCGGCGTGATAGCAGCCACGGTCGGGTCGGCTGTCGGCCTCGGCAACATATGGCGCTTCCCCTACGAGGCCGGCATGCACGGCGGGGGAGCCTTCCTGCTGGTCTATGTGCTTTTCGTGCTGCTGATCGGCGTCCCCGTGGTAGCCGGGGAGTTCGTGATCGGGCGTTATACCGGGAGCAACGTCGTCGGAGCGTTCAAGAAGCTGAAAGCGGCCCCGTTCTGGCACTCGGTGGCCTATATCGGGCTGCTCAGTTCGCTGCTGATTCTCGGATTTTACAGCGTGGTTGCCGGATGGACGGTGGAATACATCTACCAGGCAGTGACCGGCTTCGGCGGAGCGACCTCGGAAGAGGCGCTCCACAGCCAGTTCGACTCGTTCACCACCTCCGGGGGGCGCCAGATTTTCTGGACACTACTGTTCCTGGCGATCAACTTCCTCGTCATAAGCCGCGGTGTGCGGAAAGGGATTGAAAAGGTGTCGAACGTGTTGATGCCGATGCTGTTCGCCATCCTTTTCGTGTTCTGCGTCAACGCGTTGTTCTTGCCGGGAGCGGCCGAGGGGCTGTCGTTCCTTTTCCATCCCGACTTCTCGAAGATCGACCTCCCGACGGTGCTTAACGCCATGGGGCAGGCCTTCTTCTCGCTCAGCGTCGGCATGGGCGTGCTTATGACCTACGCGAGCTATTTCTCATCATCGACGCGGCTTGTAAACACCTCGGTCACAACCGCCCTGCTCGACACCCTCGTGGCGGTGATGGCGGGCATAATCATCTTCCCGGCGGTATTCTCGTTCGGAGCGACGCCGGCCGCCGGGCCGCGGCTCGTATTCGAGGTGCTGCCGTCGATTTTCACCACGCTGCCGGGCGGCAGCCTGTGGGCGGCGCTGTTCTTCGTGCTGCTCTTCGTGGCGGCGCTGACCTCCACCATCTCCCTGTCGGAAGTGGTCATCGCCTGGTTCATAGGCGAATGGAAGATAAGCCGCGTAAAAGCCACGGTTATCTATGGCATCGCCACCGGCCTCCTGAGCAGCCTGTGCGCCCTCTCGTTCGGCCCGCTGGCCGGAGCGAAGGTGTTCGGCATGACGTTCTTCGACCTTTTCGATTTCGCGTCGTCAAACATACTTCTCCCTCTGGGCGGCATGCTGATAGCCGTCTACACCGGCTGGATGCTGCCGCGGCGCATCCTCCGCGCCCAGCTCTCGGCCCCCGGACGCGATCCGGGCGCTCCGACCCCGGCGGGAGTGCGGCTCGTGATATTCAGCCTGCGCTTCATCTGCCCCCTGGCCATACTGGCGATTTTCGTGTGGGGACTTCTCTAAAAAGTTGTCTGAAAAATCTTTATTGAGACTGTCTTAATCATTTGTAGTTGGCCCATCGGACAAGATCCTTGACAGATGGCTTCTTGCCGTGCATGAAGATGCCGACACGGTAGATTTTCGCCGCGAACCACGCCATCAGCACGAACGACAGATAAAGGGCCGCGACAGAAACCCATATCTGCCAGCCGGGTATGTCGAACGGAATCCGTATGAGCATCACCATCGGGGAGGTGAACGGTATGACAGACGCCCAGAACGCCAGCGGGGTGTTCGGGTCGGTCGCGGCGGCCATGCCGATAATCAGCCCTATGATGATAGGCATGACGGCGAACGACTGCAACTGCGACGCATCCTGGATATTGTCGACAGCGGAACCTATGGCGGCGAATATCGAGGCGTAGAACAGGAAGCCGCCGACGAGGAACAGCAGTATGTAGCCGAACAACTTGGCCACGAACCACACGGAGCCGAGCACTGAAATCGCCTGGAGAAGGTCGATGTCGGTCGTCGCGGCAGCGGCGTCGAGAGTGCCGGCGTTCAGCATGTCGACCTGCTGGCTGACGCTTTCAGGGAGTATCGCGGGCAGCACGAACGCCGAGATCGAGCAGAGCAGCACGCCCCATATAACGACCTGCACCACGGCCACGAGCCCGACGCCGAGTATCTTGCCGAGCATCAGCTGCATCGGCTTGACGGAGGTTACCACCAGCTCGAGCACCCGGTTGTTCTTCTCCTCGATAATGGAAGTCATGACCATCTGCCCGTACATCAGCAGGAACATATAGAGGATGAACGCCATGAATATGCCGATGATGTATGACAGCATCGACGAGGTGCTCTCCCCCTCACCGCTCTCGTCGACGCGCACGGTGTGGAGGTTAACGTCGGCGTGTATCTCGTCGAGAATCTGGGCGAGGTTATCGATGTCGTAGGATTGCAGGCGCTTGTCCTCCACGGCCTGTTTGATGACGTTTGAAATCGTGGCCTCCATCTCCATCGAGGCCGCGTCGTGAAGGAAGAGCGTCACCCCGTTTGCCGGATTTCGCACCACATCGGGCGACACGGAGAGCACGGCGTCATAGCCGGTGTCGCGCAGCACGGAGTCCGCGTCGGAATCCACGGAGACGAATCTGGCGTACTCCATATCGGCGTTCTGCAACGCCGGGAGAACTATGCCCGAGGGATCGTGCACGGCCACCACGCGCTCCGAGGGGGTGGAGAACATGGCGATCAGCGCCGGAGTGACCATCAGGCCGAGCATCAGCACCGGCATCAGCAGCGTTGTTATGATGAAACTCTTCTTGGCCACGCGCTCGCGGAACTCGCGGCCTATTATAATGCCTATCTTGCTTTTCATAAGTCGGTGGTGGTTATGCCGTGCTGGCGGTTATAGTCCTCGACAGTGCGGATGAATATATCGTTCATTGAAGGAAGGGCGCGGTCGAAAGTAACAAGATCGACAGCGCCGTTGGCCAGAGCGATCACCTCTCGGCGGTCAACGCTTGGGCGCAGGCGAAGCGAGGCCTTCATCAGCCCGTGCTCCTTGGTGACAGAGCTTGCCAGCACCCGGTCGCCCAGGGCGGCGAAAAGCGCGTCAGGCTCTCCCTCGAAACTTACCGTGTAGCGGCCCGCGCCGAGGCGGGAGCGTATCTCGGCCACGTTGCCCGAAAGAATGTTCCGCGAGCGGTTAATCAGCGTTATGTTCTCGCATAGCGCCTCGACGCTCTCCATATTGTGGGTCGAGAAAATCACCGTAGCGCCCTCCTCGCGGTTTATCCGCAGGATCTCGCGGGTCAGGATGTCGGCATTGATGGGATCGAACCCTGAGAAAGGCTCGTCGAAAATCAGAAGTTTGGGGCGGTGGAGTACCGTCACGATGAACTGCACCTTTTGCGCCATACCCTTGGAAAGCTCCTCGACTTTCTTGTCCCACCAGTCGGAAATCTCCAGGCGGTCGAACCACTGGCGCAACTCTCGCGCGGCCTCGGCGCTTTTCAGCCCTTTGAGCTTGGCGAAGAAGAGCGCCTGGTCGCCCACCTTCATCTTCTTGTAGAGGCCGCGTTCCTCGGGGAGATAGCCTATATGGGCCACGTCGTCGGCCGTAAGGGGCTTTCCGTCGAAAATAACGCTGCCGCTGTCGGGGGCCGTGATGTGGTTTATTATCCTGATCAGAGTGGTTTTTCCGGCGCCGTTAGGCCCCAGGAGGCCGTAGACGGTGCCCCGCGGCACCGACAGGCTGACGTCGTCAAGAGCCTTGTGGTTGGTGTAGCTCTTGCTGACGTTCTGAATTTGCAGTATGTCCATTAATGCGACAAAATTGGTTTATCGGTACAAAATTAACACTTTTCCGCCGACTGCGGCGGATAGCGAACGTTAATTTGACGAAAACAGCGGCAATTTAGTTGCACCGCACGCCGCGATTGAGTATTTTTGCGTCGGAAATGAAATTGCCTAAACCCTCGCGAACACTCAGGACGGCGCTTATATGCTGCGCGGCGCTCTGCGGGCTGATGCTCGGAGGGTGCGGCTCGTCGCGCTCCTCGGTAAAAGGCTCGCAGGGGAAGGTCGTCAGAAACGAGCGGCGCCCCGGCGGGGCATCCAAGCCTGGCACACCATCAAAGCCGGTAAACATATCCGAAATCGACGATCCGATGGCCCGCGACCTCATTGCGGAGGCTAACCGGTGGCTCGGGACCCCGTACAACTACGGGGGCACGACAACCGGCGGCACCGACTGCTCGGGCCTGGTGATGAGCCTCTACCGCGACGTGACCGGCGTGAAGATCCCGCGCTCAACCCGCGAGCAGGTCCGCTATTGCACCAACCTGGCCCGCAACAAGATACAGCCCGGCGACCTGGTGTTCTTCGCCAGCGGCTCGGAAGTGAGCCACGTCGGCCTCTATGTCGGCAACGGCTCGATGATCCACGCCTCGTCGTCGCGCGGCGTCATTGTCAGCGACATCGACAACGGCTACTGGGGCAAACGGTATATGACCGGCGGCCGCGTGGAGCCGGCGCGCGAGTCCTGGGCGTCGCTCAACCCCTCCCGCCGCGGCAAAGGGAAACGCGACAAAGAGCAACCCGCCCCCGAGACGCCCCCGCAGCTCCTTTACAACCACGGCGAGATGGCCGCCGCGGCCCCGGCCCCGAGTCATATCCCGGCATCCACCCCGTCTGTCCCTGTCTCTGAAATAGGGACGCTCCTGGCCTCATCAGCCACCGCACAGGCTCTCCTGGAGACCAAGACGCCCCCCCCGGCGGAACCAACCAGCGAAATCGACCTCCTGGACCTCATCATCACCCAGAAAACAGACTCCATATTCTCGTCGCAGTACCTCGACTGACGCGGCCCGAACGCCCGGAATTCCTGCCATTTAAGTATTGTTTTGAATTGACGGCGAAATTTAGTAACTTCGCGGGTAAAATTTTAACGTGCCGGAGGCACGGCCCCAAAAACCTGACCCGATGAAATTCGCCGAACATAGCAAGTTCAACCTCTCTGAAATCAACAAGGAGGTGCTCGCCCGCTGGAACGAGGAGAACCTCTTCAACCGCAGCATGGAAGTGCGCGAGGGGTACCCCTCGTTTGTCTTTTACGAAGGCCCCCCCTCGGCCAACGGCATGCCAGGCATCCACCATGTGATGGCCCGCACCATCAAGGACATATTCTGCCGCTACAAGACCATGAAGGGGTTCCACGTAAAGCGCAAGGCCGGATGGGACACCCACGGCCTCCCCGTGGAACTGGGCGTTGAGAAAGCTCTCGGCATCAAGAAGGAGGACATCGGCAAGAAAATCTCCGTTGACGACTACAACGCCGCCTGCCGCAACGAGGTGATGAAGTACACGAAGGAATGGTCGACCCTCACCGACATGATGGGCTACTGGGTAGACCTCGAAAACCCGTACATCACCTATGACAACCGATACATCGAGTCGGTGTGGTGGCTTCTGCGCCAGCTCTACGACAAGGGGTATCTCTACAAGGGCTACACCATCCAGCCATACTCGCCCGCCGCCGGAACGGGCCTCAGTTCCCACGAGCTGAACCAGCCGGGATGCTACCGCGACGTGAAGGACACCACCGCGACCGCGATATTCGCGATCATCGACCCGAAGCCGGAGATGACCGGCTGGGGCAAACCATGCTTCCTGGCATGGACGACTACCCCTTGGACGCTGCCGTCGAACACGGCGCTCTGCGTCGGGCCGAAGATTGAATACGTCTGCCTGCGCACGTTCAATCCCTACACCGGCGAGAAGATTTCGGCCGTGCTGGCACGCGACCGCGTCAACGCCTACTTCAAGCCCGAGGGAGCGGAAGCCCCGATGGACGAATACAAACCGGGCGACAAAGTCCTCCCATACCGCGAAGTCGGCAGCTGGACCGGCCCGGAACTTGTGGGCATGCGCTACCGCCAGCTTATGCCCTGGGTAAAGCCCGTGGCGAAGGTCGACGACCTCGCCCCGGCATACGTCAACGAATACGCCGCCGCCAACCCCGGCAAATGCTTCGAGATAGGCAACGACAGGTTCGTGGAAATCGCCGAGGAGGCGTTCCGAGTGATTCCCGGCGACTATGTGACGACGGAGGACGGTACCGGCATCGTGCACATCGCCCCCACGTTCGGAGCCGACGATGCCAAGGTGGCGCGCCTGGCCGGAATTCCCTCGCTGTTCATGATCAACCTCCGCGGCGAGACGCGCCCGATGGTCGACCTGCAAGGGAAATATTACACCATAGACGAGTTAGCACCCGAGTTCGTCGGGCGCTGCGTCAACACGGAGCTTTACGGCAAATACGCCGGGGCATACGTCAAGCCCCAGTACGAGAGCTGGTTCAATCCCGGCAAGACAGAAGAGCCGGAAGACCTCAACGTCACGCTCTCTGTCGAGATGAAGCGCGACGGCGAGGCGTTCAAGGTGGAGAAGCACACCCACAACTACCCCCACTGCTGGCGAACCGACCAGCCGGTGCTCTACTACCCCCTCGACAGCTGGTTCATACGCACCACCGCCGCCCGCGAGCGCCTGATGGAGCTTAACGACACTATCAAGTGGAAGCCCGCATCGACCGGCTCGGGCCGCTTCGGCAAATGGCTCGAGAACCTCCAGGACTGGAACCTCTCGCGCAGCCGCTACTGGGGCACCCCGCTCCCGATATGGCGCACCGACGACGGCCGCGAGGAGCTTTGCGTCGCTTCCGTCGAGCAGCTTTACAACGAGATAGAGCGCGCCGTAGAGGCCGGGGTGATGAAGGAGAACCCTTACAAGGCCAAGGGCTTCAAGCCCGGCGACTTCTCGAAGGAAAATTACGAAAAAATCGACCTGCACCGCCCGTATGTCGACGACATAGTGCTCCTCTCCCCCACCGGCCGCCCCATGCGCCGCGAGACCGACCTCATCGACGTGTGGTTCGACTCCGGCTCGATGCCCTACGCCCAGATCCATTATCCTTTCGAGAACAAGGAGGGGCTTGACTCGGGCGAGCTTTACCCCGCCGACTTCATCGCCGAGGGGGTCGACCAGACGCGCGGGTGGTTCTTCACCCTCCACGCTATCGCGACGATGATTTTCGATTCCGTCGCCTACAAGGCCGTGATTTCCAACGGCCTCGTGCTTGACAAGGAGGGCAACAAGATGTCGAAGCGCCTGGGCAACGCCGTGAACCCCTTCTCGACCATCGAGAAACACGGCTCCGACCCCCTGCGCTGGTATATGATTTCAAACTCGTCCCCCTGGGACAACCTCAAATTCGACGACGCGGGCGTGCAGGAAACCGCCCGCAAGCTCTTCGCGACGCTCCATAACACCTATTCGTTCCTGGCCCTCTACGCCAACGTCGACGGTTTCACGGGGACCGAGCCGCAGGTGCCTTTCGCCGAGCGCCCCGAAATCGACCGCTGGATCCTCTCGCTACTCAACACTCTGATAAAGACCGTTGACGAGGCTCTCGACGACTACGAGCCGACCCGCGCCGCCCGCGCCATAGCCGACTTCGTGAACAACGACCTCTCCAACTGGTACGTCCGCCTCAACCGCAAACGCTTCTGGGCCGGCGAGATGGATGCCGACAAACTCTCGGCATACCAGACACTGCACACCTGCCTGGAGACCGTGAGCCGCCTGATGGCCCCGTTCGCGCCCTTCTACGCCGACCGCCTCTACCGCGACCTGACGGCCCCCGCCGCCGAAGCCCGCGGCGAAAAGGCCGAATCGGTCCACCTGGCCCTCTTCCCCGAGGCCGACGACGCGCTGATCGACAAGAAGCTCGAAGAGCGCATGAACCTCGCGCAGGTGATCACCTCGCTGGGGCTCTCGCTCCGCCGCAAGGTGTCGGTCAAAGTGCGCCAGCCGTTGCGCCAGCTCATGCTCCCTGTCGACACAGCGGAACGCCGCGCCGACATAGAGGCGATCGCCCCGCTGCTCCTCTCTGAACTAAACGTGAAGGATCTGCGTTTTGTAAGCAGCGACGAGGGAGTGCTCGTGAAACGTATCAAACCCGACTTCAAGAAGCTCGGTCCGAAATTCGGCAAGCTGATGAAGAGCGTGGCGAAGGCCGTAGGCGAGATGACCCAGCAGGAAATCAACGCCCTGGAACGCGACGGCAAGGCCGTGCTCGCCATCGACGGCACCCCGGCAGCGATCGAGCTGGCCGATGTCGAGATCCAGAACGAGGATATCCCCGGATGGCTCGTTGCCAACGAGGGTTCAGTCACCGTGGCGCTCGACGTGACAATCACCGACGAGCTGCGAAACGAGGGCGTGGCCCGCGAGCTGGTCAACCGCATACAGAACCTCCGCAAGAGCCGCGGATACAACATCACAGACCGTATAAACGTCGCCATTGCCCCGGGCGAACTGACCGACAGGGCGGTGGCCGACTTCGCCGAATACATCTCGCGCCAGGTACTCGCCTCCTCGCTCCAGGTGGCCCCGGTCGAAAATCCCGCCGAAGACGAAGTGCTCGACATCGACGGAACCCGGGTGGTCATCAATGTCAAACCCGCTTAAACGTATGCTACAATGAGTGAGAAAACCCGCTACACCGACGAGGAACTTGAAGAGTTCAAGGCCATTATCGAAGAGAAGCTCGAGAAGGCGCGCAGCGACTACGAGATGCTCCGCGCAAACGTCATGAACTCCGACGGCAACGACACCGACGACACATCACCCACCTTCAAGGTGCTCGAAGAGGGGGCCTCGACCTTCTCCAAGGAGGAGGCGAGCCGCCAGGCTCTCCGCCTGGGGCAGTACATACAGAAGCTCCAGAACGCCCTGCTGCGCATCAAGAACAAGACCTATGGCATAGACCGCATCACCGGCAAGCTCATCCCCAAGGAACGCCTCCGCGTGGTGCCACACGCCACCCTCAGCGTCGAGTCCAAACAGTGACAGACCGCAAAACATTTCAGCGATACCCTTGGAAAAAGAAAAAAAAGGCCGCGGCATACTGGCCGCGGCCATAATAATACTCTTGGTCATCCTTGACCAGGCCATAAAGGTCAAGGTCAAGACCTCGTTCTATCTCGGCGAGAGCCTACCGGTGACCTCCTGGTTCCAGCTCGTGTTCATCGAGAACAACGGCATGGCCTTCGGATGGGAAATCGGCAGCAAGCTCCTGCTGACCCTCGGCCGCATAGTGGTCGTGGCGTTCCTCATATACTACATCTGCCGCATACGCCGCGCGCCCCGGGCGCGCACGGGCTACCTCGTCTGCCTGTCGCTGATAGTGGCCGGCGCGGCGGGCAACATCATCGACTGCGTGTTCTACGGGCTGATTTTCAACAACCCGCTCCCGCCGGAGACCGCCACGCTGTTCCCGGCCTCGGGGGGGTACGCGCCGCTCTTTTTCGGGCGCGTGGTGGATATGTTCTACTTTCCCCTCGCTTCATGGTACTGGCCGGAATGGATGCCCTGGGTCGGCGGGGAGCACTTCATCTTCTTCCGCCCTATCTTCAACCTGGCCGACGCGGCCATCTCCGTGGGAATCATAATGCTGCTGTTTTTCTACTCGCGGCAGATTTCGGAAGTGCCTTTCTCGTTCAGACTGCATAATTCCGCCGGAAAGGAGGAGGCTGGCGAATGAGGCTCGCGGCGATGCTGATGGTCGCGGCGGCGCTCCTGGGCGCTTTGCTGGGAGGGTGCCGCAAGCAGCCCGACGGGGTGCTCTCCGAGGAGGAGATGGCGCTCGTCGTGGCCGACCTCCATATCGCCGACGGCGTTACCTCGCTCAACTACTCGCAATACCCCACAGATTCGGCCCGACAGGCGCTGAAACAGAGCGTGCTGCTGGCCCACGGGGTCTCACAGCAGCAGCTCGACACGTCGTTCATGTGGTATGGTGCGCACCTCGACAAATACATGGACGTGTGCGACCGCGTGCTGGAAATCCTCGAAGAACGGCAGGGGAACATCGCCGCCGGAGCCAGCGCGCAAATCGCGCTGGCGGGCGACTCCGTCGACCTCTGGCCCAACGCGCGGCATATGGTCGGCTCCCCGCGGATGCTCTCCCGAATACTGACGTTCAACGTCGAGCCTGACACAAACTGGCGCCCGGGCGACATCTACACGCTCCAATACAAGGTGATAAACGCCCGTAACCGCGTAGCCTCGAGGATTCTCGCCGACTACTCCGACGGCACAACCTCCTACCGCGACGAGCCGGGCACGAGCCAGGGTATGACCACCGCGAAAATACAGCTCGACTCGACCCGCACACCCGAGCGCGTCTACGGCTACATAATCCTCGATCCCGACCGCCGCGACTATTTCCACCTCGACAGCATCTCGCTGGTGCGCACCCGCCGCGAGTCGCGCCCCGGCGCGTTCTTCCCCAGCCGGAAGTTCGACTTCGGCATAAAGCCCGGCGAAAAGGCCGACACCGCCGCCACCGACAGCGCCGCGGCCTCCTCCGGCACTCCGGCGACAGCGCCCGGAAAGCAATCGGACAATATCGCGGCACCCGCGCGCCCTGCCGCGCCGCGCACCGATGCCCCGCAAAGCGTCCGGCCGGAGCAGCGCGCCATCCCCTCGCGAAGCTCCCGCCGCATATAACCGGCCGACCAAAGAATATGTCACTGCCAATAGCCAGCTTAGTGATGCCGTTTGTCATAACCGACCGCCGCGTCCTTGCACGCACGCTGCGTCACAACGGCCGTGCGGAGCGCCTTGTCATAATCGACCGCCTCGGCCCCTTCGTCTCAATCTATCCTTTTAACGGCGAACTCCACTCCACAGCCTACATCGCCGCACCCCTCCTCCTGATCGCGGCCCCCGGCTCCCCCTCCGCCACCGCCCTGCTCCTCGACCTGGCATAATTCCCCCATCCCGCACCGGGGCAGGAATCTGTACGGACGCGGCGTGCCGCGTATAATCCGCTCCACACCACATCCCACATTACGCGTGTCGCATCCCAGGCATCCCCGTTATACGCGGCACGCCGCGTCCCTACTATCGGCTATTATTGATATATCCCGCAATCACCGCAAACACGGTGGTGCCTGCCAAAACCAGTCCTCGTCAGTGGTCAGGAAGCGCGCCTGGGTGAAATTGCTCCCTTTCGGCACGAGTGCCGCGATCGCACCCTGACGGTGGTCGCTCTTACCCTCCGGCTCGGCCTGGTTCAACATATTGGCCGACATTATATAGAGGTTCTTGGCCATATATTCGTCGATATAGAAATCCTTGGTCTGCGCGTACTTGTGATTCCAGTTGGCGTCCTCATTCAGAACTATCGGAAGGTCGCGGCGCAAACGTTCGCGCACCTCTCCAGGATGCAGCAACACCCCGTTCTCATCCATGACGTAAGCGGCGAATGTAGGGTCAACCCAAATCCATTTCCCAAGCGACTCGCTCCACGCCACGCAGATCACATGGCAGTCGTTATCCGTGTCCCAGGCCTTTGACTGGCAGGTGACGTAACGCGACGGTATGCCCACCGACAACAACGCCTCGGTAAGGCATATCGCCAGAGCGCGGCAATTGGCTCCCACTGTGTCCCTTAGGCAGGCATCGTGGATTTCGCGCAGATTCCTATGCTTTCCCGGAAGCCCGTTAGACCCGTCATGCCTGATATTGTCATGAACCCAATAGAGCAGATTCTTGATGCGACTTATGTCATCGCCGTTTCCTGCCACGCTGTCGAGGCGAAATCGAGCGCGCGACAACGTGAGCATCGAATCCGACGGTTGCGCGTACGCGAATTCCCCGGCAACACTGTCTGGTTCATATTCAGGGCTTTCCCGGAGCAAATCCAAATAGGATTTCACATCATCGCCCAAGCCCCAGGCGTAATCCATAGCCGCTTTCAGGAAAACCGCCTTTTCAGAGCCGACGCCGGCAAGAACGGGCTGCAGCACTCGGGCATCCTCGAAAACGCACTTCCGCATCCAACCGGGATCGGTGGCCCGCAAGACCTCGCACTGCCAGTCGGCCAGCCGCTCCATATCAGCTATCAGCCGTGGATTCCCCTTAATGGCGGCCAAACCGGTAGCTGGTGTAAGACTGTCATTTAATACATCAAGGAACGCCCCGTTATTTATGTATTTCAGATTCGGGCACTTCTCGCACTCATCAAGCCCGAAACCGGCAACCACGCTTTCAAACACTACGCTGTCGAGTTTCGCGCAATCATACGCGAAGCCCGAGCCGGTGCTTGAAACAGGTCCGCAGAACGTTATCTTCCGCAGATTCGGACAGTAGGAAGCCATCGTGCAGTCAAAATGGCCGATCAGCCCGTTGAACTCTACTTCTTCAAGATTCGGCATCTCCTCAAACAGCCCTCCCGGAAGGTAATCGACATCCCCGAACACGACCTTTTTCAGATTCTTAAAACCATACTCCCCCAAGCGGCCTATCATTCCGATATTCTGTATATGCAGCGTTTCCGTCTCGCTGTCAGCCACCAGGCTGTCGGGATATAGCGGATAGCCGTCCCTGACAGGCTGCTTGAAGTATTCCGGGTTTCTCAGATAGATTTTCTCCGCGTGCGGCGCCACGGCGGCAGCCAGAATCAAGACGAGCAATATTACCTTTTTCATTTCGGTCATAGCGAATTGTTTAACGATTCGCAAATATAGCGATAATTGCCAAAACACCACATTTTTTATTAAAAAAATCACATTTGCCGTCAATATGGGACATATGGGATATGGGACATGTGATATGGGACAATTGACCGACACCCTCTATCGCAGGGATGCGGAGATTTGTACGGACGCGGCGTGCCGCGTATAATTCGCTATCAGCCGCACTCACGCATTATTCAAATCACATAATCAGGCACCCCAGGCATCCCCGTTATACGCGGCACGCCGCGTCCCTACATCATCCACGTCTAAACGCCTGAGGTGGATTGCCATTGATTAGCGCCGGAGGCGCTCCGCCAATAGCCATCGACCACAGTTTCGCTATTTTCACCTTTTTCCAAATTTATTCAAAAAAAATTAAAATAAAATTTGGGAATATCAAAACTTCATCATATATTTGCGACAGACAACGACAAACAATTTCCCTCTTACATCAAGACCGCTTACCAACGATAAGCAATCCCCTCTGACATCAAAACCACTTCCCTACGTCTAAAATAATCCGCCTATGCTTCCATTCAAGAAACTATCAATCATTTGCGTATTTTTTGCAATCGGAGTACCGCGAATAATGGCGGGCGATGTGCCACACGATAATGTCGAGCAATCCGCTTCCGAGAAGCACCTTCAGGAGATCACCGTCATGGCGGAGCGGGGGTGGATTGAGGATGGAAAGATAATATTTCTGCCGTCGAAAAGCGAGAAGAACCTCTCGAACAGCCCGGCAACGCTCATTGAATCTATGCACCTGCCGATGCTGAAAGTCAAGAATGGCGAGATAACGAGCATGTCGGGCGACAACGTTGCCATATATATCAACGGGGTAAAAGCAAATCAGAACGACCTCGCCACCTTTTGGCCCAAACTTGCCAAAAGGGTCGAATACATAGAGAACCCGACCGATGCCAAATACCAAGGTAACCTGTATGTGGTAAACTTCGTGATGACGGAATACGAGGCTGGAGGCATTACCCGGGGAAGCATAGACCTGCAAACACCAAGTTACGGAAGAATCTCCGTAGCGTCAAAATTAGTCTACAAGAAGATGACTTTCGGTGCGACATTTAACGGCACCTTAGACAAAGACGACAACACCGAAACCATCAGCAAGGAGACATATAAAGATTTATATTACAACGATGACTTCTATAACAGCATTTCCCGCGAATACCATCAGAAAAGCATATCGAAAGAACGCAATTTAAACGCCGCGATAAACGCCAAATACACCAACGGGGAGTTCATTGCCACTCATACAATCGCGCTTGGATTCAAGAAAACGCCTGAGAACAAACTGTGGGGTTCCGACAGATGGAATCCATCCATTTTCTCAGGGGATAGCTCATACGATAATTCCAGCGCCAAATCTTTCACCCCCCAAATCAGCGGCGATTACCAGGGAAAGTTAGCCGATAAATGGTTTTTGTGGGGTGGCTGGGGTTATGCCCACGCCCACAACACGAATAATTCCCTGAGCAAAATCGGAGACTCTGACGCGATTATCAACGGAAGCAAAGAAGTAATCAATACTTTGAAGTTCAACCTTTCCGCCGCGTTTTACGCAACCAAAAAATGGAGGTTCCAGATTCAGACCAACGGCTCCGTCAATTGGTATGATACCCGATACACAGGAAGCACCAACCAGCAATCTTCCATGGAACGAGTAGATTGTCGGGGCCTTCTTTGCGCTATTTGGAAGCCGAACGACAAAATTTCAGCCTATTTAATGCCTGGGATAAATATATCGCAATGGTCGACAGGGGATTTGCATGAACAAGTTTTAAGTCCCGTTCTTGGCTCCTCCTTTTCTTGGATGATCAGCAGAAAGGCCTCTCTCAATTGGAGGGCAAATCTTATCAATGGTACGCCGAAGAGTTCGTATACTAATCCAGTCCTTGTCAGGCAGTCTGAAATTCTTTGGACTCAGGGCAACCCATACCTCAAAGGCAAATACGATTTTGATACGTACATTTCCGCTAACCTACTGGCTTGCAATTGGTTCCAAATATCCACTTTCGTATCATATCGGCGATTAAACGCATCCATGAATTTCGACTATACCCCAATGCCCAAAGAATATGGTGGAATATTGAAATCCCCATTAGAATCTAATGTCGAGGAACAAGTCCAAACGTCCGTAGACTTCGATTTCAGCCTTCTAAACAACACACTGTCGTTATCACTGTATCCGCAATACAACTACTACAAGGCTCACGGAAAATATGCCAACTCCCTAAACGCTTTCTCATATTACGCAATAGCCGCATATACTTTCAGAAACTGCCGCTTCAAACTGAAATACTTCGGCCACCGCGACCAGATGCACTCTGCCGGTATGGCTGATTTCCGCCATCGCGACACTTGCGACTTCGAGTTCACCTACGGCAACGGCAACCTGTATCTGTCAGCTTCGGTTGACGACATTTTCAACACCCGGACGAAACATTGGACGCGGTTCAGGTCAAGCAACTATGATTTTGTGAAGAACGAATATCTGACAGGGCGCAAGTTCTCCGTCAGCCTGACTTACACCTTCGGCTACGGCAAAAAGGTCGACCGCTCGATCGACATCTCCGGGCCGCAGTCGGTGGATTCCAGCGTCCTCAAATAGCCCGGATGGCAGATGTACTGATATATCGGGGACCGCACTCTTCCGGCGCGGTTCCCGATTCAGTTATTCGCACTATTCGCGCTATTTTGGATTTCGGGGAAAATTGCCCCGGAAATTTAACATTTGATTGCCATTTTTTTGCTACCTTTGCCCTCAAAATGGGCTTGCCATACCCCGCCGTGCGGGGCGTGGCGCGGTTATCGTTTTAGATGCCAGCCGTTTGCGACCGAAACCAACCATAAAAACCACTCTTGCATACATATACATGATCTCATTAGGAATCTTTGGTATCGATGCCGCGGTGTTCGCCATAGTGGCCCTCCTCACGGGAGCGGGGCTGGTGGCGATTGCCCTGTGGCTCGCGGGGCTGATCTCGCCCCGCTCCTTCAACCCGCAGAAAGGCGAGGCCTACGAGTGCGGCATCCCGACGCGCGGAGCGTCAATGACCCGTTTCAGCGTCGGTTACTACCTCTTCGCGATCCTCTTCCTCATGTTCGACGTTGAGACCGTTTTCCTCTTCCCCTGGGCAGTGAAGCTGCAAGGGCTCGGCTGGGACGGTGTGCTCAGCGTCGCTGTGTTTTTCGGAATCTTAGTGCTCGGGCTCGCGTACGCCTGGCGGAAAGGAGCCCTTGAATGGAAATGAAGCAAGTCACCACCAAGTCCATGCCCTACGAGGACTGGAAGGACAACGAATACATCGAAAACCTCGTCAACGAGCTGCGCGAAAACGGCGTGAACGTGCTGGTCGGCTCGCTCGACAAACTGATCAACTGGGGGCGGTCTAACTCGCTGTGGCCCCTCACCTTCGCCACCAGTTGCTGCGGCATTGAGTTCGTGTCGCTCGGGGCCGCGCGCTTCGACATGGCGCGTTTCGGCTGGGAAGTGGCCCGCGCCTCGCCCCGCCAGGCCGACTTCATGATGGTGGCCGGCACGATCGTGCACCGCATGGTGCCCGTGTTCCGCCGCCTCTACGACCAGCTGGCCGAACCTAAGTACGTCATCGCCTGCGGCGGCTGCGCCATCTCCGGCGGCCCGTTCCGCAAGTCATACCACGTCGCCAAGGGTATCGAGGACATCGTGCCGGTCGACGTGTTCGTGCCCGGCTGCCCCCCGCGCCCCGAGGCAATGATCTACGGCATCATGCAGCTCTCGCGCAAAATAAAGGTGGAGCGCTTCTTCGGCGGCGTCAACCGCCAGCAGAGCCGCAAGGAGTTCTTCGACCAGGCGGAGAAATCCGAAGGGAACGACTGACGCCCCCTCTCCCATCCATCACAGCTTACAACGCCTCTAACACAGTTTTTAAAACTCTCAAAACCACCATATGGCCAACCTGCAGGAAAAGATTGCAAAAGCCTTCCCCGAAGCCAAGTTCACCGAAGGGGAGATTCTGCTGGTCGAGATTCCCGACAACAACCTCCACGACCTGGTGAAGTCGCTCCGCGACGACGCCGAAAACCCGTTTGACTACCTGGTCACCATCGTGGGTATGGACTGGGTGACCTCGCTCGGATGCGTCTACTACCTCACCTCCACCAAGACCAGGGAATTCGTCTCCATAAAGGTCTCGACCACCGACCGCGAAAAACCCTGCCTGACCTCTATCGCCGACCTCTACCGCATCGCCGGCATCTACGAGCGCGAGGTTTTTGACTTCTACGGCATCGTCTTCGCCGGGAACCCCGACATGCGCCGCCTCTTCCTCAGCATCGACTGGAAAGGCTTCCCCCTGCGCAAGGACTACGACGCCGACCCGGCCCTCAACCCGCCGACGACCGACAACGAGCGCCAGAGCGATTTCACGCAGACCTACACCCGCGCGGCCGACGGCAAGATCGAATGTAAGGACGTGCGCGTCTTCAACGAGGAGGACTTCGTCGTGAACATCGGCCCGCAGCACCCCGCCACCCACGGCGTGCTCCGCTTCCGCACCGCCATCGACGGCGAGACAATCAAGAAAATCGACGTCTACATGGGCTACATCCACCGCGGCGTGGAGAAGCTCTGCGAGGATCTTTCCTACATGCAGACGCTCCATTTCATGGACCGCCTTGACTACTTCTCGGCCCACAACTACCACCACGGCCTCTGCCTCTGCATAGAGAAAGCCGCCGGCATCGAGGCTCCCCGCCGCGCGCAGATCCTGCGCGTAATCTTCGACGAGCTGTCGCGTATCGCCTCCCACTGCCTCTTCATAGGCACATTCTGCATGGACCTCGGGGCCACCACGATGCTCTTCTACACCCTGCGCGTCCGCGAGCAGATCCTCGACATCATGGAGAAAACCTGCGGCGCCCGCATGACCTTCAACTACGACGTGATCGGCGGTGTGATCGCCGAGCCGGATCCCGACCTGAAGAAGGACATCCGCGCCCTGCTCGACACCATCCCCGCCAACGTGAAGGAATACAACAAGATATTCACCGGCAACGTCATCGCCAAGAACCGCATGGAGGGCGTGGGCGTGCTCACCCGCGAGGACGCCATATCATACGCCATCACCGGCCCGTCGGGCCGCGCCTCCGGCTGGGCGTGCGACGTGCGCAAGACCCACCCCTACGCAGTCTACCCCGAACTCAAATTCGAGCAGGTCGTGCGCGGGGAAGGGGACTCAATGGCGCGCTTCAAGAACCGCCTCGAGGAAATCGAGCAGAGCGCGGCCATCCTCGAGCAGCTCCTGGAAATGCTTCCCGACGAGGGTGAGATCTGCGCCAAGGTTCCCAAGGTGCTCAAACTCCCCCAGGGACACTGGTTCCAGGTGGTCGAAGGGTGCCGCGGCCTCTTCGGCGTGTACCTCGAGAGCGACGGCTCGACCAAACCCTTCCGCCTGAAGCTCGCCACCCCGTCGCTCCCCGCGGCAGCCGTGGTCGACCACATCACCTCCGGGCAGAAAATCGCCGACCTCATCACCATCGGAGGCTCGATGGACTACATCGTGCCCGACATGGACCGCTGACCGGCACCGCCAAACAAGCCACCTCTTACATCAAAACCAATCATAGCTCACTGAAACAAGATGAGTAACTACACGATAGACAATTTCAACTCATTCGCGCAATGGTTCGACGGGGCGCTCAACAGCGTGCTCCCCGCGTGGCTCTCGACAACCATCGAGTGCGTGCTGGTAGGCCTGATACTGCTGCTGGCCTACTCGGTGCTGGCGCTTTTCTACATCCTCTACGAGCGTAAGATCTGCGCCTACTTCCAGTGCCGCCTCGGCCCCAACCGCGTAGGCCCCTGGGGACTGCTGCAAAGCTGCGCCGACATGTTCAAGATCCTCATCAAGGAGCTGATCTCCCTCAAACACATCGACAAGTTCCTCTTCGCCCTGGCACCCTACCTGGTGATTATCGCCTCGATGCTCTGCTTCGCGGTTCTCCCCTGGGGCAACGGCCTGCAGCTAATCAACTTTAACATAGGCATCTTCTTCCTGATCGCCTGCTCCTCGATCGGAGTGCTCGGCATACTGCTGGCCGGCTGGTCGTCAAACAACAAGTTCACCCTCGTCGGCGCCCTCCGCTCGGGAGCGCAGATGGTGAGCTACGAGCTGTCGGTAGGGCTGTCGATCCTCACAATGGTCGCCTTCGCCGGCACGATGGACATCGTTTCCATCGTCGAGGCCCAGGCCGACGGATGGTTCATATTCAAGGCCCACATCCCCGCCATCATAGCCTTCATAATCTACATGATCGCGGGCACCGCCGAGACCAACCGCGGCCCGTTCGACCTTCCCGAGGCGGAGAGCGAGCTGACGGCCGGCTACCACACCGAGTACTCGGGCATACATTTCGGCTTCTTCTACCTGGCCGAGTACCTCAACTTGTTCATAGTCTCCGGCGTGGCCACGCTGATGTTCTTCGGCGGATGGATGCCGCTGCGCGTCGCCGGGTGGGACGGCTTCAACGAGATCATGGGCTATATCCCCTCCGTGGTGTGGTTCATCGGCAAGGCCATCCTCCTGTCGTTCATCATCATCTGGTTCAAGTGGACCTATCCCCGTCTCCGCATCGACCAGCTCCTGAGCCTGGAATGGAAATACCTCCTGCCGATCAACCTCTTCAACCTGGTGCTGATGGTGGTCATCGTGATCCAGGGCTGGTATTTCGGCGCGAACTAAAAGCTAACAAACCCACAAATCACTCCATAATAAAATGAGCGACAATTTCGGAAAAATCGCCCAGGTCATCGGCCCCGTGGTCGACGTTACCTTCGACGGCAAGGAGAACATCCTCCCCCCCATCTTCACGGCGCTGAAGGTCGACCGCCCCGACGGCTCGCAGCTTATTCTCGAAGTGGAGCAGCACATCGGCGAGGAAACCGTGCGCTGCGTGGCCATGGAAAGCACCGACGGCCTCCAGCGCGGCACGCGCGTCGAGTCTCTCGGCCACCCGATCTCGGTTCCCACCGGCGACCAGGTGAAAGGGCGCCTGCTCAACGTGATCGGCAACGCCATCGACAACCTGCCCGAGCTTGACCGCGACAACACGCGCGCCATCCACCAGCCCGCTCCCGAGTTCGAGGACCTCACCATAGGCACCGAGATCCTCTACACCGGCATCAAGGTGATCGACCTCCTCGAGCCGTACAGCAAGGGCGGCAAGATCGGCCTCTTCGGCGGCGCGGGCGTGGGTAAGACCGTGCTCATCATGGAGCTTATCAACAACATCGCCAAAGGCCACAACGGCTTCTCCGTGTTCACCGGCGTGGGCGAGCGTACCCGCGAGGGTAACGACCTCCTGCGCGAGATGATCGAGAGCGGTGTCATGAAATACGGCAAGAAATTCCAGGAAGGGATGGAGAAAGGCGAGTGGAACCTGGCCGATGTCGACATGGACCAGGTGAAGGACTCGCAGGCCACCCTGGTGTTCGGCCAGATGAACGAGCCTCCCGGCGCCCGTCTGCGCGTGGCCCTCTCCGGCCTTACCGTTGCCGAGCAGTTCCGCGACCAGGACGGCGGCGGCAAGGACATCCTGCTCTTCATCGACAACATCTTCCGCTTCACCCAGGCGGGTTCCGAGGTGTCGGCCCTGCTGGGCCGCATGCCCTCCGCGGTGGGTTACCAGCCCACCCTCGCCTCCGAGATGGGAGCGCTCCAGGAGCGCATCACCTCGACCAAGAACGGATCGATCACCTCGGTGCAGGCCATCTATGTGCCCGCCGACGACCTGACCGACCCCGCGCCCGCCACCACGTTCAGCTTCCTTGACGCCACCACGGTGCTCTCGCGTAAGATTTCCGAGCTGGGCATCTACCCCGCGGTAGACCCCCTGGAATCCACCTCGCGCATCCTCGACCCGAACATCATAGGCCAGGAGCACTACGACACCGCCCAGGCCGTCAAGCAGCTCCTTCAGAAATACAACGAGCTTCAGGATATCATCGCCATCCTCGGCGTCGACGAGCTTTCCGACGAGGACAAGCTCGTGGTGAGCCGCGCCCGCCGCGCGCAGCGCTTCCTCTCGCAGCCGTTCCACGTCGCCGAGCAGTTCACCGGCCTTCCCGGCGTCATGGTGCCCCTGAGCGAGACAATCCGCGGCTTCAAGATGATCCTCTCCGGCGAGATGGACCAGTACCCCGAGCAGGCCTTCCTCAACGTCGGCACCATCGACGAGGCCATCGAGAAGGGCAAGAAACTCCTCGCCGAGGTAAACTGAGCAACCCAGCCAAGCAATGACACTGAAAATCATATCCGCCGAGAAAATCCTCTTCGAAGGGGAAGCGCGCTCGGTTACCCTCCCAGGAGAAATGGGGCAGTTCACAGTGCTCCCGCGCCACGCCTCCCTGGTATCGACCCTGGTTAAAGGGATTGTGAGCTACACCGGGGCCGACGGAGCGGAACGCCACTCGGTAGAGGTCGAAGGCGGCATAGCCGATGTCGACAACGACGTGGTCTCCGTGTGCGTCTACTGACCCCGCCGCAACGGCCCGCACTCCGCGACCGAGGTATCTGATTAACAACAAAGCGATAACGACACCCCAAATAAAGCGCCTGAGAATGAAGAAACTCCTTTTGATATTCGCCCTGCTTGCCGCCTGGCTCCCCATGGCGGCTGAGCCGGCTGAAAAGGCCGTCGAGGACGCGCTCGAACAGACCCGCGAGGAGACGGCCGAGGAAAAGCCCGACCTCAAGGAAATCATTTTCGACCACCTCGGCGACGGCTACGGATGGGAAGTCCCCTTCAACCACCACAAGCGCATACCACTCCCGGTTATCGTCTGGGGGTCCGACGGCCTGCACATATTCTCGTCGGCACGCCTGGAACACGGAGCCGTCTACACCGACGGCGGCGCCACTTTCAAGCTGGCCACCGAGGGTGACTACAAGGGCAAAGTCGTCGAAATCGTCGACGGCAAGGAGAGCAAGCCGTGGGACGTCTCCATAACCAAGAACGTCTGCGCCATCCTTATCGCCTGCCTCATAGTGGTGCTGCTCCTTCTGAAACTCGCCCGGTGGAACAAGAAGAACCCGTTCAAGGCGCCCCGCAAGACTACTGGCGCCATCGAGGCGCTCGTGGAGTTCATCTACAACGGCGTGATCAGGTCCACCCTCAAAGACAAGGCTCCCCGGTTCGCCCCGTACCTGCTCACGGTGTTCTTCTTCATATTCTTCATGAACCTGTTAGGGCTGATCGTGGTGTTCCCCGGCGGCGCCAACGTCACAGGCAACATCGCGGTGACACTCGTGCTCGCCCTGTTCACTTTCTTCATCACCAACGCGTTCGGCACCAAGCACTACTGGAAGGAAATCTTCTGGCCCGATGTCCCCCTGTGGCTTAAATTCCCGATACCCATCATGCAGGTTATCGAGGTGTTCGGCATCTTCACCAAACCCGCCGCGCTGACAGTGCGTCTTTTCGCCAACATGATGGGCGGCCACATGATCGTGCTGATTCTCACCATGCTCATCTTCATCTTCGCCGCCATGGGCTATGCCGTGGCTTCGGGGACGGCGGTGGTATCGATAGCCTTCTCGGTGTTCATGCTGCTGATCGACGTGCTGGTAAGTTTCATCCAGGCATACGTGTTCACCATGCTCTCGACCATCTTCATCGCGCTCGCCCAGGAAGAGGGGGAGCACGGGCACGACCACAAGGACCCCCCCCACAAACCGGCACCTCAGGCCGGAACCGCCTGAATCACAGCATAGGCCCGCTATAAGACAACAAAAAACGAAATATATTCAAACCTCATAAAACCCAACCGTTATGTTAGCAATGATTTTAGCAGCAGTTGAAGCTCTCTTAGGTCTCGGCGCCTCCGTCGGCGCAGCCATCGCGGCCATCGGCGCCGGTATCGGTATCGGCAAGATCGGCGCGTCAGCCATGGAAGCCATCGCCCGCCAGCCCGAGGCCGCCGGCGACATCCGCTCCAACATGATCGTGATCGCCGCCCTCATCGAGGGTGTCGCCCTGTTCGCGGTCATCGTCTGCATCCTGGCCCTCTTCGTATAAAGCCAGCCCGGTGGCGCTACGCGGTGGCGGAGACTCCCGCGCCGCGTGGCGCCGCGGCCGAGCGGCTTCTGACAGTGAGACAGGCTTCTCCCGACACCCCCGCTCCACCCACCCGCCAAACCTCTCTAAAAACCACCTCCCGACCGCCGTCACAAGGACGCGCGGCAGATAAACGCAGAGAATCTATGGAACTTTTCAAAGTTGACTTCGGCCTGACGATATGGATGTTCGTATCGTTCCTCATCCTCTTCTTCATCCTGTGGAAGTTCGCCTGGCCCGCGATCCTGAAAGGAATCGACGGCCGCGCCGACCTCATCGACAAAGGCGTGGAATATGCCCGTAACGCCAAAGAGCAGCTCGACAACGCCCAGGAGGAAGCCCGCAGGGAAATCGCCAAGGCCCGCCACGAGCAGGCCGGCATCATAGCCGAGGCCAACAAGATGAAGGCACAGATTATCGAGCAGGCCCACGACGAGGCCAAGGTCGAGGCCCAGAAAGTCATGGACGCCGCCAAGGTATCCATCGAGCAGAGCCGCCGGGAAGCCGAGAAAAACATCCGCGACCAGGTAAGCCAGGTGGCGCTCGACATCGCCAACCGCATCACCCGCGACCAGATGAAGGACACCCAGGCTCAGAAACGCCTGGTCAACTCCATCCTCGACGAGATCGAAACCACCAACTAACCCGCCATCAGCGACAACAAAGCAACCGAGAAGATGAACGAAGGCCTCATTCCGAAACGCTACGCGAAAGCCCTCTTCGAGTATGCCTCAGAGCGCGGCAAGGCCGACAGCCTGTACCGCTCAATGGGCACTCTCGAGACCAGCTTCCGCGACAACCCAGAGCTGCAGCAGACGCTCGACAACCCATTCATCGACGACTCGCAGAAGGAAAAGCTGATCGCGACAGCCGCCGGCTCCCCTGCCGACGACACCGTGCTGGCCGACTTCCTCAGGCTCCTGGCCAGGAACAAGCGCCTCGACATGGCCCGCGGAGCCGCCATCGCATATTGCGACATCTACCGGAAAGCCAACAAAATATCACTGGTGACGGTGACCGCCGCCGCCCCCCTCGACCCCGAGGAGGAAAAACGGCTTAAAGACATCATCGCCAGACACCTCGACGGAGGAACGATGGAATACACCTTCGCCCTCGACCCTTCGCTGATCGGAGGCTTCACCATAGGCATCAACTCCGAACGCCTCGACGCGTCCATCAAAAACGAACTCAAACAACTCCGGCTTAAACTTCTAAGCAAGTAACTCACACCATGAACAATCCTAGCGAGATATCCCAGATATTAAAACAGCAGCTCGAGACCGTCAACAAATCCGTGTCCTTCGAGGAGGTCGGCACCGTGCTCGAAGTGGGCGACGGCGTGGCCCACGTCTACGGACTCGACAACGTGTGCGCCAACGAGCTTGTGGAGTTTGAGAACGGCGTCAAGGGCGTGGCTCTCAACCTCGAGGAAAGCAACGTCGGCGTCATCCTGCTCAACGAGGTGAACAAGATCACCGAGAACATGTCGGTGCGCCGCACCGGCGAGATCGCCTCCATACCGGTCGGCGAGGGAGTGTTCGGCCGCGTGATCAACATCCTCGGCGAGCCAGTCGACGGCCGCGGACCCATCGAAGGCAAGCTCCTCCGCCTCCCGCTGGAACGCAAGGCCCCAGGCGTAATCTACCGCCAGCCTGTGAAGCAGCCCTTGCAGACAGGCATCAAGGCAGTTGACTCCATGGTGCCCATAGGCCGCGGCCAGCGCGAGCTCATCATCGGCGACCGCCAGATCGGCAAGACCGCCATCGCCATCGACACCATCATCAACCAGCGCAAGAACTTCGAGGAAGGGAAACCCGTCTACTGCATCTACGTCGCGATAGGCCAGAAGGCATCATCCGTGGCAGCCACGGTGGAGACCCTCCGTAAGCACGGCGCCCTGGACTACACCTGCGTCGTGGCGGCCACCGCCGCCGACTCCGCGGCGATGCGCTACTACGCCCCGTTCGCCGGAGTGGCCATCGGCGAGTATATCCGCGACACCGGCCGCGACGCTCTGATCATCTACGACGACCTTTCGAAACAGGCCGTAGCCTACCGCGAGATCTCGCTTATCCTCAAACGCCCCTCGGGCCGCGAGGCATATCCCGGCGACATCTTCTACCTGCACTCGCGCCTGCTGGAACGCGCCGCCAAAATCATTGACAACCAGCAGGTGGCCGAGAAGATGAACGACCTCCCGGAAGTGCTCAGGCCGATGGTCAAGGGTGGAGGGTCGCTCACAGCCCTCCCCATCATCGAGACCCAGGCGGGCGACGTGTCGGCCTACATACCCACCAACGTGATCTCCATCACCGACGGACAGATCTACCTCGAGACCGCCCTCTTCAACCGAGGCATCCGCCCCGCGATCAACGTGGGCATCTCCGTGTCGCGCGTAGGCGGCAACGCCCAGATCAAGTCGATGAAGAAAGTGGCCGGCACGCTGAAAATCGACCAGGCACAGTTCCGCGAGCTTGAATCGTTCACCAAGTTCGGCGGCGACATCGACCCGGTGACCGCACGCGTGATCGACCGCGGCCGCAAGAACGAGCGCCTCCTCATACAGCCCCAGTACAAGCCGTGGCCAGTGGAGGACGAGGTAGCCGTGATCTACTGCGGAGTCAACGGCCTGCTGGCCGACGTGCCGGTGGAAAAGGTCGCCGAATTCGAGGACGGCCTGCTGCAACTGCTGCACGCCAAATACGAGAACGACGTGCTCGGAGTAATCCGCTCCGGCCAGCTCACCGACGACTGCGCCGCCAAGCTCAAGGAGGCAGCCTCGGAAGTGGCCGCCCGCTTCGCCTGATTTCCCCCACCCTGCTTTATACGGACAAACCAACAGCAACCCCAAACAGCGCTAAATGGCAACCCTTAGAGAACTGAAAGGACGCATAGGCTCGGTACGCTCCTCGGAGAAAATAACCGGCGCCATGAAGATGATTTCGTCTGCTAAGATGCACAAGGCAGAGCAGGCACTGCGCCAGCTCCAGCCGTTCAGAGGGCAGATCGAGACCATCATCGCCAACCTGGCGGCATCCGACGCGGCATTCTCCTCGCCGCTGATGGAAACACGCCCCGTCGAGAGGCTGACCCTGGTAGTGTGGGGTTCGGACGACGGCCTGTGCGGCGCCTACAACGTGAACATCTTCAAGCAGATGCTCCAGCGCCTTGACTTCTACCGCGGCCTTTACGGCGAGGGAGTGGCGATTACCATAATCCCCGTCGGATGCAAGATAGGCAAGGCGGCAGCCAAGCTGCGTGTGCCGGGAGTGGAAGTAGCCCCTGTCGACGGGATCGACTCCAAGAGCACCGACAAGGCCGTCACAGCCTTCACCAACCGCCTCCGCGACATGTTCCTCGACAAATCGACCGACCGGGTGGACACCCTCTATATGGAGTTCCAGTCGGTCAGCCGCCAGCGCGTGAAAGCCACGCAGCTCCTGCCCGTGACACAGGAGGTGTTCTCCGTCGGCAGCGGAGAGGCCACCGACCGCCCGTACATCTTCGAGCCGTCGGCAGAAGTGATATTCCGCCGCGTGCTCCCAATGTACCTCATGGCGGTCATGCAGGACATCTTCACCGAGAACCGGGCCAGCGAGCAGGCAGCCCGCGTGATGGCCATGCAGAGCGCCAACGACAACGCCAAGAAACTTCTCGACCAGCTGCAGCTCGAATACAACAAGCTGCGCCAGGCCGCGATTACTACCGAACTGCTCGACATCCTGGGCGGCCAGGTGAGATAGGGACAACCCACAAGGTCCGCCGGGGTTAGCGCTCCGGCGGGTCACTGAGAAAAAACAAAAGAACGTAACTGAAACAAAACAGAAATGGGTAGCATCAAAGACTACTTCTCATCCTTAGGGAAAGGAATCTCGAGCCTCGTAAAGGGCCTCGAGGTTACCGGAAAGGAGTTTGTAACCCCTAAGATTACAGAAAGATACCCCGAAGACCGCGAGACCCGTCACGTTCCCCAGCGCTTCCGCGCCGTCCTCCGCTTCATCTACGACGAGGAAGGGAACCACCGCTGCATCGCCTGCGGCACCTGCGAGCGCAACTGCCCCAACGGCACGCTGACAGTGGAGACCAAGATGGTCGACACGTGGGACGGCAAGAAGAAAAAGAAACTCGACCGCTACATCTACGACCTGGGAAGCTGCACCTTCTGCCAGCTATGCGTCACCACATGCCCCACCAACGCCATCGAGTTCAACAACGATTTCGAGCAGGCCGTGTTCACCCGCGAGAAGCTGGTCAAGCAGCTCAACTACCTGCCTGAGAAGCCCGAACCGAAGCCCACACCCGAGCAGATCGCCAAGATGGAGGCTGAGCGCCAGGCCAAGATAGAGGCCGCCAAGGCAGCTGCCGCCGCCAAGAAGGCCGCCGCTGCCGGTGACACCCCCGCCGCCCCCGCCGACGACAAAGCGGCCAAGGCACTCGCCGCCGCAGCCGGCGACCCCGAGAAGCTCGCCAAGATACAGGCAGCCATCAAGGCCAAGGCCGCCCGCGAGGCCGCCGCGAAGAAAGCCGGAGAGGCGTAAGACAATCATCGCCGAGGCCGCGGAATAAGACCTGGCCGGGCGCTTTTCAAAACCGAAAAAACAAAAACAAACCAATCATATGGATTCTGTAGGAAGTATCATCGTCTACGCGGTAATAGCCTTGGCGATTATCGTCTGCTCGGTGCTTGCTGTCACAACGCGCAAGATCCTGCGCGCCGCCACCTACCTGCTGTTCGCCCTCTTCGCGACAGCCGCCCTCTACTTCAAGCTCGACTACGAGTTCCTCGGGGCGGTTCAGATCGCCGTTTACGCGGGCGGCATAGTGGTGTTGTTCGTCTTCTCCATACTCCTGACGAGCCACCCCGGCGACAACAGCGCCAAACTCGCTTCTAAAAAACGCGTTCTGGGCCTCACCGGGGCGCTCGCCACATTCCTGGTGGCCGGCTACTCGCTCGCGAGCCGCTGCTCGCTGCTGGGCGCGCTGCCGCAGGGCGGCAACCCCGACATGGAGCTGATCGGCCAGACACTGATGGGCACCGGCCACGGCCAGTACCTCCTCCCCTTCGAGGCGATCAGCGTGCTGCTGCTCGCCTGCATAATCGGCGGAGTGGTGATCGCCCGTAAAAACCATTAACCGAAACTGACGGAAAAAGACAACCATGGACATCACCATCCTCTATTACCTGCTTCCGAGCCTGTTCATGTTCTGCTGCGGAATCTACGGGTTCATCACCCGCCGCAACATGATCGCGATGCTCATCTCCCTGGAGCTGATGCTTAACGCGGTCGATATGAACTTCGTGATATTCAACCGCTTCCTCTTCCCCGGCCAGCTCGAGGGAATGTTTTTCACGCTTTTCGCCATCGCCCTGGCGGCCGCTGAGACGGCACTCGCCATAGCGATCATCATCAACCTTTTCCGCGTGTCGGAAAACATTGACGTGCGCGACGCCAACAAAATGAAACACTAACCGCCGCTATGCAACCCGTAATTCCCATACTGATTTTAGCAATCCCCCTGGCGATGTTCCTGCTGCTGGGCCTCACCGGCCACAAGATGCAGCACCGCTGGGCCGGCATCGCCGGCACCCTGGGGATGGGCGTCACAATGACGCTGGCCTACATCACGGCTTTCACCTATTTCTTCTCGGGAAGCCCCGACTTCATCGACGCAGAGAGCCACACGCGCCTGCAGGCGGTGATTTTCAACTACGACTGGCTCGCCTTCACCGAGAGCCTCGTGATACGCCTCGGCTTCCTCCTCGACCCGATTTCGGCGCTGCTGTTAGTGGTGATCACCACCATATCGTTCATGGTGCACCTTTACAGCAACGGCTATATGCGCGACCATCACGGCGTGTGGGAGACAGGCTTCCAGCGCTTCTACGCGTTCCTGTCGCTCTTCAGCTTCTCGATGCTCGGCCTTGTGGTGGCCACCAACATCTTCCAGATGTACATCTTCTGGGAGCTGGTGGGAGCGTCCTCCTACCTGCTGATCGGCTTCTACTACACGAAACCTTCGGCGGTGTCGGCTTCCAAGAAGGCGTTCATCGTCACCCGTTTCGCCGACCTGGGCTTCCTGATCGGCATACTCATCCTGAGCTACTACACCGGGACGTTCAACTTCACCGACCTTACCTCCATGCCTGTCGCCGGGCTTGACGGCACCTACCAGGTGAGCCTCGACACCGCCGCCGGCATCAAGGATCTGTTCACCAGCTCTCCCGCGCCCCTGTTCATGGGCTGCTCGGTACTGACCTGGGCGCTCGTGCTGATATTCATGGGCGGTATGGGTAAGTCGGCAATGATGCCCCTCCACATATGGCTGCCCGACGCCATGGAAGGCCCGACCCCCGTTTCGGCCCTGATCCACGCCGCCACGATGGTTGTCGCCGGCGTCTACCTGGTGGCCCGCCTCTTCCCCCTCTACCTCATGGAGGAGGCCGCGCTAAACATCATCGTCGTGGTAGGTGCCCTGACGGCCCTTTACGCTGCGATCGTTGCCTGCACGCAGATCGACATCAAGCGCGTCCTGGCGTTCTCGACAATCTCGCAGATAGCGTTCATGATGGTCTCGCTCGGCGTGGCCCGTCCCGAGTTCCACCACGGCCTCGGCTACATGGCCGGTATGTTCCACCTCTTCACCCACGCTATGTTCAAGGCCCTGCTCTTCCTTTGCGCCGGCGCCCTGATCCACGCCATCGGCTCCAACGACTACACCGCGATGCACGGGCTGCGCAAATACATGCCCGTGACCCATATCACCTTCCTGATAGGCTGCCTGGCGATTGCCGGCATCATTCCCTTCGCGGGCTTCTTCTCCAAGGATGAGATACTGACCGCCACCATGGGCCACTCGATTTTCTGGTACATCTGGATGTCGCTCGTGGCCGGTCTGACCGCCTTCTACATGTTCCGCCTCTACTACCTCATCTTCTGGTGGAAAGAGCACAAGGTACACGAAGGGCACCACGCCCCCCACGACCAGCCCTGGACCATGACCCTGCCGCTGGTGATTCTGGCAGTGGTTTCCTGCGTGGCAGGCTTCGTGCCGATGGGCAACCTCGTCACATGGAACGGCCACGAGATGTTCGACAGCGTTGATTTCTTCACCAACCTCAAGGCTCTTGACTGGAGCGTGGCCGCCATCTCCCTGGCTGTCGCCATCCTGGCGATCATCCTGGCCACGGTGATGTACCGCAAGGAGAACCCGCTCCCCGCCAAGATGAAAGATGCCATGCCCGCCCTCTGGCGCTGGGCCCACCACCGTTTCTACTGGGACGAGCTTTACATGTTCATCACCCACAAGATTATCTTCGGCTGCGTCTCCAAGCCCATCGCCTGGTTTGACCGCCACATAATCGACGGCACGATGGACGGCCTGGCTTTCGTCACCAACAAGCTCTCCTACGCCATCCGCGGCCTCCAGTCGGGCAACCTGCAATTCTATGTGTGGTTCTACCTCCTCGGAGCGCTGGTGCTCGGAGCGGTAACCGCGATCTGCCTCCTGTAAGAGGAACCTTAGTGCTAACACAGTAAAGTATAGTGACAGAGATGTTTTCAAATATTCTGATTTATTTCGTGATCATTCCCCTGCTGATGCTGGGGGGATTCGCGCTGTGCCGCGGCGTTAAGGGCATCCGCACCATAGCGGTCGTGGGATCCACGCTGCTGATGGCCCTGAGCGTCTGGGTGCTGGTCGACTATATCGCCCTGCGCCAGGCCGGCAATACCGAAGAGATGCTCTTCACCGGCTCCTGGGAGTGGTTCGGCCCGCTGAACATCAACCTCGCGGTAGGTGTCGACGGCGTGTCGATCGCCATGCTCATCCTCTCATCGATAATAGTGTTCGCGGGCTCGTTCGCCTCGTGGAAGATTGACGACGCGCGCCACTTCTTCATGTGGCTCCTGCTGCTGTCGACGGGCGTGTTCGGCTTCTTCATCTCGATCGACCTCTTCACCATGTTCATGTTCTACGAGGTCGCCCTCATCCCGATGTACCTGCTCATCGGCGTGTGGGGCACGGGACGCAAGGAATACTCCGCGATGAAACTCACCCTGATGCTCATGGGCGGCTCGGCATTCCTGATGCTCTCGCTCATCGGCATCTACTACCACTCGGCACCCGAGGGGGGCCAGCTCACCTGGAACATCCTCGAGATTTCGCGCAATGCGGCGATTGACAAGGGCTGGCAGTACTTCCTCTTCCCGATGTGCTTCGTGGGCTTCGGCGTTCTGGGCGCTATGTTCCCCTTCCACACATGGAGCCCCGACGGTCACGCCTGCGCCCCGACCGCCGTGTCGATGCTCCATGCCGGCGTCCTGATGAAGCTCGGCGGCTACGGCTGCTTCCGCGTGGCCATGTACCTCATGCCCGAGGCCGCCAACGACCTGGCCTGGATTTTCCTGATCCTTACCGGCATATCGGTTGTCTACGGAGCCTTCTCGGCATGCGTGCAGACCGACCTCAAATACATCAACGCCTACTCCTCGGTGAGCCACTGCGGCATGGTGCTCTTCGCCATCCTGATGATCAACACCACCGCCTTGACCGGCGCCATCATGCAGATGCTCTCCCACGGCCTTATGACCGCCCTCTTCTTCGCCCTGATCGGTATGATCTACGGCCGCACCCACACCCGCGACATACGCCTTATGGGCGGCCTGATGAAGATAATGCCGTTCCTCGGCGTGGCCTACGTCATCGCCGGTATGGCGTCGCTCGGCCTTCCGGGTCTTTCGGGCTTCGTGGCCGAGATGACAATCTTCGTGGGCTCCTTCGAGCACGCCGACATGTTCCACCGCGTGTTCACCATCGTGGCCTGCTGTTCGATTGTGATCACCGCCGTATACATTCTCCGCGTGGTAGGCAAGCTCCTCTTCGGCCCCGTGCAGGACGAGCACCATCTGCAACTGACCGACGCCGTGTGGTGGGAACGCCTCTCGGTTGTCACCCTCGTGGTGAGCGTGGCCGCCATCGGCTGCTTCCCGAACTTCTTCGAGTGGCTCATCCGCTTCACATTTAATCCCGAAATCTTCCGCGCAATCGGAATGTAATCTTCCAAGCACTCAATAACCGATATGGATTATTCACAGTTTTTGGCAATGGGGCAGGAGATAGGTCTGCTGATCGTCTTCCTGCTGGTGTTCCTCTACGATACCTTTATGCCCCGCAAGGCCCTGGGCGGCATCACCGCGTTCGCCACGGTGCTGTTCGCGATATTCACCGTCCTGGGCTTCGTATGCGGGGAGTGCCGCGAGGTCGATGCCTTCGCCGGCATGTATGTGACCTCGCCGGTTTGCGCGATGATCAAGAACATTCTCAACGTCGGCGTGCTGGTGGTGCTTATCCAAAGCGCCCGCTGGGCCAACAGCGAGACCCAGGTGATGCGCCGCGGCGAGTTCTACGAGCTGCTTCTTGTTACTCTCTTCGGCATGTACCTGATGATTTCCGCGCGCCACTTCCTCCTGTTCCTCATCGGCCTGGAATCCGCCTCGCTTCCGCTGGCGGCAATGGTCGCGTTTGAGAAGAACAAATACGAGAGCCACGAGGCGGCAGTCAAATATATGCTCACCGCAGTGTTCTCCTCCGCCGTGTTCATGATGGGCCTGTCGTTTGTCTACGGCCTCTCCGGCAGCCTCTATTTCTCCGAGATAGCGGTCGGCCTCGTGGGCGGCACATCGACGATGCTCGCCGTCGCCCTGGCCTTCGTAATCGCCGGCATCGGCTTCAAGCTGTCGCTCGTGCCCTTCCACCTCTGGACAGCCGACGTTTACCAGGGCGCCCCCACCCCGGTTACCTCCTATCTCTCGGTAATCTCCAAGGGAGCCGCGGCTTTCGCCTTCCTGGTAGTGCTCGTGCAGTGCTTCGGCCAGTTCTATTCCGCCATATGGGAATGGATGCTCTACGCGCTTATTATAGCGACAATCACCATAGGCAACCTCTTCGCCATCCGTCAGAAGAACATGAAGCGCTTCCTTGCCTTCTCCTCCATCTCGCAGGCCGGCTACATCATGCTCGGCATCGTCGGCGGCACGGAGATGGGTCTGGCCGCGCTGATGTTCTACGTCCTGGTCTACATCTTCTCCAACCTCGCCGCGTTCGGCGTGATCGGCGCGATCGAGAACAAGACCGGCAAGCTGCTTATGACCGACTACAACGGCCTGTCGAAGACCAACCCCTGGCTCGCCTGCTCGATGATGCTCGCGATGTTCTCGCTGGCCGGTATTCCGCCATTCGCCGGGTTCTTCTCGAAGTTCTTCATCTTCACCTCGGCTCTCGGCAGCGGTTCCACAGCGCTCTACATACTGGTGCTAATCGCCCTGATAAACACCATCATCTCGCTATACTACTACCTGCTGGTGGTGAAAGCGATGTACATCGCCCCCGACGAACCGCAGATCGCGGGCTTCCGCTCGCACTGGACCGAGCGCCTCGGCCTCTGGATCTGTGTCGCCGGCATCATCGCCCTGGGCATCGTAAGCTGCTTCTACAACGATATTCTGACCACAACCGAAACAACCAGTCTCTTCGCCTTCATGTTCTAAACATAAGGCATAGACGAGGTTTCACTCACCAACCCCTATCAACACACTCCGAGCCTGGCCGATCACGGCCAGGCTCTTTTTTATCAATTCTTCTATGCCGAGGCAGACAAGAGCCTCGGGAAAACCTCAGAAGTTCGGCTCCGCCTCACCACGGTGGTAAAGACGAGAAATCAGGGAAAGAGGCGGTTGACGATGACGGAGAGGGCGCCGTCACCGGTGACGTTGCAGGCGGTGCCGAAGCTGTCCATAGCGATGTAAAGGGCTATCATCAGGGCGCAGTCGGCATCGGAGAAGCCGAGCATGGAGGTCAGCAGCCCGAGCGAGGCCATTATGGCGCCACCAGGGATTCCGGGCGCGGCGATAATGGTTATGCCGAGCATACAGATGAAGCCGAAGAACATCGGGAAGTCGAACGGCAACCCGTTAAGAATCATCAGAGCCACCGCGCAGGCCACGATTTTCAGCGTTGAACCGCTCATATGGATCGTGGCGCAAAGCGGCACGGTAAAGCCCGCCACGCTGTCGCGCACCCCCAGGGCCTTAGTCTGCCTCAGCGTCACGGGTATTGTGGCGGCCGACGACTGCGTGCCCAACGCGGTAAAATAAGCCGGGAGCATGGTCAGCAGCATTTTAAGCGGATTGCGGCACCCGCGTGAGAAGAACGACGCTATCGTGAACTGCAACAGCAGCACGGCGATATGCAGCGCGAAAATAACGAGGATGATCTGACTGAAAGTCAGCAGGATGGTCGCCACTTTTCCCGAGAATGTCATATTAAGGAATATGCCGAATATGTACACCGGGAGGAGCGGAATGACCACCCCGTTGATCACCCGCGCCACGATCGAGCCGAAATCGTCAAGCACGCGCTTCAACGGACTGGCGGTCATACGCGAGCACCCGATTCCGAGTATGAACGAGATAATCAACGCCCCCATGACGCTCATCAGCGGCGGCATCTCGATTGAGAAATATGGCGCGGGAGCCTCCGCCGAGGCGGCGTTGTCGAGCGCGGCCGCTCCGCCCGAGGTAATCAACTTCGGGAATACGGCGTCGCTGACAAGGTAAGAGAAAGTTCCGGCGAGTATGGTCGCGGCATAGGCTATCAGCGCCGTCACCACGAGCATCTTTCCGGCGTTCCGCCCCACATCGGCGATGGCCGGTGCCACGAACCCGAAAATAATCAGCGGTATGATGAAGCCGAGAAACTGGCTGAAAACGGCGTTGAATGTCTCGAAAACACGCACTCCCCAAAGAGGCAGCACATAGGCCGCCCCTATTCCGAGCAGCATAGCCATGACGATTCTCGCCAGCAGGTTTCCGGCGACCTTCCGCGCCACAACCTTAAATTTTACTTTATCCATTTCAACTCAATCTGTTTCACAAAGATAGCGCACATCGCCCGAAACTCAAAATAATACCACAGTCAATCATACAACGGCATATGGTGAACCGAAGTATCCGTCATGAAACCTTAATTATATGAAGCGGCCTTCTCGTTAACGATATTTAACTATCGGGGGGGGTAAATAGGTGGAAAACGCGTATCTTTGCCTGTGCATTACAAGAAAATCCGACGGGTCGTAACCGAATTCCGACGTACCGGCAGATTGTCGTCAAGCACCTACATAAATAACTATCAATCACTTACATAAATGATTGGCAATTACTTATCGAAATTCCCGCGCGTGATAATCCTGGCCATAGCGATCGCGCTGGCCGCCGCCGGCAGTCATCACGCGGCCGGGCAGACCGGTTTCGCGTTAAAGCGCGAGCACGGGCATTATTACCTGACAACCACGTTCAACGGCAAGGCGGATACTGAAATATTTGTCGGAACCGGCTTGCCCGGCATCCTCATGGACAAGGACAGCTACGACACCCTGCTGGCCGACGCGGGATTGGAGCCAGTCAATCTGGCGCGAGTCAATCCTGAACATCCCGCGTTCAGATTCGGACAAGGCGACCGCGACATACTCAAAACCCTGACCGGCACAGTCGATATCGGCGGCCTTCGCTATGACGGCATGATATTCGTGATCGACAAATTTGACAAGATAGCGGTCCCGATTCACATACTTAAAAACCAGGCGGATACTACCGCCAACCTTATCCGCTTCAACTTCCGGCGGAAGACACTCGACTTCATTCCCCGAGACTCCATCGACTCGGCGGCCATGAACCGCTACAAGGTAACAAGTTACGCTCCGCTGCTCGTTATCGAGACAACCTTGGAGCTCTCGGACGCTTACGGGCACAACGGGCGGATCACGGGCCCCTTCATCTTCGACCTCGGCAACGGGACGCCGATGTATCTATTCAGCAAGCACCCCGACACCATGAATTTCCTGAAAACCGGCAAATTCAAAAAGCAGACCGCCAAAGCTACCAAGTCTGGGAAAAAGGCAGGCAAAGGCATATTCGCCGGATTCTGCAAAGTAGGCGACCGCACCATCAGAGGCATCTCGGTGGGCATCAGCGAGAAAATCGACCTGCCGGCCATAGGATGCGTCGGACCCTCCCTGTTTCTGAAAGGGGAGGTAGTGATCGACCCCGAGAACGAGGTCATACTGTACACGAAATTTCCGAGCTATTAAAAAACCGCCGACAGTCAGGCTCAAAGCACAGGCGGATATCAGCGCGTCAGAAGGAGAACTGGGCCATCAGGCCGGCGCGACGGGCCCAGGCGCTGTCGCCGCTGAAATCGCGGCGCGTGCCAAGGTCGAACTCCGCTCCGAGCTGCATACGAGGCGTGAGGTTCCAAAACACGTTCACAGCGCCGAACAGGCCGTACTTGTACTCGCCGGGGGATACATCGCGTGCCGGGAGGTAACGCGTCTGACTCGCCTGCACGCTCACGAACAGGTTCGGACGGATGTTGTACTGCAATCCGGCGCACCAGCCTACCGAAGCGGGCGCGTATAGTTTCCCGGGGTCGCCCGGGGTTCCTACCAAATCGTAACTGCCGATAAGCAGGTCCCCGCCGAGGCTCTGGTAACCGTGTCCGTAGCAGACGTTGGCGTAGGTTGTCAGCATCGGAGCGGGATGTGCCACGGAACTGAGAAGCAACCCCCACCCTACCTTGTTGACATTCTTGCGGGCAACCAGGTCGCGGTAGGAGAGCGTGCGCACTATCCCCGCGAGCCTGACGTGCTGCCCCGGAGCCCACTGGTATTGGCCGAAAGCGGCGAAATCGGGCATCCAGGCGCTCACCTTGGCGGTAGACACGTTGTCGGTCGTTATCGACGGCTGGGGCGACTCGGCCGACACGGCGGCTGTCCAGCGCTCGCCGAATGTCGGCATATATCTGACGAGCACGGAAGTGGGGGTAATTTTGTTGTTCGGCCCCTGCGCGTCGACCGTCGGAGGCAGCGCCGCGGGGTCGGAGAATGTGGAGTTGGCGTAACCGACCGTCACCTTGTCAATCACGGCGTAAGCCTTTTTGAGGTGGAAGTCGCGGCCGTTGTAACCATTGAAGTTGCACTCGATGTATAGCTGGTAATCCCCCAGCGTCTTGTTTCTGCCCAAGACACGGAAAAACAGGGCCGTTCCCGAGGGAGTGGTTCCGAAGTGGCGCATATTGGCAGGATCCTTCCGCATCGGTATCAAGTAGGGGGCGAACCCTGACGCAGGAATGGCGCCACCCCAGTCGTAGTAACCCCGCATACGCACGCATCCCCCTATGCCCATAGCCAACTGCGCGTCCTTGCTCATAAAGAGAAAATACGGAGCCGCCGGATCGGAGAAATGGCGGAACTGGTCGTAATAGAACACCGATATACGCTGACGTATGGAATCGACATATGCCTGGGTGGCGGCGTCGGCGGGTCTTCCGTCGATATACACGATTTTGTGAGACCCGGCAAGCGAATCTGTCTGCTGCTCTACCAAACTGATCTGACGGGCCGAAACGGACTGAGACATACCGGCAACGGCGACGGCGGCAAGAACTACTGAAAGTTTCATAATGCTGATGAATTACGGCGGCTAAGGGCCTTTGAAATTCAACAACACGCCAATACCATATGTTCAGTTTAAAGAGCACGTATCGCCGTGTCGAGCCAGCTCAGGCGACGGCTGAACGAAGCGGCAATCTGGTCAGTGGATTGCGACGGTGTCAGACGGATGTCTTCGTTGACATCGGCCTCGAGGGAGGGATCGAAGGAACGGGGCCACATCAGGTAGTCGGCATTGGCAGAGAGGGCGATCCGCTCCGCCGTAGGTCTGATAAACGCCTCGGGGAGAAGCTGGAGCTTGGGGAGCAGCGCGTCCCATTTGCGACTGACAATCTCCTTGAACACCGGGTCGCGGAGGAAACGGAAGAACCACAGCGAGTTATTGGCCACAAACGATTTCTCGCGGGAGGGGACGAAAGTGCCCCAGTCGAAATCCCATACCGGACCCGCGCACAGCTTACCGCCGCGGTCCTTGTACATATAGCAGCTCTTGGGATGCACCGGCTCGGCGTTACCGCATATCTCGTGGACAAGCCACCAGTCGGCAAACGATTCCAGGTCGACCATCTCGCGGTACTCGCCGTCGCCCGGGAACGCGGATGTGTAGATGGTGTTTTCGAGCCGGTCGATGTATGAGGCGATGTAACCGAGCTGTTCCTGCGTCATCACCTCGTCATCCGGCGACTTCACCATCGCCGGAAGCCGGCGGCGGGAGGTATAGAAGGTGTTCACCTCGTCCATCGCCGTGTCAAACTCCAGCAGGTATCCTCCGGTTAGGGCGTCGCCGGAGTTATCGGCAGCCGTCATCTCGGTGATGTTCACCCGTTCGCGGTCAACGCGGATCTGTTCGCAGAGATAATAGTTTCCCATCATCTGTCCGTTCACCACGAGATCCACGAACTCGCCGCGGGGAGTCCAGGCCAGTGATTCCGTCTGGCGCGCCACCTCGAACGCGAGGGCGTTGCGTATCTTCGACGGGTCGATATAGTTTGCCAGGAGCACCCAGCGCTTGTGACGGGGCATGCCGAGCACGGACTCTTTCTTGCCCAGTTTCAGGGCGTAGGGCTTCTTGGGGTATTTCCATGTTGAGTTACCACGCCCTTTCACACTGAGCGCGGCATCCATATCCTGCCCGCGGCCGGGGGTGTTCAGCAGCTCCATACGCGAGCCCTCGACCCACACATCCTTGCTCTCGACCGCTGCGGGCGTTTCGAGATACAGCACCGGGAGGTCGGAATAGCATACGGCCACGCGCACTTTGCTCTCGACGCCGCTGCGCGAGCGCACCGTCAGGTCGCGTGGCCGCGACAGGTCAAGCTCCGTCTCGCCGCTGACGAGCGGCTGGCCGTCGGCATAGATTCCGGCAGCCGAGGTGACGAACGCGGGTACGCAGGTCTTCGTGTCGGTCCCGTAGGGGAGCCGCACCATCAGCATCGAGCCATCGACAAGCTCGGCCTCTCCCGAGCCGTTGACGGTGAAGCTCTGGATGGACGATCCGGCGCCCCACTCCACCCTCATCATCGCGGATGAAACCTGGATCGCGGCACCGCTTCCGTCGGTGGTGTTGAGCACCAGGGCGACCCCCTGGGCATAGTCCTTGCTGACAGAGAGGTCGCGTATCGTGGCCTTGTACTGCCCGGCCTTGATGTCGCCCGATGGGGTGAGCGCCGCCTCTATCTTCTCAAGGCGGAAATTCACCGGGTCGGTGACGTAGCTGTCGGCCACCCCGCGGCCAAGCAGAGCCTCGTTCACGAGGTCGAGCCTCAACATGCCCCGCGAGGGATCAAAGTCGACGAAGGCGTTGGAGGGGTTGACGCGGAACTCGAACTCCGCCGTCCCGCCCGCGCCGATCGCGACAGCGTCGGACAGCAGCACAATCCCGGTCGGATAACACACGTCGAGATTGAACGCGAATTCCGAGCCGTCGGCCATCACAAAAGTGACCACCCCGGAAACCGGGTCCTTTTTCACGGCCCGCACGACGGCGGCGGGGTCGGAATCATATGGAGTCGCGACACTCTCGACCACTACCGATGGATCGGCAGGGTCGTAGATCTCGAACACATAGAGGCCGTCGGCGCTTACCGCCACGCGCACGCAAAGGCCGTCCCTGCCGGGCGCGCCGTCAGAGCCATCCGCTCCGTCGTGGCCAGGGGCGCCATCCTGTCCCGGAGCGCCGTCAAGCCCGACCGCCTTTATCCTGGAGCCGGAGGCGTCAAGGAGATGCTCATACGACGCGCCTTCGTCATAACTGACCATCCAGTAGCCGGAAGTGTCGATAAGCAACAGCGGCGTCACAGCGTCGAGCCCGTCGCGGCCATCGGCGCCGTCGGCGCCGGCCGCGCCATCAGCCCCGGCCGCGCCGTCGCGGCCGTTGACCAGCGAGATTGTGGAATTGTCGGAAAACGTGACGAGCCAGCCGTCCTTGGTAGGATGCGGCGCGACAGCGGAGATTATCTTGCCGTCGTCGTATGCCGCTCGGAGAGCCTCCACGGCTGCTTCGAGCGCGTCCACGCGCCCCTGCAAGTCCTTTATATCGGCCTCTATGCCGCTAAGGTCGGTTTCCTTGCATGATTCCATCGTGACAGAAAACGCGACAACGCCTAACGCGGCAGCCGCAGCCAGCGCCACTCGCCTGAAAGAAAAGTCAAACATTGATAGATTGGCCGGAGCGCGGACGCTCCTGTTTTTCGTTAAAAAGTATTCTTTCGCAAATTTATGCATTTCCGCTATCACGCGCAACCGCATGCCATGGTTTTCACCACAATTAACCAACCGGCACCTATCCGGGCATCGGAAGAAAAAGCGTATCTTCGCGCAAACTACCACACGGATGAAGATTTACGCCGCCCCGTTGCAGGGGCACACGCAAGCGGCATGGCGCCGCCACCACGCCGCTGTTTTCGGCGGCATAGACACATATTACACCCCGTTCCTGCGGGTCGAGAAAGGGGAGACGCGGCGCCGCGACAGGGCCGATATCGCACCGGAAAACAATCCGGGGCTGGCACTGGCACCGCAGGCGCTGTTCCGCGACGCCGCGGAATTCCGCGTCATCGCCAAGGCGGTGGAGGCCTCGGGCAGCGCCACGCTCGACCTGAACCTCGGCTGCCCGTTTCCGCCGCAGACACGCCACGGACGGGGGGCGGCCCTGATTCGCAAGCCCGGGCTGCTGCGCGAAATCGGGGAAATCGCCGCGACGGAATTTCCGGGGCTGCGCCTGTCAGTCAAAACACGCCTGGGGCTGGAAAAGCCCGACGAATGGCGAGACATGATCGACACGCTCAACGACATGCCGCTGGAACGGATCGCCGTGCATCCCCGGGTCGCGGCGCAGCAGTACGGAGGCGAGCCGCACACAGGCGAGTTCGAGGAGTTCCTCGCCGCCGCGGCACACCCGGTGGTGTTCAACGGCGACCTCCTGTCGCTCGACGACATGCGGCGCACCGCCGAACGCTATCCCGGTCTTGACGGACTGATGGCGGGCCGCGGACTGCTCGCCAGGCCGTCGCTCGGCCTGGAATGGCGTTCCGGCATCGAAATGGACGCCGAAGAATTGCGGACGCGCGTACTGGCGCTCCACGATGCCGTGCTGACGGATTACGCGGCCACCCTCTGCGGCGACGCGCAGATTCTGTCGAAAATCAAGCCGTTCTGGGAGTTCCAGATTCCCGACACACTATTTCCCCGGCGTTTTCTCAAACATCTCCACAAGGCGACCTCCATGGCGAAATACCGCGCGGCGTTAAACGCCTGAACATATTTGGATATCCCGGCAATTATCCATAACTTCGCACCGAACAGCCAATCTCCCAAACCATAATGACCATGGACCAGAATAACGCCACCAATCAATCACAGCCGGCAACTGCCGGGAAACCGTATAAATACACAATGGGCTGGCTGGGGCTGCATACCTTGTTCGCTCTGGCGATGGCCGGCATACTCTCCATAGCGGCCAGCGGCGTTGACTCGCTGAGCGCGAGCCGGGCCGGAGCCAAACTGCTCTCGGCCGCAAGCCGCTCGATGATTACGGAATCAACCCTTTACAGCTTCGCGGTGATAGCGATTTCCACCGTCTCGCTCATGCTTATCGAGGTAGCGTTCCGCAAGCGGATCAACTATCTGCAATACGGCCTCGTGGGGTGCGCGCTGTGCCTGTTCTATCTGTTGCTGCTCTCGCTGTCCGAACTGATGCCGTTCGCGGCCGCGTACACGATCGTGAGCCTGATGACCGTCGGCCTGATCGGCTGGTTCGTCAACGGCCTGACCGCCAATCGCAAAGCCGTAGCGACGGCAGTCGGCATCCTGGCATCGGAATACGCCGTGATCCTCCTCCTGCTGTATCTCGGCTCTATGGCGCTGCTGATCGGCAGCCTGGTGCTCTTCGCCCTTATAGCCCTTGCCATGTACTTCACCCTCCGGCTCAAACTGGTCGACGAGGAACTGACCCTCAACTGATTCCATATGGCACAGAAGCCAACTCCGCCACCAGTGCCGGGTTTCGAGCAGTACACCTACCCGCAGTACCCGCGACCCGGATACCAGCCCTCTCCCGGCGCCGGCAAGCCGGGCGGCACCACCCCCTACGGTACAAAAATAATCCTGCTGGTAATAATCGCCGGATGCCTGATGATAGGTGCCGGCATGGTGTGGGGCATGGCCTATTCGCGCGAATCCCGCAACAACGAGGTGGCGGCCCGCATAGCGGGACAATGGGGCGGCCCGGTTAGAATCGACGGCCCGGTTTTCACAGAAACCAGGGCTGACTCCACGCTGGTGACTCCGGCTGATTTCACCTGCACCGCCTCCGTGGCGACCCAGCGCCTCCACCGCGGCATCTATGAGGCCGAAGTATTTAACGCGAAGGTTAATATTAGCGGCGCTTTTTCCCGCGACAGCCTCTCGTTTCAATCAGGCAAGGGAATCGTCAGACTAAGACTGGACCCGGGCAGCGTCAAATGGGCCGGCCCGCTGACCATCGCCGGGCGCGTCGTGAACTGGAAACGCGACGGCGCGGGACTATACGCCCGCATAAATCTCGACAATCTGCCGGCAACCATAGATTACAGCACCGAACTTGACCTGAAAGGTTCGGGCGGAATCTATGTCAAGCCGGTCGGGGCGCGATCAACCATCCACATCAACGGCGAGGCCGCCAATCCCTCGTTCCAGGGGGACCGGCTACCCGACAAACGCGAGGTCTGGAAACGGGACTTTTCAGCCGCCTGGGAACTCACCTCTTATGACTCGCGGGAAATAACCGCCGACAATGAGTACATCGGCGCGGACTTCCTCGTGGGGGTCGACCGCTACCAGAAAGTCGTGCGCGCGATCAAATACGCTTTCATCATAATCCTGCTGACATTCACCGGTGTGTTCTTCGTGGAAGTCGTGAAACGCAGACCCATCCCGCTGTTCAATTACATGCTGATCGGGGCCGCGCTGGTCATATTCTACTCCCTGCTGCTTGCGCTGGCGGAGCACGCGTCTTTCGCGGCGGCATACGCCGTGGCGGCGGTAATGACCGTCGGCCTTATCACCGCCTATATGTGGCTGATACTGCGGTCGCGCATAGTCGGCCTGTCGATATGCCTCATGCTCGCGGCCATCTACGGCCTGTGCTTCATAATGCTGAACGTCTCGCAGGCCGCGCTGCTCGTCGGCAGTCTTCTGCTCTTCGTCGCCCTGGCCGCCACCATGTACGCCTCCCTGAGGCTCAACGGAGGGGAAGCCCTGCGCTAAGAAGCTGTTTAAAAACTAATGTGAATTCCCGGATCTCCCTCACGGCTCCCGGCCCGAAATACGACAGGAATCCGACATTTGGCATCAAACGCGTAAAAACCGAGGCGAAATTTGGCTCTATGGGAAACTATTGCTAACTTCGCGCCATATACGGCGGCTGACACCCCCGTATCACACATACCGCGAGGAAAGATGGCAGAGTGGTCGATTGCATCGGTCTTGAAAACCGACGAGGGTCACACCTCCGGGGGTTCGAATCCCTCTCTTTCCGCGACAAGCCGCCGGCCAACAGGCCCGCGGCTTTTTTATTACGCGTCCACCAGACAGCCGGAAAACACCGAGACAAACGGCATCATCACTCCGCCGGATAATCACTGTCTCTTCCGAAGAGATAATGGCCACTTGGCAAATGATTGGGTATCAGCGGATTCCGCCCAGCCGAAACCCGGATAAATCCAACCATTCACGAACCGCCGGCGACACAACCGCCCGGCACATAGTTTTGGAGGCGCGTCGATCCGATGGCCGGGAGGCACGTCCTATCGCTTCCCAGGCGTGTTATGTAGCCGTTTACTCACCACCTCTACCGACACCACACAATACTGTTTGCACAAGTCGGAGTTTTTATGTAATTTTGCGCCCAAAATAAGCATCTCTTCGGAAGAGACGCTTATTTTGGCCAAGCACACAACTTCTGCCATAATGAGTATCCTTACTGATACCGAGAGCGTTACGGCAGCGCCATCAGGCGTTGGCGACGCCGTAGGCGTGGAAGGCCGCAAATGGTTCGTGGCAATCGTCAAGAACAACACCGAGAAAACCGTGCGGGAAAAGCTGCGGCAGTCGGGCCACGAGACATATGTGGCGTCACAGACCGTGATACGCGTATGGAAGAACGGCAGGAAGGCAAAGGTCGACAAAGTGCTGCTCCCGGCCATGGTATTCGTCAAATGCACCGAGCAGGAACGCAGGGAGATTGTCAGGCTCCCGTATATCAACCGCTTCATGACGAACAAGGCGGGAGCCGCAACCGGCTCGATGCCGAAGCCCCTCGCCGTCATACCGCAGAAAGAAATCGACACGCTGCGGTTCATGCTCGGACAGTCCGACATTCCGGTGACCATCGTCGACACCCCGTATAAGGTAAACGACAAAGTCGTGGTAGTCAGAGGAAAACTCAAAGGGCTCGAGGGGGAAATAGCACATACATCAGACGGCAAGAGCGAACTGGTCATACGGGTCGACATTCTCGGATGCGCCATGGTCTCCATCAACGCGCTCGACCTGGAACCGCTCAAGCGCCGCTGAACATCAGCACACATAGAAATATTACGAAGTCAATTAAGAAGATGCGCTTAAAACTCATCACATCGGGACTCGCCGCGGCCACGCTGCTGCTCAGCTCCTGCTCCACGCCAAAGAACATCACATATTTCCCGGAGCTTAACAACGGGTCGATCGTCAGGGCTGAAAGAATCCTCGAGATAAAGGTCAAACCCGAAGACAAGCTGTCGATCATGGTCAACACCCAGGATCCGGCGCTGTCGGCGCTGTTCAACCTCATCCAGGTCCAGAACCGACTGTCGACAACTACCTCGGCGACCAGCAACTCCGGCTCAGCTGCCAGCAACGGTAACGGCCAGACATCCTACTACACCGTCGACTCCTCAGGCGACATAAACTTCCCAGTCATAGGCAAACTGCATATAGCGGGGATGACGCGCGAGCAGATAGCCGAATACATCTACGACCAGCTCGTAAGCCGCGACCTGGTGAAGGACCCGATAGTGACCGTGGAGTTCGCCAACACGGGCATCTCCATAATCGGCGAGGTTGCCTCGCCGGGGCGCTACGAGTTCAACCGCGACCACATGACCATAATCGACGCGATCGCAATGGCCGGCGACCTCAACATCAACGGCATGCGCGAGAACATCCTGGTGCTCCGCAAACTCGGTGAGGGGCGCCAGGAAGCCTACCGCGTCAACCTGCTCAACGCGCGGGAGCTGGCATCGTCGCCCGTGTACTACCTCCAGCAGGACGACGTTATCTATGTCGCGCCGAACGATAAGATGAAACGCGAGACAACCCCCAACGGCAACACGCCCTACACCCCGTCGTTCTGGATCTCGATGGGAACGGCCGCGCTCACTATCGTCACTCTCATACTCACACTAACACGATAAGCAATGGCGGAACTGACCACGATACAGACCAAGAAGAAAAATCCGGGCAACAGCGGCTCGGTGCCCCTGACCGACATCCTGTACCGCACGCTGCACTACTGGCCCTGGGTGCTGCTGTCGCTCTTCGTGTGCGTGGGCGCTGGTGTCACATACCTGCTCCGCACGCCCAACGTCTACACCACCACGGCATCCATCCTCATCAAGGACGACTCGGCAGGCAAATCGATGGGGGGAGAGGACTTCGGCGACTTCGGCCTCTTCCAGAACAAGACCAACATACAGAACGAGATAACCACCATCAAGTCGGCCGACCTCATGGAGGAGGTGGCGCGCCGCCTGGATCTCGACATGAACTATTACCTCCCCGGCCGTTTCCACAAGACCGTAGCCTACGGGGCGAACCTTCCGGTAAAAGTCGCCATGCCAGGCTTTCCCGAAAACGGCAGCGCGGCTTTCTCCGTAGAAGTCGCGAAAGGTGGCCGGGTAAGCATCAGCGGCCTGAAATCCGCCGACCTCGACTTTGACGGGCAGGAATACACCGGGGCGCTGGGCGACACAATACAGACCGGCATCGGCCCGATGGTCGTCGCACCCGCGGCCGGATTCGACAAAGACGCCGACACGCGCCTCGACGTGGTGAAAGCCCCCGTGGCCGTCACCGCCGGAGGATACGACTCCCGTCTCACCGTGGCTATGAGCAACGACAAAGGCACGGTGATAAACATCACCATCACCGACCAGTCGACCCAGCGCGCGCAGGATGTGATCAACACCCTGATAGGGGTCTACAACGAATACTGGATACGCGACAAGAACCAGATCGCCGTCTCGACCTCCAACTTCATAAACGAGCGCCTGGGAGTGATCGAATCGGAACTCGGCAACGTCGATTCCGACATCTCCTCCTACAAGAGCACCCATCTGATTCCCGACGTTGCCGCCGCCTCGTCGATGTACATGTCGCAGAACCAGCAGATTTCCCAGGAGATGCTCGATCTCAACAACCAGCTGCAGCTCACCCGCTACATCAAATCGTACATCGGGGCCGACAACAGCCGCGACAGGCTGCTTCCGACCAATTCTGGGGTGGAGAACGCCAGCATACAGTCGCAGATCGGCGAATACAACGCCCTGGTGCTGCAACGCAACTCGCTGCTTGAAAAGTCGTCCGACAAGAACCCGCTGGTAATGCAGCTCGACCGCCAGCTCGACCAGATACGCCAGGCGATGCTCGCCTCGGTCGACAACTCCATAATCGCCCTCACCACGCAGCTCAACAACCTGCGGAGCACCCAGGCTTCGACCACCTCCAAAATCGCGTCCAACCCCTCGCAGGCAAAATACCTCCTGTCGGTGGAACGACAGCAGAAAGTCAAGGAATCGCTCTACCTCTTCCTGTTGCAGAAGCGCGAGGAAAACGAGCTGTCGCAGGCCTTCACGGCCTACAACACCCGGATCGTGAACAAGCCCGCCAGCTTCGGACCCACGTCGCCCGACAAGACCAGCATCCTGGCCATCAGCTTCCTGCTCGGCCTGGCGATTCCTTTCGGCATAATATTCCTGAAAGAGGCCAACAACACGAAGCTACGAGGCAGAAAGGATATCGAGGACCTCGCCATACCGTTCCTGGGCGAGATTCCGCAATACGCGCCCCGCGGCCGCAAAGGCGACAGCAAGACCGTCGATACCAAGACCACCGTCATCGTCAAGGAAGGAAAGCGCGACATCATCAACGAAGCCTTCCGCGTGCTGCGCACCAACGTCGAGTTCATGTGCAACTCAGCCGAGGGGGGCAAGGTGATCGCCGTGACCTCCTTCAACCCAGGCTCCGGCAAATCGTTCATCACCGTGAACCTCGGCGTGGCCGTGGCCCTCAAAGGCAGGCGGGTGCTCGTCATCGACGGCGACATGCGCCACGGCTCCACCTCGGCCTATGTCGGCTCGCCCGAGAGCGGCCTGTCGGCGTACCTCAGCGGCGCGGCCTCCGACACCGCGGCGCTCACGGTCAGCGACCCGCAGTGCCCCGCCCTCGACATACTCCCCGTAGGTGCCATCCCCCCCAACCCCACCGAGCTGCTCGAATCGCCCCGGTTCGCCGAGCTTATCGACAAGCTCCGCGCCACCTACGACTACATCCTCATCGACTGCCCCCCGATCGAGGTCGTGGCCGACGCCCAGATCATCGACAAGTGCGCCGACCGCACCTTCTTCGTCATCCGCGCCGGCCTGCTCGACCGCTCCATGCTCCCCGAGCTCGACCGCCTCTACGACGAGAAGAAATACCGCAACATGGCCCTCATCCTCAACGGCACCCGCAACGACCAGGGCCGCTACGGCTACTCCCACACCTACCGCTACGGTTACGGCTATGGCTACGGTTACGGCTACAACTACGGCGACGGCAAAACCAAGTGAACCCAACCCCTAATCTCAACATTTCACAAAATTAACCGGGGGCGCCTAACTGGTTTTCCACATAAATAGTAGGGACGCACGGCTCGTGCGTCCGGGAACCAACTGATTATCAGCTTCGCTATTCGTACGCACGAGCCGTGCGTCCCTACGATCAGGGAATCCGCCTCGCTTCCACAAAACCGAAATCGGAATCTCAGAGTTACCGCATCCCAAAGAAGGCGATTCATACCTAATCCATATATGGCAGTGGCAGAGACAACACAACGGGAATCAAGGGTGAAGAAGACGCTGCTCAACGCGCGCGTCAACCTCATCTTCTACTTCCTGACGCTCTGCCTGAGCTTCTTCTCCCGCAAAATATTCCTCGACTGTCTCGGTGCCGATTTCGTGGGCCTCACCGGCACGTTGCAAAACCTTCTCGGCTTCCTCAATCTCGCAGAACTCGGCATCGGCTCGGCAATCGGATACGTCCTCTACAAGCCCCTCTTCGACCGCGACCAAACCAAAATCAACGAAATTATCTCGGTCATGGGCTATCTCTACCGATGGATCGGCCTGATAATCCTCGGCAGCGGCATAATCCTCTCCTGCTTCCTCCCGTTGATATTTCCCGATAGGGATACCGGCTTCCACCTCCCGCTGATATATTTCGCCTACTACGCGTTCCTCGGCTCCTCGCTGATCGGCTACTTCATAAACTACCGGCAGAACCTCCTCGGAGCAGACCAGCGCAACTATGTGGTCACCGCCTACTTCCAGACGATGAACATCGTCAAGACCATCATACAGATGGCCCTTGCCTACTACACTGGCAACTTCTACCTCTGGGTCGCCATCGAATTCGCCTTCGGCATCATCTACTCCTTCATTCTCAACTGGAAAATCAACCAGACCTACCCCTGGCTGAAGACCGAAATCTCCCAAGGCAAAGCGCTATTCAAAAAATACCCCGAGGTAATCAAATACACTAAACAACTCTTCGTCCATAAAATCTCCAGTTTCGTCCAATTCCAAACTACTCCGTTCCTAATCTACGCTTTCGTAAACCTCCAGATAGTGGCTTTCTATGGCAACTATACCTTAATCGTTGACAAGTTCAGTGGATTGTTCTCTAATGTGATTAGCAGCACAGGCGCGAGCGTGGGGAATTTAATCGCTGAGGGAAATACAAAAAAGGCTATATATGTATTTTGGGAGTTATTTTCAATTCAGATATTTATAACCGCATTTTGCGCTTTCGAACTATTTTTGCTTATTAATCCATTTATAACCTTGTGGCTCGGAGCTGATTACATGCTTCCGACGGCGACAATCCTGCTGATTCTAACACGCTATTTCATTATGTCATCCAGAACCACAGTTGATCAATTTATCTATGGCTACGGATTATTCTATGACACATGGGCTCCCATTGCAGAATCAGCCATATTCTTATCTGGCGCAATCTGTGCGGGATACTTCTTTGGATTGAACGGCGTGTTATTCGGCGGAATATTAAGTTTGATGGTAATCGTCTGGGGATGGAAACCTATTTTTCTTTATGCCAAAGGTTTTAAAACTACCATAGTGACCTATTGGCTCAATCTGCTGAAATATTACATTGTTACAGCTGCCGGGATGGTACTCACATATATGTTATTGGGGAAAGCGCTATATATAGACCCTTCCAAAAACGTTTTGAACTGGTGTGTGTACGGACTGGTGTCCTCTTTCTGCTTCATTGCCATTTACGGTTCATTACTATATATCTTCATACCGGGTGCCAGAAGGTTGGCCAGTAGAATGATCCATAAGAATCGAGTTTGATTCCAAACAGAATTACTCTCTCATTTCCCATGAAGATAGCATTCGCGTTTACTTGGCTTTTTAATCCAAATGTCGGGGGCACGGAACGCGTGACTGACATCCTTACCCGAGAATTGAGTAAGAGAGGGCACACAATATACTATATTTACTCTGTCAAACGGGATACCGACCAATCGTTTGACAACCCGGCCGAAGAAACTTTTTATATTCCAGAAGATGTATTGCTCTCTGATAACGGAGTGCAGATATTTCAGAAATACATAAGGGCCAAGGGCATAGATGTAGTAATCAATCAGGGGGGAGTAATGGGCACTTGTCGGAATTTCGTCAACGTTCCCGCAGGGTGCAAATCAGTCACAACCATACATTTCGATCCTCGTTACGGACTTGACAGCCTGTTTATGGAGCAAATGAGGCTCCGAAACCGACTTGCCCTTGAGAAGTTAAAGCGAATATACCGTTTCTTCGCTTTTCCCATAAGGCGGAGACAGCTCAAGCGATATCTGAATGACCTCTATACCTATTGGGGGACACATTGCGAAAAAGTTGTCCTTTTGAGCGACAAATTCATTCCCGCTTTTCGCAGCATCGCACCAGGATTCCCGGACGAGAAGCTAAGCGCTATTCCAAATCCCATTTCTTTTCCGGTCAACAAAGATTGCTCGGAGAAGAGGGACATAATCCTGTGGGTAGGCCGTATGGATTTCCGACAAAAGCGTCCAGACCTTATGGTAGAGATATGGGGCAAAGCCCATAAGATGATTCCCGGATGGGAATTGATAATGCTTGGCGAGGGCCCCGCGCTTGACTCTGTAAAAGATAAAGCCAAGGGACTGCCGCGCATTAAATTTCCAGGGGCAAAAAACTCTCTTCCATATTACAGAATCTCTAAAATTCTCAGTAGTAGTAGTAGTGAGGGATGGGGAATGGTACTCACCGAGGCCGCTTCTCAGGGGACCGTTCCAATCGCCTTCGACAGTTATGCTTCTGTAAGAGACATAATCGGGACCGAAGCGCAACTCGTGGCTCCGTATGACACTCTCGAATATGCGAAGAAAATACATTGTCTTGCCACCAACGAAACTCTTTTACTCGACATACGGGAAAAGGGATATGAGACTGCCAACCGATATTCGATAGAGAGCGTGGTAAACCGGTGGGAGGAATTGCTCAGAGAGATTATTTAGCGACTCACAGTGAAGATAAGTGTCATAATGCCGGCTTATAACGCTGGCGCGTTCATAGCGGATGCGATTGAAAGCCTCATCACGCAATCACAAGGGAACTGGCAATTGGTTATAGTTGATGATGGCAGTTCTGACGACACGTTCGAAGTGGCATCAAGATACGAACGGTTAGACAATCGCATACAAGTCCTACGTCAGGAAAACCAAGGACCATCCGCGGCAAGAGGCCGAGGAGTTGCCTCCGCCTCGGGGGAGTGGATCACATTCCTTGACGCGGACGACTGTCTGGAACCGAACGCTGTCGAAACTTTCACCAATTGCGTGGAAAAAGGTAATAACTTGATATACATCTATTCGCACCACGACGGATGGAAATACTATTCACAAACCATCGGTCTGGAAGAGTACCGCCGGGCGTCGCTTCTACAAGAATATAACACAGGACCATGTTGCAAACTATTCCATCGCAGTTTATTTACGCCGAACGTCTTTGATATACCGTCTAATATTAGGAGCGGCGAGGACTGGATTATGAACATCCGCATAGCCTTCAATCTGACGGGCACGGTCGCATTCCGGCGAGAGATAGTTTATGTCTGTCGCAACTACATAAACCCGAAATCGCTTATGAAGACCCAAAAAGGCTCTTGGGAATATACTAACGCATATTTCAAAGAATTCATTGATTCAATACCATTGGAATGCCAATCGGAATATGCTTATGAGATAGCACTTAACCTATCCCAAGCATATCACAGTCAGTGGAGGAAAACATGGATATTACCCAAAGAGTCCAAAAACTGTTATATCCCGGAACGGCTTCGCTATTACGAAGAGTGCCAAAACATTCGGCTCCCCGTATTCAACCATATTGAATACAACGTCACGAATCCACTATTCCGTATGATATTGGACTATTTAGAAAGAATGGTTGGATTAGTTCGTAGACATCTTATTACGCCCAAACACAGATACTTCACCTCATAATTCATATCCAGGTATAACATAATGCCCATTATTCGCATGAGCGCAAACAAGAAATATGATTTTCTAATAGTCGGCTCCGGTCTGTTCGGAGCGACGTTCGCACGTCTTGCCACCGATGCCGGAAAACGATGCCTGGTGATTGACAAACGCCTGCACGCCGGGGGTAACATCTACTGTGAAAACATTGAAGGAATCAATGTCCATAAATATGGCGCGCACATATTCCACACATCGGACAAACGGGTATGGGACTTCGTAAACTCGATTGTACCCTTTAATCGCTACACAAACAGCCCAGTCGCAGCAGCTCCTGACGGAAACCTGTATAACCTGCCGTTCAACATGAACACGTTCTACAAAATGTGGGGCGTAAAAACACCCTCAGAAGCCAAAGCCAAAATTGACGAGCAACGCGGGGATGCCATTGAACGTATGAGTAAAGCCGGTATATACGAAGCCCGAAATTTAGAAGAACAGGCCATATCGCTGGTAGGCAACGACATTTACGAGCTTCTGATCAAGGGATATACTGAAAAGCAATGGGGACGCCCCTGCGACCAGCTACCGGCATTCATCATCCGCCGGCTTCCGGTAAGACTGACATTTGACAACAATTATTTCAACGACGCGTACCAGGGCATTCCGATCGGAGGCTATAACAAACTCATCGACCGCTTGCTCGAGGGAAGTGAATTGAAACTCGGGACGGACTTTTTCCAAAACAGGCATTACTGGGCATCTATCGCGGACAAAATAGTATTTACCGGCAAAATCGACGAATATTACGGCTACCGTTTTGGCAGACTTGAATATCGCACGGTAAAGTTTGAAACCGAAATCATAAACGAGCCTAACTATCAGGGAAACGCCGTCGTGAATTACACATCCGCGGATATCCCGTTCACACGCATAATCGAGCACAAGCACTTCGAGGCGTTTGGCGATGACGTATATTCCAACCCCCATACCGTCATTTCAAGAGAGTACTCAACGGAATGGACTGACGGCATGGAGCCGTTCTATCCTGTCAACGATGAGAAAAACCAGGAAACTTACAAGCGATATAAGGAACTTGCCGACCGGGAACCGAATGTCATATTCGGAGGACGGCTGGCTGAATATAAGTACTACGACATGGCTCCTATAATTAATCAGGCTTTTAAACAATGGGAAAGATTCTGACAATCGGCATTCCGGTCTATAATATGGAGAAGTATCTTGACCGATGCCTCTCCAGCGTGACCGGCATCCGCGATCTCGACAAGGTTGAGATAATCGTCGTCAACGATGGCTCCAAAGACCGCTCCCTTGAAATCGCCAGGGCATATGAACAGCGGTTTCCTGAATCAGTCCGGGTAATCGACAAGCCCAATGGCGGATGGGGATCGGGTATAAACCTATCGATAAAGGAAGCCACCGGAAAATATTACAAATCGCTTGACTCCGACGATTCTTTTGATACGAGGAATCTTGAGAAATATCTCGATGAGCTTGAAAGCGTCGACGCGGACATACTCCTGACACCGTTTATCGAGATTGATGAAGATGGCCGATTACTCGCCGAAAAGATATATGATCCGGCTCTTTCCGGCATGGTTATGCCTCTTGAAGAATACATAGAGCGAAACGGCGGTTTCTCCAAAACGATACATTCAGTAACGTATCGCACATCCCTTTTAAAGGATAACAACATCGTCATATGGGATAGGTTTTACGGCGACATAGACTACATAAACTCTCCGTTACCATATGTCAGAACCATATACGTCAGCAAGCTAAGCATATATCGATACCTTATCGGCCGGGAAGGCCAAAGTATCAGCGTAACAGGCTATAGGCGCCATATCGACGACTACATAAACGTTTCAAAAAAGCTGATCCGGATAAACGCGTCACTGAGCGAAACCACCCCGGCAAACACTAAAAATTATTTGAACGAGGACACGCTCCACATGACCGTATTCGCCTACAAACTGATGCTTAACCCAAAAATGTGCGGCAATGAGGCTGGCATAAAGTCCAAACTCAGAGAATATGACAAATTCATACGCGCGAACCACTCCACTCTTTATCGGAAATCCGGCATAACGAATACAAAATTCGGAATTTCACCGATTAAGATATGGCGGCTCACTGGTATCAATCTTTATAAGATTTTTGAAATATGAAGAGAATCGCTTTCTGCTATATCACTCCGTTTCATCCAAACAAGGGCGGAATCGGAAGAGTGACCGACACATTGACCCGCGAATTTCAAAAACGCGGTCATGAGGTATTCTATCTGATATTTGAAAGCGGAATAACCATCAAGCATGAATTTGACTATCCGGCCAAGCTCACATATCTTCCGTCAAAAGAACTCCTATCGGAAAAGAACATTAAATTCTACCACAAATTCCTGTTAGACAACAAAATAGACATAATCATCGACCAAGGTGGGAATTTTGCCGAGTATCCACTTTGGCTGAATGTCGGCAGCTCGAAAGCGAAGCGCATCTCCGTAATCCATACATATGATACGGGGACATATCGTAATTTATGGAATCTTGGGGTAGTTCCGCTCCGAGGTCCAAGTATGAAGGATCACCTTAAAAGAATTGCACGTATTGTCCTGTACCCTCGAACGAGAAGAAATCTATACACCAGGATGACAAGCTCATACCGCGGTATGTTGGAACTTACAGACCACGTTGTAGCGCTTTCTGATAAATTTCTGCCAGAATTGACTGATATTTGTCCCGGCATCGAAAAAAAAATATCTTTTATAGGAAATCCCAATCCTTATACAGAGACGCAACTAGAAGCTACCCGTGCAGAAAAAAAGAAACACATTCTTTTCGTCGGCCTCTTCGGCGCCCAAAAAGGAGAGGATAAGGCAGCCTTGATTTGGAAGAAACTATTCGCCAAATATCCTGATTGGACTTTCAACATGATTGGCTACGGGAATACGATGCGCACAGACCGAATTAAGCAGATTGTAGCAGATATTCCGAATTTCAAATTACTCGGATTCCAAAACCCATTACCCTACCAACAGGAAGCAAGCATAGCCTGTATGACAAGCCCTCATGAAGGTTGGGGAATGGTTTTAACAGAGGCGATGCAATGTGGCGCCGTACCAATCGCATACGATAGTTTCGCATCAGCATCTGAAATCATCCAGTCAGGTTACAACGGCGAACTCGTCACACCGTTTGATGAACAAGAATACATCACTAAGTTAACAAAGCTCATAGAAGATGAATCGTATAGGAATCAATTGTCTGAAAATGCCAGAATTTCAGTAAACCGATTTTCCGTGCAGGCAATAGCCGACCGCTGGGAGGATTTATTTAACAAGCTATTAGCCCCGGCTACGGAATAAGGTCTAGTTAAATTGAGACAACAGCAATTCCTATCAAACTATCACCAATAAACTATATGGCTCGAAATCCTGACATTGACATTGCCAAGGGAATCGGCATATTGCTGGTGATGGGGCTGCATAGCGGCTTTCACCAGCAATGGATGGCCACATTCGAAATGCCCCTCTTTTTCCTGCTTTCTGGTGTATTTTTCAAAGCGGATTTGCCATTCAAGCAATTCCTGATGAAGAAAGTAAACACGCTCTTGATTCCATATATCTTCTTCGAATCGCCCAAACTGGTTTATGACTTATGGTATTTTCTGAGTCACGACAGCTCTCTTATCGACTGCTATGTAAATTCGTCGCTTCCAACAACTACGTGGTTTATCCTCTGTCTGTTTGAAATACAGCTCATCAGCTACGCCATCTTCAAGGTGTCGAAAAAGATAATATGGCTGGCATCTGTGGCCTTGTTATTCTCGATAGCGGGTTATTGGCTGTCGAGGTCAGGGGTTGATAATTTCTTGTTCCTATGTTCCGCCGTTACAGGCACGTCATTCTTCCTGTTAGGGTATTTGGCAAAATCAGGAATTACCGCACGCTGGAAACGCACGTTTTTGATACCATTGGGGGGGATAATGCTTATGCTTTGTCATATGATTTGGTCGTTTGACAAGCCGGACGTTTTTTATAGAGGCAACATGCTCGATGATTACTGGTCGTTGGTCATCGCGATGGCCCTCGCTGGTTCGACTGGAGTAATACTGATTTCAAAAAGTATACGCAGCCGATTCCTACAATTCTTCGGCCGCTACTCGCTAATAATCTTGGGAACCCATCTATATATATTTGTGACATTGGAGCGGATTAACGCCAATCTGCCTCCTATCGTCCTGTTCACGACAGGCGTACTGCTCGAGATTCCGATTATAATAGCGTTACGGAAGTATATGCCAAGATTCTGCGGCATCCTGCCCCTGCTTAAAAATAACATCCCGAACGTAATGCCCCAATTAAAATAATAACTCTCCATCTCTCATCATCCCATACGTCACTGCATTATGACACATAGAAATAAACGCATTCTCATTGACGCTAACCCGGCGATTTTGGAAGTTATCGGACGATATACGGGCATAGGAAGAACCTGCAAGGAATTGATTTTGGGATTAGATGCCATAGCCGACGAACTCCCTTACGAAATCTCTCTTTATAGCCAGAATGTAAAAGGTTGCAGCGCCAAGCATCTCAATACCCGGTTCAAGACCATACATTCCTACCTTCGCAACAACCATAACGGTCAGCAATGGGGGCGTCGGTTAAGGCTGCGCGAACTGCTCGGACGATATGACCTCCAGCATATCACACATAACTACGACGGCGGGATTATAGACCCATCTCGATGTATAGTGACCGTGCACGACGCATTTTTCATGAAATTCGAGGTGCCGAATTTCGACTACACGTCATTCCGCACCCTGTACCCACCCTTCATCCAAGCCTGCCGCCATATCATAACCTGCTCTGAAAACTCCAAAAAGGACATCATAGAAACAATGGATGTGGAGGAGTCAAAAATTTCCGTGATACCCTGGGGAATAGACCATAAAAATTTCTTCCGTGAGGAAAACAAGAATGCGATTTTGCCTCTGATGGAATCTCGCCTGGGGCTTAACCGGTCGTTTTACCTGAGCGTGTCTTGCGACGACGGCAGGAAACGCACCCCGGAATTGATACGGGGATATCTTTCTCTTGACCATCCGGCCAATGATTTAGTACTTGTGTGGAACCGCACTCCAAAACACATAGAGGAATTGACAGCAGGGAACCCACACATTCATATCCTCAAGAATATCAAACAGGAAGAGCTGAGATGGTTGTACAATACTGCGACCGCATCAATCAACATCACGTCATATGAAGGCTTCGGCCTTCCTATTCTGGAGGCTATGGCTTGCGGATGCCCAGTCATAACTTGCCGTAACAGCAGCATCCCGGAAGTGGGTGGCGAGGCTGCGGTCTACATTGACGAACCAATAAATCGCACTCTCCCCAAAATACTATACGACATCGAACACGACAATATACGCCTATACGAAAACCGTACGATGATGGGGCTAAAACAGGCATCGCTATTCACATGGGAGAAGACAGCCCGTGCCACCGCCAAGGTCTACGAGGAACAATTAGCTTCACTTAATATTATATAATCCAAGGATGACATACTATGCCTGCTTACGGGCTGCTCGGAGGCACAGATGCTGAACCTCGCAGAGGCGTTATCCCGATTTTAGCAGTAAAATGACGATTGCTTATCTAATCGACTCCCTCGCTCCAGGGGGAGGCACCGAACGGGTGCTGGCGACGAAGGTGAACTGGCTCGTCGAGCAGCCTGACATCCAGGTGGTTGTCATCACTTTGTCAGAGGCCGTTCAACCCTTTTTCCCTCTTTCTCCCAAAGCGACAAGAATAACGCTCCCGGATTCTGCCTCATCAACAACCGGATATCAAGCCGCGTTAATAAAGCTCTTGAACGAGTTGCGCCCCGATATCTCGGTGGCGGTTGCTGGAAAGTCGGTTGAGACATTGCCAAAGATTGATATTCCCGGTAAAAAGATATTAGAGTTCCATTACACCAAAAACTTCCTTGTCAATTTCGTCAGAGGGCTGCACAGGATACGGTTCCGCAGGCTGCACATCCTGAAAATGGAATGGCTGCAATGGCGGCTCGCACGCACTGCCAGGAAGTACGACCTTTTCGTGGGGCTTACGAAAAAGGATGTCGGGCTATGGGGTAATCCCGCCAATATGACTTATGTTCACAATCCACTGTCATTCCGCAGCGAACGGAAGTCGACATGCCTCAGCAAGAAGATTATAGCAGTCGGCAGCTGGACTCCCGCAAAGGGCATGGACCAGCTCCTGGAGGCTTTCGGGATGCTCGCACGGAAATATCCTGAATGGTCAGTCGACCTTTACGGCTCCGGGCAGGAAGAATATCTTCTCCGCAACATCATCGCCAAATACGGGATGGAAGACCAAGTCACACTGAATAACCCCTGCAAGGACATCGCAGAAAAACTCGTGGAAGCTTCGATCTACGCTTTCCCGTCGCGCAGCGACGGATTCGGGCTCGTCATCACCGAAGCGATGGAATGTGGCTTGCCGACTGTGGCGATGGACTGCCCATGCGGCCCATGCGAAATACTCTCTCCTGAGACAGGCATAGTCGTGCCTGACGGGGATATCGCCGCATTCCGCGCGTCCCTCAAAAGGCTGATGGATAACCCCGAGGAACGCATTTCAATGGGGAAGGCAGCCGCCCGCGACGTAGCACGTTTCTATCCCGCGTCAATCATGCCTAAATGGCTTGAGCTATTCAGCGAGCTTTGCCGGATGCCAGCAAGATAACTGAGGCGCCATATCCTTTTGCTGGAATAAAAGAATTATGTCATTAATCGTCTGCATCACATATTTCATCTGTTTCACCTACCTATTCTTCAAATACTTGAAGGTAGCGGAGGTGCCCGCCAGAATAACACTCAACAAATCGACGATAGATTTCAAGTGCACCGGACAGGAGTATGTCATAATCCTGCTCGTCACGACCGGCTTGATGGGATTGCTCCCCGTGCTCGCGCTTCATCTCGCATTGGCCGAAGTGATATGCGTCCTGCTATTGCGCGACGCGCCGAACTCGCCGATATATTCGTGGCCAATAAAGCTGTTCTTCATCTTCATCGCCTGGACGATCATAGGGCTCCTTTACACACCATCCGTATCATTCGGCATAAGAATGATATTGAAATATCTATATCCGCCATTAATCGCACTTGCGGCTTCTGCCGTGGTGGACAATGTCGTGATCTTTCTTAAATCCGGCATATGGTCTCGCTTCGTGGCATTTATATCGTTTTTCGCATATAAATATATCCCAATGCAGGGCATTATTTTCGCAGGAGTGTTCTGGAATCCAGCCGCACTCTGCACCAACTACGCGACCTGGGTTGTCTTCTCATTGGCGCTGTACTCAATGGGCGTCGACAAAAAGAAGAATCTGCTTTGGGCCTTGTTTTTCATAATGCCTTGCTTGCTTTGGGTGTATCGCACAAATATCTTTGAGACATCGGTTGCGCTTTCCGCGTTCTTCTTCATTAAATATCGTGCGAAATCCCTCCCGTTAATCGCAGGGATGGCTATGTTGGCCCTATGCGCCCTGTTTTACATTCCGTCAGTCAAATCCAAAATGTATTTCCGCCCTGACGAAGTAACCATCTCAGACTTCCTGACCGGCAATGTCAATGAGGACAATGTAAACACCAGTGGCCGTAATGAAATGTGGAAAAAAGTCACGCCTTTTTATGAGGACCATCCGTTAATCGGCTCCGGCACGGGACGTGTCCAAAAGTATTTCTACACCGAAATCATCGGTTTCGGCCGTGGCGGACAACTTCACAATGACCTGCTACTTATGAAATGCGACAACGGACTTATCGGGCTCGGATTGTTTTTGGCAAGTTACTTAGCCATTCTGTTCCATTGCGTGAACATATACCATAAGTCGCGGAATGAATGGACTAAAATGTGCGTGCTGACGGCCGGGGCGTCTCTTTTCGGCATGCTTGTAACTCTTTACAGTGATAATACTGTGAGTTACTCTCTCGCCACACTCGGCATCCCATGGGCATTCTACGGAATGGCACTGGGCATTTATCGTAAAGAAAAAGCAGAGCTCGCATCATGAGCAAATTACATTCATTCGCTGAACTGATAAAAAAGACCTGGCGATTCGGACCTCTCATCGCACTCGGAAACGTCGTTCTTTCCTTCGGAAGAAGCGTGTTGCCAACCGGCGTTCTAAGAAGGATCTCTGATGCCAGAAACTCTTCAATCCAGCAATACCTGGATCCGATTGCAAACAAGGTATTAGCAGACTACGAGCCATCTCGCCAGCCTATGCAATCTGATGAGACGGTATGGGTGTGCTGGCTTCAAGGCGAGAAAGATATGCCCCCGATACCATCTATGTGCCTGGCAAGCATAATGAAAAATTCCGGGAAGCGAAAAGTGCGGTTAATCACGCTTGACAATTTCGCTGACTTTGTTACAATTGACGACCGCATTATAAAGCTCTATCACGCAGGAAAAATCAAGAATTGCCATTTTGCCGACATCTTGCGAGTCAATTTGTTGTCGCAGCGAGGTGGCCTGTGGTTTGACGCGACTCTTTATTGTGTTTCAACAATTGACGAACGCTTCTTCTCAAGACAATTTCACACAATCCATATAGCGCCGTATGGGCATTTCGTGAGTCAGTGCCGATGGGCCGTGTATTGTTTGAGCGCAAAGCCCGGTAACCGACTTATGGCACTTCTTGAACGCTTATTTGTCGAATATCTTTCAAGAGAAACACTTTTTGTGGATTATTTCCTGTTTGATCATTTTATCGATATTCTCTATAAAAAAGATTCGGCGATAAGAGAACTTATCGACAATGTGCCTATAAGCAATCCTCAGATATTCGGCCTATCCCGCATTCTTGACAAAGAATTTAATCCTGAGGATTGGAACACACTAACGAATGACACGAAAATATTCAAACTAAACTGGAAACTTCACACACCGGAATACCTCGAAAGCGCAGGCACCAACTCGTATTACCATTATCTCAAGAACGAGGTCACATGATTTCTGTCGTAATCCCTCTATACAACAAGGAACGGCGGGTTGCCAACACCCTGCGAACCGTCCTGTCGCAAACCTATCAGGATTTCGAGATCGTAATCATAAACGACGGCTCGACCGACGGCAGCATCGCGGAGGTTGAAAAATTCAGCGAGCCGCGCATACGTCTGATAACCCAGCCGAATGCCGGGGTCTCCGCCGCCCGCAACCGCGGCATTGAGGAAGCACACGGCGAACACATAGCCCTACTCGACGCCGATGACGAATGGCACCCTGATTATCTCGCCACCCAGGCATCGCTGGTGCGGGAATACTCCGAATGTTGCGTATTCGCCGTCAATTATAAGTTCATGAATCCCAATGGCACCGAGACCTCTACAATTATCCGAAACCTGCCATTCACAGGAGAACACGGGATCCTGTCAAACTACTTTGAGGTAGCGTCCGCATCACACCCACCCTTATGGACTTCCGCGGTGGTGGTCCGCAAGACAGCCATCCAATCAATTGGCGGCTTCCCGGTAGGCATAAAATCGGGCGAGGACCTGCTTACATGGGCAAGACTTGCCTGCCGCTACGAAATAGCGTATTCGACAACGCCCTTGGCGACATTCAATGTCGAAGGATACGACGTAAGGGAAAAACCGAAAAGAGTTCCGGCTGAAAACGACATTGTAGGCGCGGAATTAGAGAAGCTGGCTGAAAAATTCCATCCCGCTGGAATCCGAAAATACATATCCCACTGGCTCAAAATGCGCAGTTCCGTGTATATGCGGTTAGGGATGAGGCGCGAAAGCATCTCCGAAGCGTGGACCGGACTTAGATTCAATCCCGCCAACTACAAGCTGCTCGCGTTCATTGCCCTTAACCTACTCCCGTCAAAACTGCAACCTTTCAGATGAAAACTCCGATAGTGATTTTCGGGTTTAACAGACCCGACGCTTTATCGCGACTGGCTGACTCGTTGAAATCCAATGTCGGATTCGAGGAACATCCGATTTATATCTTTATCGACGGCCCGCGCGACGAGAATGACACACGAAAGACCAGCGAAGTCGTCAGATTAGCTAAGAAACTGACCCCCAACGTTACCGCTTCCAACATAAACAAAGGGTTGGGATGCTCTATAATCGAAGGCGTGACAGATGTTATGACACGCTACGGCAAAGCGATTGTGCTGGAGGACGACTTGATACTTATGCCGGGATTCCTGCGATATATGGAGGATGCTCTCGCATTATACGCCGATGACAGGCGCGTGTTCTCAATATGCGGTTACGGGCTTAAAATAAACCGTCCTTGCGGATATGACTCCGACGTTTATCTCTGTAATCGTTCCTCCTCCTGGGGCTGGGCGACATGGGCCGACAGGTGGCAGTCTGTCGATTGGAGTGTTTCTGACTGGGAAGAGCTGAAGAACTCGACAAAACTTCAACGCTCATTCAACCGGGGAGGAAGCGATATGTACGCCATGTTGCGCGACTATATGGATGGCCGCAACAAATCATGGGCGATCCGGTTCTGTTACAGCCAGTTCCGCCAGGGAAAATATTCCATACACCCGTTCCGATCGCTTGTCGCCAATGAGGGATTCGGCACTGATGCCACAAACTGCCGTCAGAAGTATTCGCGCTTCAAGATTGATCTTTGCGACAGTCCGGAGAAATTGAATCTGACAAAAGGAATCCAGCCGTCGGACTACATTATCAGACAATCCGCGCGATACCATAGCGTTGCCCGCAGAATATACAGCCGTATCAGAAGATTGCTCAACATTTAACTATCCATCCCAGATGAAAATAGCAGTAGCCGGAACAGGGTATGTGGGGCTTAGCATTGCCACCCTGCTCGCACAGCACAACGAAGTGACAGCGGTTGACGTCATCCCCGAAAAAGTCGCGAAAATCAACAGTCGCATATCCCCCATACAGGATGAGTACATCGAGAAATACCTCGCCGATAAAGAATTAGACCTGACTGCCACACTTGACGGCGCAGAGGCTTATCGCGATGCTGATTTCGTTGTCATCGCCGCACCGACTAACTACGACCCGGTCAAGAATTATTTCGACACCCACTGCATCGAGGATGTAATAGATCTCGTCCTGTCGGTGAATCCATCCGCGGTAATGGTCATCAAGTCGACAATACCGGTCGGCTATTGCAGGTCGCTTTATCTGAAATACACCGCAAAAGGCGTGAAGCGCCTCAACCTTTTGTTCTCGCCGGAGTTCCTCCGCGAGAGCAAAGCCCTTTACGACAACCTGTATCCGAGCCGCATAATCGTGGGCTACCCTAAGATTATCGAAAACAGCGAGTTCTCCGCCGAAAATAAGGCCATTCAGGCAATCGCTGATGTCGACTTTCTCCGCCGGGCTGCCGAGACATTCGCCGCCCTGCTACAACAAGGAGCCATAAAGGAAGACATCCCCACACTCTTTATGGGGATGAAGGAGGCCGAGGCCGTGAAACTATTCGCAAACACCTATCTCGCCCTGCGCGTCAGCTATTTCAACGAACTCGACACCTATGCCGAAGTCAAAGGTCTTGATTCGCAGGCAATCATCGAAGGAATCGGGCTCGACCCGCGCATTGGTATCCACTACAACAACCCCTCGTTCGGATATGGCGGGTACTGCCTTCCAAAGGACACCAAGCAGCTCCTTGCCAACTATGCAGACGTGCCACAGCAGATGATGACGGCAATTGTCGAAAGCAACCGCACCCGCAAGGACTTCATCGCCGACCAGGTCCTTTCAAAAGCCGGATATTACAGCTATTCCGACAACAACCGCTATAATAGAGGCAGGGAACAGCGATGCGTAATCGGCGTTTACCGCCTGACAATGAAATCCAATTCCGACAACTTCCGTCAGTCGTCCATACAGGGAGTAATGAAACGCATCAAGGCAAAAGGCGCCGAAATCATCATCTACGAACCAACTCTTGAAGACGGAACCACGTTCTTTGGAAGCCGCGTCGTCAACGATCTCACAGAGTTCAAGCGGCAATCGAACGCCATCATCGCCAACCGCTACGACAAAGCCTTGGACGACGTGGAGACGAAAGTCTACACCCGCGACCTCTTCCGCCGCGACTGACCCACCCAACCATTACACAATGACAGCTACCCTCCCCATTTATGCGACATCTCAGCGCCAAAGCAACCTCGAATTACTTCGGATTGTCGCCATGGCGCTCGTGTTGCTAATCCATTACATTCCATCCCGGGGCGCCCCATCGCCATAGTCCATAAGAACAGACTTTTGGGACACATTACTGAACCTTGAGCTGCGGAGCATTGCTTTCGTTTGTGTCAATTGCTTCGTTCTCATATCCGGCTATTTCGGCATAAGATGGAAAGTCAAGTCTTTCTCCGGTCTGATATTTCAGATAGCGTTTTGGTTGCTGGCCGGGGTTCTGATTTCAAAAGTTTTGGATTCCAGCTCATTCTCAGACTGGTTCAGTAGTTGCTACGAATACATCAGGGCAAGATGGTTTATTTCAGCCTACCTCTGCCTATACATTCTTGCGCCTATGATCAACGACTTCGCAGACAGGCGCTCGCAACGCCAGCTCGGCATATACATATTGGTATTTTACATTTTCAGCACCATCTACGGCTACCTCTGCCTGGCAAAGGAATTCAACGAGGGGATGAGTATGATCAGCCTGATTGGCATCTACCTCACAGGCACCTACATACGGCGATACAGCCTTAGAATCACTTCTTTCAGCGCCAAAACCAATTTTTTGGTATACATGCTGCTCGGAATCGCACTCGTTATATGCAACGTCCTGTTCCTTGAAGCTGGTATATCAAAAAGCCTTTACGGATACCTTAACCCACTCGTGCTGTTGTCTTCTATCTACCTGTTCCTATTTTTCAAAAAAATCAACATAGGCTATAACCGATATATCAACTATGTGGCAGCATCAGCATTTGCAGTATACTTGTTCCATATGCATCCTATGATTTACGGTCATTATCAAAAGATTTGCACAAACATCAACCAATACGGTGAGTGGACATTCCTCTTGCTGATAGCTTTCTTTATCGGAATTTTCGTATTCTGCACAATTGTCGACCACATACGCATAGCCCTATTTAACGGGCTTAGCTCCTTACTTGACAAATCTCCATGGGCAAGATCAAACAACTCGTATGAAAGTCCTGCTGGTTCATAACGACTACGGGAAGTACTCCGGGGAGGAGGCCGTGGTCGACAAAATGGCGGCGATGCTCGGCGGGATGGGACACGAGGTGGCCCAGCTCAGAATGACCACCGCGGGGGTGCGGGAGAGCCTGTCGGGCAAGGTCAAAGGGTTCGTCTCGGGCATATGCTGCCCCGGGGGCGTGCGGGCCATGCGCAAGGCTCTGCTGCGGGAGAAGCCGGATGTCGTCAACGTCCACAACCTTTATCCATTCATATCCCCGGCGGCGCTCCGCGAGTGCCGGAAAGCCGGGGTGCCGGTCGTGATGACCGTCCACAACTTCCGCCTGATATGCCCCACAGGGCTGTTCATGCGCGACAATCGCCCCTGCGAGCTGTGCCTCGAAAAAGGGAACGAATGGGGCTGCGTGCGCCACAACTGTGAGCACTCCATGCTCAAATCCGTCGGCTATGCCGCCCGCAACGCCGTCGCCCGGCTACGCCGCCACTACCTCGACTGCGTTGACCGCTTCGCCTGCATTACCGACTTCCAGCGCCGCAAGCTCATCGAGGCCGGATTCCCGGAGGAGAAAATCGTGGTGATACCGAACTCCATCGACGCCACCGGCGAGCCATCCCCGGCAGCGGGAAACTATGTCGCTTTCAGCGGACGCATCAGCGGCGAGAAAGGGGTTGACTTGATCATCGAGGCCGCACGCCGCAACCCAAGCATCCCGTTCCGCCTCGCCGGCGCAGTCCGCGACAAGGAGCTGATTGATAACCTGCCAGAAAACATTAGCCTTGCAGGCTATCTTAGCGGGCAAGCGCTTTCTGACTTTTACAGGAACGCCAGGTTTTTCGTCATGGCAAGTCGATGGTATGAAGGCTTCCCGGTGACAATTTTAGAGGCTGCCGGATATGGTAAGGCCATGATTGCCCCCGACCACGGCGGCTTCTCCGAAATCATCGGCAAAGGCCCAGACGCCATAGGCATCCTCTTCAAGCCAAACGACACCGATTCCCTTTCCGCCGCCATCGCGCGTCTCTGGAACAACCCCTCGGAGTCCACCCGCCTCGGCACCGCCGCCAGCATCAAACTCCGCCGCCAATACTCCACGGAAGTCATCGCGGAAAAGTGGAAGAATCTCCTGCTTTCGCTCGCATAAATCCTATCATTCTATGAACCAACAGATTACCCCCCCCCGATTTAAAGCAACGCAGCGCGGGGCTTGACATTGCCCGCTGCCTGGCAATCCTGTTTGTAATCGCCGGGCACTTCTTCATAAACACACCCGCGCATGACGCTATTTTCGAGGGGCCGTCGATGTTCATCCAAGGAATGGGAAGAACGCTTTTCCAGACGAACGTGCCGTTATTCCTGATTCTGACCGGGTATTTAAACCTCAACAAGAAAATCAGCCGGAAGTATTACCGGGGGATGATCGCGGTAGTGCTCAGCTACATCTTCATATCAGTGATAACCATATTGTTCCGGGAATATTATGTCGGCGAGCATCTTTCACCGATACAATGGATGCTGAAAATAACCGACTTCTCAGCCATAAGCTACGCATGGTATATCGAGATGTGGATAGGACTTTTCCTGCTGACACCATTCCTCAACATACTGTGGAAAAACATCGCGACCCGCCGCCATAAGCACATTCTGCTACTGACACTATACATATTGTGCGCCCTCCCCGACCTGTTCAACCGCTACGGCGTGCACCTCGTTCCCGGATATTGGAGCGTTATCTATCCCTGCGCGTTCTTCTTCATCGGAGCCTACATCAAGGAATATCAGCCGGTTGCAGCCAAACCGCGGTTGTTGCTGTTCATCATCTGCTGCTGCCTGATAAACCCCGTGTTCAACACACTGTTCATAAGCAACCATTCGATGATACAGCTAATCGGCACAGGCAACGGCGTTCTCGGCATGCCACTGGCGGCCGCCGTGTTCCTCCTGGTCTACAAGGCGGAGATTCGCACGGGCTGGATCAAAAAAGCCCTGCAAAGCATATCGCGGGTGTCGCTTGACATGTACCTGGCGAGCTATATGTTCGATGTGGCCGCTTACAGCTATTTCAAAACCCGCTTCTACGACGACCAGGGCCAGTTCGGCATATGGTTCTTCGTAGTAGTGCCGATAGTGTTCATTTGCAGCTACATATTCGCCATATTGAAAAAACAGACATTCGTCTTGCTTCATCTCCCCACGAAATAGACCAATCAATCACACATATACCTATCTTCACCTATCTTTCCTAAACCTTGGACACATATTTCAAGATACGCTACGAGTTTGACCGCCGCGGCGTAAGTGAGGCCATAGCCGAGCGGCTGCGGCATTCCGGTTCCGACTATATATGCGTGGCCGACGGCGTGATTCTCAACACCGCCAACCGCAACCCGGAGTATCTGCGGGTGGTCAACGGCGGCATGTTCTCCATCTGCGACAGCAGCTACGTCCCCCTCTACGTCAAATGGATCTACGGCCAGCGGCGCGAGCAGTACTGCGGCAGCGAGATATTCCGCGACATCGTTTCGAGCCGGCAATACCGCATGATCTTCCTCGGCGCGCAGCAGTCCACACTCGACAGCCTGAAAGCGAACCTGGAAAAGATGAACCCCGACGTTGCCGGCATGCGGTTCGTCGAGCTCCCCTTCCTGCCTGTCTGCGAATTCGACTACCCCGCGATCGCCCGCATGATCGAGGAAGACGGGGCCGACATAGTGTGGATCGCCCTCGGCGCCCCGAAGCAGGAAATATTCATGTCGGAACTCAAACCCCACCTCGGCCGCGGAGTGATGATCGCCGTGGGCGCGGCGTTCAAGTTTTTCAGCGGAGTGGAAACGAAGCGCGCCCCCGAGTGGATGGTGCGCCACCACCTCGAATTCGTCCACCGCATCGTCCAGGAACCCCGCAAGCAGTTGCGCCGCTGCTTCGACATCCTCCGCACCCTCCCCCTGCTGCTCTACCGCGAATGGCGCGCCTCCAAACGCCAACATAATCCATAACCGACAAATCAAAAATCGATTAACTCATTTGTATACTGCAAACAACAGCTATGTTATACTCCATAATCATCCCATACTTCAACGGATATAAAACAATCGACCGCTGTATTGAATCAATTTATTCACAAAGAATCGACTCAAAAAAAATAGAAATCATCATCATTGACGACTCTTCAACCGATAACATCTCATCAAAACACGCAGACAAACTGACAAATACCCATATCGGGGGGGTAATAATTTAAAAATAATACATCACGATTATAACAGACGGCAAGGTGGCGCAAGAAATACAGGCATCAGACACGCAAGAGGTGAATTTCTGTTTTTCGTTGACTGTGATGATGTCTTACTACCTAACACGCTCTCCAAAATCATAACCGAACTTGAAAAGAATCCGGATCTTGACATTCTGATGTATGATATGCTCAAATCCAAGAATGGCGTTGACGAGATAATGCCGTACAAGAGCAACCACAGCAAAATCGTATCAGGGCCAGACTTCTTCATTCAGAACGAAATAACATACGCTGTTTGTTTGCAGGCATATAAGCGAGACTTCTTAATTGGAAATAATCTGTTCTTCCAAGAGAATATGCAATTCGAAGATGGCGACTGGTCAATCGAAGCGATATTAAAAGCTTCAAAAGTCAAGTACATCCCAGTTATGGCATATCACTACGTCATCAACAATTCATCAACTACAAGCATCAAGACAGCCGGTAAAAATATAACCGATGCGATGGAGTCTGTGAAAAGGATGGATAATCTGTATAAAAAGCACAGCCATAATTATGAAATAAAACAGAAACTTTATGGACACCGAATCATTAGCGCAAAATCATGCAGCTTCAGATTGATACATGTCCGCAATTTCAAGAAAACATATTCATTGATTAACAACTATTATAAAGGACGTTTTATATATTCCGATGGCGCTTACCTTTGGATTCTTTCTCATTTCCCACTTATTTCAGCAAGTATGATATATTTATGTTCGCCCATTCTAAGAAGATATATCATAGCCAAACAATCTCACTAATCGAAAAAACAAAGCTCCTACGAAAAGGCGCTGTGTCATAATATGACACAGCGCCTTACGCTTTTAATATTCAGGCAAACCCTTACTTGTCGCCGAAGTAGCGGGCGTAGAGGCCGGCGAAGCCGCGGCCGTGGCGCGCCTCGTCCTTGGCCATCTCGTGAACGGTGTCGTGGATAGCGTCGAGGTTGGCCTTCTTGGCGTTGGCGGCGATGCGCATCTTGTCGGCGTTGGCTCCGGCCTCGGCCATCATGCGCTTGTAGAGGTTGGTCTTGGTGTCCCATACGCAGTCGCCAAGCAGCTCGGCGAACTTCGAGGCGTGCTCGGCCTCCTCCCACGCGTAGCGCTTGAACGCCTCGGCGATTTCGGGATAGCCCTCGCGGTCGGCCTGGCGCGACATGGCCAGGTACATGCCGACCTCGGTGCACTCGCCCATAAAGTGGGAGTTGAGGTCCTTGATCATCTCCTCGTCGCATCCCTTGGCGATGCCGATCTCGTGCTCAGTGACGAACTGCAAAGCCTCCTCGGGGGTCAGTTCCTTGAACTTCGACTTCGGAGCGCCGCAGAGGGGGCACTTTTCGGGAGCCTCGTCACCTTCGTGAACGTAGCCGCACACTGTGCAGATGAATTTCTTTGCCATTGTGGTTGATGTGTTATTGTGTCAGTATTCAGTTATCTTTCTGTGTTCCCGCCTTGTTATAATATCCGGGACATCATTAGCGCGAAGATAGTGAAATTTCCACAATACCCAATAAAAAAGCGGTGCGTTTATCCCGACATTAATCCATATTAAGAAATGTTTGGCAAGATTTTTGTTATATTTGCTTTAAAAAATCGGCTACGCCGACGCGAACCGGGCTGAAGCCCGACATTCGCTATTTTTTTCATCGAATATACTCCGTATATTTGCAGTCTTAGAAATACCTTACGGATGAAGAAACAGATTTTCGACGATATAAAGGAGCGGATCACGCGGCTGGTGGCCGAAAGGCGGCTGCGCGAGGCGTTCTCGCTGACGCGTTCCCTGGCGGAGGGAGCGATGCGGTGGGAGGTTTCCGACCGCGTGGCCAGGGCCGAGGAAAACTACCGCTACATGCTCGAATACGCCGCCCGCGGAGCCGACGACCCTGGACGCGACCGCATGGCCGACGAGCTGGGAGCGACGGTGCTCGAAGTGGTCGACCTGCTGGAGCGCGACAACCGCGTCCTCGACGAGACATCGCTGTATTACAGCACGTTCCGATTCGAGCGCACCCGTCCCGACGAGACCCCGGCGGCCCTCATCGAATCGTACACCAGGGCGGCCGGCGACGCGTCACCCCTGGCCATGGCCTCGCAAAGCCTCGGCGAGGCCGGACGCCGCGAGCGCCGCTCGGTCCTGGAGGCAATGGAGCGTCGGCTGTTCGTGCGGCTGTGGGTCACGCATCCCCTGAGCGGGGCCGACGCGCAGGCCGCGCGCGAGGCGCTGTCGTCGCCGGTGCTCCCGTCATACTTCGGCGAACTGCTCATAGGCGCGCTCCTGCTCGGCTCGCTCGAATTTTACGATTCGGCGAAGCTCGAGCTCATAATGGAGGCCTACGCCGCCAACCCGGCCTCGCGCCGCGGGGCCGCGGCCCTGGTGGCCATGCTCATTGTCATGCACCGCTGGCGCGCGCGCCGGCTTAGCGACAAGGTGGCCAACCGCCTGGCGGCCCTCCGCGAGCTCCCCTTATGGGAAAGCGACCTGCACACCGCCTATATGGAACTGGCCCGCACCCGCGACACCGAGCGCCTGACTGCCAAGATGCGCGACGAGGTGATGCCCACGATGCTCAGACTGCGCCCCGACCTGGAGAAGAAACTCGGCAAAACGCCCCTGAAAGAGTTCGACCTCGAAAGCGCCGAGGAGAACCCCGAGTGGGAGGAACTGTTCGAGAAGTCGGGTCTCGCCGACAAGATGCGCGAAATCAGCGAGATCACAATGGAGGGTGGCGACATCATGATGAGCACCTTCGGGTCGATGAAGAGCCACCCGTTCTTCTCCGACATAGCCAACTGGTTCGTCCCCTTCCACGCCGACCGCTCGGAATTCGCCGGGCCCGGAGCCAAGTTCGCCGGGTTCCTCGAGCCGATGCCGTTCCTCAACGACAGCGACAAATACTCCGTGGCGCTCTCCCTGGCGCAGATGCCCCGCGAGCAGGCCTCGATGATGATGGGTCAGCTCGAACAGCACGGCGACCAGATGGCCGCCGCCCAGGCCGAGGCGCTGAACGCCGGCTCGGCCGACCGCCGCAACATGATAAACAAGCAGGTGCAGAACCTCTACCGCTTCTTCAACCTCTTCCGCCGAAAGGGTGAGTTCTTCAATCCCTTCGCCGCCGGGGTAAGCCTGGTGGAGATTCCCGCCATAGCCGCCGACGTCAGCGACAGCTCTACCCTCGGCGTGGTGGGCGAGTTCTACTTCCGCCACAAGTACTTCGCCGAAGCGCTTGCCGCCTTCCGCGTGCTCGAGAGCGCCGGCGAGACGTCCGACGCCCTCTATCAGAAGATGGGCCACGCCCTGCAACGCCTCGGCGACACCGACGAGGCCCTGCGGATGTTCGAGCACGCCGACATGCTCAACCCGGGGAGCGCGTGGACCCTCCGCCGCCTGGCCCGCGGCTACCTCGCCGCCGGAAGGCCCCGCGAGGCACTGGCAGCGCTCGACCGTCTCGAGGCGCTCGAGCCTGACAAGGCAGCCAACGCCCTGCTCCGCGGCCACTGCCATCTGCAGCTCGAGGAATACGACGAGGCCGTGCGCGCCCTCTTCAAGGCCGACTACCTCGACCCTGAATCAGGCAAGGCGCTCCGCCCGCTGGCCTGGGGACTGCTCATGCGGTGCGAGCTGGAGCAGAGCCGCAAATACTACGAGCGGCTCATAGCCAGCCGCGACCCACTGCCCGCCGACTACCTCAACCTCGGCCACCTGTCGCTCGCCGAGCGCCGCTTCCGCGAGGCGATGAACTTCTACAAGCTCAACATCACCGCCCGCCGAGACCCCGCGAAGCCCGGCACGTCGGGCGACAGCGCGGCCGCCCAGGAGGCCGTCGAGGCGTTCATTGCCGACATGCGGAGCGACACCACGGCGCTCCTGCGAATCGGGGTAGACCCGAAGCTTCTCCCGCTGATCATCGACTCAATCCTCTACGAGCTTGGCTGACCTCCCACGTTTCCGCAGCGGATTGAACCGCGCCCCGGAAAATTTCGTTAAATTTGCAGGCATAACCCGTAGCGGGATTTCTATAACCTGATAGTTATCCCGATTAAAAAACCTAAAACCTGAAACTACAATGGTAATACAACGCTGGCAGTCGGTATGGCTGCTCTTCGCCGCCATCCTCGTGACAATCTTCTGCTTCGTGCCCGTGGCCGTGGTTTCCGACCCATCCGCGGAACTTGCCGTGGCCAACCTGACCATGGCCGACTTCCCCGTGCTCGCGGTTGTCAACGGCCTGGTGGCGCTCCTGCTGTTTATCGCCATCTTCCTCTACAAGAACACCAAGCGGCAGAAGACCGTCACCCTGCTGTCGATGCTGCTAATATGCGTGGTGGCCGTCGTGACAGTCACCATCGCCTTCCAAGGCCGCGACGAGGCCACACGGATAGAGATCGGCGGCTCAGTGCTGCTGCTCATCGGCGCCCTCCTTTTCGCCACCATGGCATACCGCGGAATACGCCACGACGAGAAGCTGCTCCGCGCCGCCGACCGCCTGCGCTGAGACGGCATCCACCCGGCACACTTCACCTAATACAAACGCGTCGCTATGAAAGAACCCGCCAGCACCACCGGGCAAACGCCCCGCAAACCGTCCCTGACAGAGAAGGTCAAGGCGATTTACGACTACGCGTCGGCCGGCGTGTGGAGCGACACGCGTTCCGGCTGGAAGGTCAACCTCCTGAAAACCGTCAACCTGTCCGTTCGCTCTTTCTTCAACAGCGACTTGCAGATCCGCGCCGCCGCGCTCACCTATCAGACGTTGCTGGCCATCGTCCCGGCCCTGGCGCTCCTGTTCGCCATAGCCCGCGGATTCGGCTTCCAGAACCTCGTGCAGTCGCAGCTGATGGCGTCGCTCCCCGCCCAGCAGAAGGCGCTCGAGACCGCCCTGAGCTTCGTCGACTCCTACCTGGCCACCACCTCCGAGGGGCTCTTCGTCGGCATCGGCATCGTGTTCCTCCTCTGGACCCTCATCTCCCTCCTTGGGTCGGTCGAGGACTCCTTCAACCGCATATGGGGCATAGCGCGGGGCCGCTCGCTGTGGCGCAAGATCACCGACTACACCGCCATCTTCCTCATCCTCCCCGTGCTTATGATATGCGCCAGCGGCATCACCGTGTTCATGTCGACGACGTTGCAGAACGCCAACCCGCTGCGCTTCCTCTCGCCGATGATCAGCACCCTGCTCGACGCCGCCTCGCTCGTGCTGGTATGGCTCTTCTTCGCCGGGACCTACATGCTGATCCCCAACGCCAAGGTAAAATTCAAAAACGCCCTGCTCGCCGGCATGCTCGCCGGCACGGGTTTCCTCGTCCTGCAATGGCTCTTCGTCAGCGGCCAGGTCTATGTCATGCGCTACAACGCCATCTACGGCTCCTTCGCCTTCCTGCCGCTGCTGCTGATATGGCTGCAACTGGTGTGGCTCATAACCCTCTCGGGAGCGGTGCTCTGCTACGCGTCGCAGAACATCGTGCAGTTCGCCTTCTCCAACGAGACCGAACGCATATCCGACGAATACCGCGCGGAAATCGACCTCGCCGTGCTGACAATCTCCGTCAGCCGCTTCACCCGCGGCGAAACGCCACTCGACGAACTTGAAATATCCAAGATATACGGAATACCCATAACGCTTGTCAACACCGCCGCCAAGAAGCTCGTCGGATGCGGACTGCTGCAACGCGTGGTGGAGCATCCCGGCGACGACCTTACTGCCATCGCCCCGGCCGCCGACCCCTCCGGGCTGACCCTCGGCGACGCCATACGCGCCATACGCGCCCACGGCTCCGACGACTTCGTGCCAGACTTCGACAGCCGCTTCGCCCAGCTCGTAGGCGCGGTCGGCCGGTCGGAGGGAGCGATGGTCGCAACCGCCGACAAAACACTCATCAAGGACATAAACATCAACTCTTTAACCTCTAAAAGCAAAAAGAAATCATGAAAACCCAGATCGCCACAACAAACGCCCCCGGCGCGATCGGCCCTTACAGCCAGGCCATCGACTGCGGCCCGTTCGTATTCGCCTCCGGCCAGATTTCCATCAACCCCGCCACCGGCGAGATTCCCGCGGGCATCACAGAGCAGACCCGCCAGAGCCTCGCCAACGTCAAGGCCATCCTCGAGGCCGCCGGCCTGACCATGGCCAACGTGGTGAAGACAACCGTCTACCTCGCCGACATGGCCGACTTCGCCGCCATGAACGCCGTCTACGCCGAAGCCTTCACCGCCCCCTTCCCCGCCCGCAGCGCCGTGGCCGTCCGCGAGCTACCCAAGCAGGTCCTCGTCGAGATCGAAGTACTCGCCGCCAAATAAATCCGCCTGCCCAAGGCCGAACAATCCATAATAAAGCTCTCCGCCAATAAAGCACTCCGCCGCAAGACGTTTGATTTCTTGCTGCGGAGTTCTTTATCGAAATGCCACCATAATCTGAATCAATGTGTAGGGACGCGGCGTGCCGCGTAAAACCTGCCCGACAATTCCGCCGATTAACAGCGACCTTTTACACGGCACGCCGCGTCCATACAAAGCCCATCCTATACTCTTTTGCCGACCCTTACGGCACCGCGACCTTGGCGACGCTGCCGCCGCGACGCGCCAGGTAAAGCCCCGACGGCACATCAACCGAGGCTCCGGCGGAATCCGTGCGACCGGCCGCCACAAGCCGCCCGTCGGGCGAGTACACGGCGTAATCCGCCGCCCCGCTCCCGCCACCTCCGGCGAACACTATCCGCCCGGCCTCGACCTTGATAGCAGGTTCGGCCTCCGTCGCCCCAACCTCTCCGACCGAGGCTTCCGGAAACTCGTCCACCTCTATGAAGTTCGTGAAATAGTTCCACCCCGGAGCTGCCCGGTAAGCCTCCGCGCTCCCCCTGGGCACATACACCGGTATATCCCGCGGGGTGTCAACGTCCGTGCTGATTATCTGGGATTCCGGCGGACTGCTGATAGTCTCAAACGGGCTGACGTCGGTTCCCCTGACGTTGCTGAAATGGCACAGTGGAGGTGTGGGAGATTTAGCATATATCCTTTCGATTCCGCCAAGTCGAGACATGCACATCGGATCCAGCGAATGGCACTGTTCGGGAAGTATCAATTCCCTCAATCTCGCGCAGCCGCCAAAGGCGCGTTGCCCTAAGCTGCCCAGCCGCTCAGGAAGATTGACCGTTTCAAGCGAACCGCAATAACCGAATGAAGCGTAAGAGATTGTTTCCACCGACGCGGGGATTGCTATCTCTTTAAGCGATATACATCCCGATGCCAACTTGTTGGGAATTGATTTCAGTCCATCTGGCAATCGAATTATTTCAAGGCTGGTGTTAGAAGCGAAAGCGCTTTCGGCCAGTTCAGTTACGGAACCGGGTATATCGACCTTTATCAGCCGGCATCCAGAGAAAGCTTCCTTACTGATTGTTGCCAGTCCGTAAGGCAAATCAATTACCTTTAACCCCGAATTGGAGAATGCGCCTTCGCCTATCGTTTTTAAGGACGAAGGCAACCTTACTTCGTTCAGTCTGCCGCAATTGGCAAAACAATTGTCCGAAATTTCCTCGATACCTTCAGGAAGCGACATCGGAGAATCCAGGCTCTCGCAAATCGCAAATGCGGAGTTTCCTATTCTTTTCAACGAATTCGGAATATTAATTTCGCATAAGAACATGGCGCGACAGAAAGCATACGCCCCGATTTCTTCGATATTGTCAGGCAAAACAACGCGCCGCAGCCATACGGGACAGTAAGCGCCGATATTCGATTTTGGGTGGTAAAAGGCTTTGTCAGGTATCTTTCGTCCCTCGATGTCGGCGCCGGAGAGGTCCAGTTCCTCCAGCCTGCCGAAGAAAGAGGCGTCGCGTAACGCTTCAAAATCAGAAGCGTTGACCGGCCCGTCGATTTTCATAGACTTCATACGACGCAAATCGTCGACGGGCATGTCGGCCAGTTCTCCCGCTTTATTTGTTATCACATACCTGTGACCTATGACTTCCGCGCGGTCTAAGCCGGAAGTGTTCTCCGGGAACTCGCTCGTTTCGAAGTAGTTGGTGAAATAGTCCCATCCAGGAGCGTTACGGTAAAGCTCGGCGCTTCCTACCGGCACATATACGGGTATGTCTTTCGGCGTATCAAGTTCCCTAAGCGGACCGAGGCCGGTAAAAGGTAAAGCGTCAGGGAGGCCGGAGATAAATTCAGGGGGTACCGCGGCCTTGCAATAGAGGCGTTTAAGGCCGGGGAAGCTAAGGCTGTTATACCATACTTCTTTTAAGGATGATGGCAATATGAGATTGTCAACCCTGCGACAGTCCTGGAAGGCGGAGGCATAGATTGTTTCGATACCTTCATGCAGGTCCACCGATTCCAGGCTTCTGCACAGACTGAAAGCCCAAGGCCCGACAGAAGTTGCCGATTCAACAATTTTTACCGCTTTCAGTGATAGATTTTTGAATGCCACATAAGAGGCTCCACTGAAAGACATAGGCGAGTCAAGGTTGTGGTCATCATAAAAAGCCTCAGGATAAACTATTGTGACTGAGCTTGGCAAGTCCACTTCACGCAGACGGTGGCAAGACATAAAAGCGCGGTCTCTAATCTCAGCTTCGCTCCCTACCGGGAAGCCGACCAATTTAAGCCCGCTTTTCTCGAAAGCGCTTTGTCCGATTTTCTTTAATGAGAGGGGAAACCTAAGTTCGTTCAGTCTGCCACACTGGAAGAACGCGCTGTCACCTATTTCAGTCACTCCCTCCGGTATTCCGTCTGCCGGGAGCGTCAGGTTAGAGCATTTTTTGAACGAGGAATTGCCAATACGTTTCAGCGACTTAGGGAGTATTACTTCCTCCAAAAGTGATGCGCCATAGAATGTCATGGTTCCCACCTCCTCCACGTCGTTCGGCAGCACCACGCGGCGAAGCATCGCCGGGCATACTATACTTGCCTCATTATCACTCGCAAAAGCATAGTCCGGAATCTTTTTCCCTTCGACCGTTGCCTCGGTAAGGTTGAGGTCTTTGAGCCGTCCGCTGATTGAGATTCGCTTCATCGTTTTGAAGTCGTCATAGTTGACGGGGCCGCGGATCGTCAGCTCCTCGACCGTCATCAGCCTGTCGCCCAGGAGCGCCTCCAGCTCCCCAGCAACCCGCGTCTCTACCTCCATACGTCTACCAGCCGTAGCATAATGCTGCGCGGCACAAAGCACCGATAATAATATAACCAACAAATATCTCATAATTATCAAATCTTATACTTGCTCATATTCACCCTTGATGAAACGTCACTGGCAAATCAATTAACACTCTTACTTGGTGAACTTCTTGTTATCTACAACGGCAGCAGCCGGAACATAACTGATAGCATATGTCCTTTTAGCTACCTCACGGCACCGCGACCTTGGCGACGCTGCCGCCGCGACGCGCCAGGTAAAGCCCCGACGGCACATCAACCGAGGCTCCGGCGGAATCCGCGCGACCGGCCGCCACGAGCCGCCCGTCGAGCGAGTACACTGCGTAGTCCGCCGCCCCACTCCCGCAGCCCCCGGCGAACACTATGCGCCCGGCCTCAGCCTTGATTGCGGGTTCTGCCTCCCCGACCCCGGCCTCCCCGACCCCGGCCTCCGGAAACTCGTCAACTTCCACGAAGTTCGTGAAATAGTCCCACCCCGGAGCCCCCCGGTAAGCCGCGGCGCTCCCCCTTGGCACATACACCGGTATGTCCCGCGGGGTAGCCTCTTCGGGATATATATCATCAATATCGCCAAAGGGAGTTGAAATGCCCGCGTAATCGGGAGGCGTAGTTGCCATACATTTAATAAATTTCAGACTTGTCAAATCCTTAAAGCAATTAGATCCGATCTCTAAAACTGAACGAGGAATCACCAACTCTTTCATCCTGCAATTCATCTGAAAAGCACTGTAACCGATGGTCGTCAGCAATTCAGGCAATACCACGTTTTCTAACAAGGAGCAACAGGCGAAAGCATTTTGCTCAATTTCTTCCACAGTTGAGGGTAATCCAATGTCACAAAGCGACAAGCAGCCATAAGCGACAGAAGCTGGTATTTTCGTGAACCCCTTGGGGAACACGATTCTTTCAAGATTCTTACATTCAAAAAACAAACCGTCACCGAGCAATCGCAACGAGTTCGGCAAAACGGCAGATTTCAAGCGATTACAGCTATTAAAAGCATATGGGCCAATTTCCGTAATACCGTCTTGGAACGAAACAAATTCCAAGCCCGAGTACTCGAATGAGGATTGACCTATCTTCTTTAAGGTTGAGGGTAATACTATTCCCGACAAACTGCCGCATCGTTCAAACGAATAATCGCCTATTTCTTCAAGTCCCTCATTAAAGACAAGCGGCTCAATTCCCAAACTTCTACAAGATGAAAAAGCATACTCTCCAATCTTCCTAAGCGATTTAGGGAAATTGACTCTTTCCAACCATAGCATCTCGTCAAATGCGTATTTTCCTATCTCCACTACGTCATCAGGCAAGATAATTTCTCGCAGCCTGATATGGGATGAAAGTATCAAGGTACCATAATCCTCACAAAAAAACGCATATTCAGGAATCCGACATCCTTCTATCTCAGCATTTTTCAGATTTAAATTCCGTAAATTGCCGAGTAAGGACGATTTCCCCATAGCCTGGAAGTCGGCCTCGTTGACCGGGCCGCGGACTGTCAGCTCCTCGACCGTCAGCAGCCTGTCGCCCAGGAGCGCCTCCAGCTCCCCGGCCGCCCGTGTCTCGACCACGACATTTTTTTCCGCAGCTGAGCCACATAGCTCTGCGCACAAGAAGAATAAACTAATTAGCAGATATCTCATCATAATTTCTGATTTTTGTCTATGCCGATTATTGCCATTATTGCTTATCGGAGTTGACTTTGTGTTTACCTTTTAGTGAATTTTTTTGAATCGACAACGTTACCAGCCGAACCATAGCTTATGGCATAAAGTCCCGCCCTCAAAGTGGAAGTGTCAACAACTTTCAACTTTACTCCGGCATCCAGTTGTATTTCTCTAAGGCAGTCCGCGTCATTGACATCCGCGATCAGCAATTTGTCGCCCTCAACCGGTTCCGTCCGCAAGGTAACTGTCATTCGGTCGCCAACAGCAGAGGATGGCGAAAGCGATTCTATTCCCATTCGAGCTTGTAGCGACACCTCCTCTGAGGCGAGTTCCCCGTCTTCGGTCATGGCGGTTATCGTGTAAACATTCTCCGCCAAAGTCGGAGAGACAGTCACGGTGTCTTCGTCACTTATCATCGTTCCCCGGCTGTCGCGCCAAGCCACACTCCGCACCCCAGGCGTGTTCACCGTCAAATCGAATTGGTTGCCTGCGCGAGGGATGATTCCTACATCTATCGGTGAAATCAAGCGCGACGGAGATTCCACGATGAAAGCCTCGCCTCCCACGATTTGGCCCATCTCATCCCTCTGTATCAAGTCCAAGGTATAGCGTTTGTATCGAATGGGTGCCGATTTGAAATTGAACTTCAATGCCACTTCTTCGAACTGGTTCGCGGTCAGACTGACAGCCTCAATCCGGCTCGACGGAGAAGTAAACTGCACAGTCCTCGGCCTCGAGGCATTATGAGTGACCCCGACCGACTTTGTTCCACCTTTCACCCACGCGTTATAAACAGGCTGGCTTAGTTCCATCTCAATATCAGCCATCGAATAAATTGCCTCATCACTGGTAGTGCGCGGCCTTAATTCAAAGGTGTATTTTTTCGGAGAATCTAACGCGTTTCTGACATATACGTTTTTTGCATTGGCCAGCTCATTACGATAAATTATAGTCAAATTCTTCTGCGCCTGGGTTTTCAGCCCCTGCACATCCATATAGGTTCCGCCCTCGGCAAAACCGGCCTCAGCAGGCACATCCTTAATAGTCGCTAACAGGCAATAGTGATGGTTTTCATTATTGCCGGAGAATTGTCCTAACAGGAGTTGCGTCATATCCCATTCGACAGCGACAACAACGCTCCCGCCAGCTTCAATGGGAGGAATCTCCACACAACCGAATCGTCCTCCTGTGGGAATATCGTTATAGCATTCCTCTCCTTTCCAAGTCCTCAATGAAAAGTTCAAAGAAGCCTTTGCCCAATGCGTGTGAAGATACTTACCTCCCTCATATTTTCTACGCCCGCGGTTATGTATACGAACGTAAACCACACACTTGCTATGCCCTACCTCAAAGACGGGATTTTCATGCTCTTCAACGTTGTCATCTTCGTTGCGCACCCATATGGAAGGGCTGTCATAGAATATCTCGGTAGTTATATTGGGCGTTTTACCCATATCATTTTCATTGTCCTTTATGAACAAATCAATCTCAGGCGGAAGCATATCAAATGCGAGTTCCGTCCCCAACCACTCCGGTGTTGAGCAATAAACTGGATGGTTTTCATCTAAAATATCACCATTTTCTTCCTTGAACGCAAAATCAAAAGCCTCATCCATCGTCACATGAAGGCCATAATCATATTTGGGACGCGATTCATCATCAACAATCCCGATCCATTCGTCCTTTATGGCCCTGGTCCAGTTGTTCAGGAATATTGAATAGTTCCAAGTAGCAAACGACATATTGTTTGCCGTTGATGAAGCTGAAACCACACACCCATATTTCTTTAAGTCATCAACAAATCCGCCTGAATAACACTGTCCAAGGACAACATTAACAATAGCCTGTTTATCCAACAAGGGTTGAATCCATTCCGCAAACTCATAGTCATATAATTTATGAGATGCGCCATTTTCATCCATCCCCCATAAACATACATACGAAACATCATTGGAATCATTCACTCTACCACCATGATCCGCCACATAAACAAACACATGGTCGTCACGTCTGACTTTTCTTTCCAATTCTTTTAGAACATTGCTTATGTTAGCCCTTGTAGCAGAATATTCTATGTCACTCTCCCCGTCTCCATCTAAATCAAGCGGAGACGATATGTATTTTCGATTGTTGGAATCCTCACTTTCAGGGTCTATCATATCCTTGGCTGGATTTTTCCCATCCGACATTATAACGGATATATGAGACTTATGTATTCCGTAAAATCCAGTAAGCACTTGGTAAATTGACGAGCAGTCATTCCAATAACGAGGATAATTCGCATTTTTATCTATGCCGCCACTTATTATAACAGCCCACACGCGATCCGCCACCTCATTCACATAACGTGAGGGCGTGTTCAGACTCTTGCCGGGTTTAATTAAGGGCTGAATCTTATTTCGTTCTTTCACCACTAAGGGGATAAGGCTCTCTTCGGGAGGGATTGAGTAAAGTTCCTTAATGGGTTTGTATGGGTAGGTACGAGCTTCCTTATGAACAAAGAATAAATAGCACTCATGCTCCCATCCGAGGTTGGGTTGTGCGTCTACGAACAAAACCCACATTTCCGGCAATACATCTTGTTCTACAAGATAGTAATCCACGTCCTGACCTTGAAAATTACTTTTTGCCATTTCCAATGCGTCATCAAGAGTGTAATTCCAGGTAATTGGAGTTCCTGCCCCGGTCAGCAAGCATAGCAGGAAACAGCACAGACCAACACGGATTGCCGCCACAAACAGTCTCATTCGCATAACAGCTTTCATAAGCATAAGATTTGGGTAGATGTCGCGGTGATTGGTCGCCGTGTCGCAATTTACAAACAAAATTTCACAATTCAAAACATCCACAAGCAGGATTGTGTTAAAAAATATTAACCATATAATATCTTTATAGCGACAGGCAGCAGATGCGTAATCGGTGGGCGGCAGACGAGAGCCTGACGCTCCCGGAACGCTCTATGGCGGAATATATGCTCAACAACATACGGCGGCGGGGCAAAAAATTGCGATTTTTTGGCGCAGGTATCGTTTTTTCGCTGTATATTTGCGGCACGAGGAGAATCCGGCTGAAATCTGCCCGGAATCGCCCCACGGAAAAGCATATTGTTAACCTAATCCAATTCAGCTATGGATATAAACAGTATCATGAACGGCCTGGAAGCCAAGCATCCGGGCGAAAAGGAATACCTGCAGGCAGTGCGCGAGGTGCTTCTCTCAGTAGCCGACGTCTACAACGAGCACCCCGAATTCGAGAAGAACCGCATCATCGAGCGCATGGTCGAGCCTGACCGCATCGTCACTTTCCGCGTGACCTGGATCGACGACAACGGCGAGGTGCAGAACAACATCGGCTACCGCGTGCAGTTCAACAACGCCATCGGCCCGTACAAAGGCGGCATCCGCTTCCACGCTTCCGTGAACCTCTCCATCCTGAAATTCCTCGGCTTCGAGCAGACTTTCAAGAACGCCCTGACCACGCTCCCGATGGGTGGCGGCAAGGGTGGTTCCGACTTCTCGCCCCGCGGCAAGAGCGACCGCGAGATCATGCGCTTCTGCCAGGCCTTCATAATGTGCCTGTGGAAGAACCTCGGCCCCGACCGCGACGTGCCCGCGGGCGACATCGGCGTCGGCGGCCGCGAGGTGGGCTACATGTACGGCATGTACAAGAAGCTCGTCGACGAGCACACCGGCACCTTCACCGGCAAGGGCTTCGACTTCGGCGGCTCGCGCCTGCGCCCCGAGGCCACCGGCTTCGGCGCCCTCTACTTCGTGGAGAACATGCTGCGCCGCATGAACAAGGACATCAAGGGCAAGACCGTGGCAATCTCCGGCTTCGGCAACGTGGCATGGGGCGCTGCCATGAAGGCAACCCAGCTCGGCGCCAAGGTGGTGACCATCTCCGGCCCCGACGGCTACATCCTCGACCCCGCCGGCCTCGACGACGAGAAGATCAACTACATGCTCGAGCTCCGCGCCTCCGGCAACGACATCGTGGCACCCTACGCCGAGAAGTTCCCCGGATCGCAGTTCTTCCCCGGCCGCAAGCCCTGGGAGCAGAAGGTCGACATCGCCCTCCCCTGCGCCACCCAGAACGAACTTAACGGCGACGACGCGAAGATGCTCGTCGACAACGGCGTCGAACTCGTGGCCGAAGTGTCGAACATGGGCTGCACCCCCGAGGCCATCGACCACTTCATCGAGACCAAGACCGTCTACGCTCCCGGCAAGGCGGTGAACGCCGGCGGCGTGGCATGCTCCGGCCTGGAGATGACCCAGGATGCCGAGCACCTGCAATGGTCGGCCGAGGAGGTCGACGCGAAGCTGCACCAGATCATGGCCTCCATCCACGAGCAGTGCGTGCGCTACGGCCAGCAGCCGGACGGCTACCTCAACTACATGAAGGGCGCCAACATCGCCGGCTTCATGAAGGTGGCCAACGCCATGATGCAGCAGGGCGTCATTTAAACCCGGAAACCATCCCTAAAAAAAGCTAATAAACGCTAAGGCGACGCGGCGTTTTAAGAGATTTTCAGTAAATTTGTCAGACCAAGGGCAGCCCTCTGCTCTTGGTTTGACGTTTTTACTGTATGAAAAAAATAATATACATCATAGCGGCGCTCCTGGCCCTCGCCGTCACCCTGGCCGCCAAGGGCGCCCCCGCGAAAAACGACAAAAAAATAACGGTCGAGACTCCCGACCTAGACAAGATACGGGCCGAGGTCGCCGACCCGAAATCACCCTACTACTATCCCAAACTGATGGCCCGATACGAGCAGAACGAGACCGTCATGAACCTCCAGGACTACCGCCACCTCTACTACGGCTACCTCTTCCAGGAGGATTTCGACCCCTACCGCCACTCGGAGTACTCCACAAAGAACGAAAGCCTCTACTTCAAGAACAAGCACACCCGCGCCGAACTTGACTCCATGATCCACTACGCCCAGGAAGCGCTGAAAGACACCCCCTTCGACCTATCGCAGATGAACTTCCTGATCTACGCCCTCCGCGAGCGCGGCAAGACCAACAGGGCAAACATATGGCAGTACCGCCTCAACCACATCCTCCAGGCCATCGTCAGCTCCGGCACAGGAGCCGACCCCGACAACGCCTGGTACGTCATCTCCCCCCGCCACGAGTACAACATCATCAACTTCCAGAACGCCGTGGCCAAGGACCAGCAGTACCAGGAGCCGTATTTCGACCGCATCGACGTGGAGAAGCAGGGGGGCAAGGAAACCGGCACCTACTACTTCAACATCCGCAACCTCCTGGAGGAATACTACCGCAAGCACCCGCAGTAATTTCAACCGGCAGACACCCGCAGTATGCCGAAAATCGCGTATCTTCGCGCAACAACCAATCTCTCACCTCCCGCGACTTACAGATGAACGCATTTCTCAACGACAGTTTCCGATGGATCCGCCGATATGTGAGCCTCCCGCTCCTGTTAGTGGTGGCCTACGTCGTATTCATAGCCTTCTTCAACGAGAACTCCTATTTCAAGTCGATGGAATACCAGGAGCAGATCGACGCCCTGAAGGCCGAGATCAAGGAGAACAACGACACCATGGCCTATTACCGGCGGCTCAACCAGAACCTCGCCTCGGATCCCGCCGAGCTCGAGCGCGTGGTGCGCGAGCACTACCACATGCAGCGCCCCGGCGAGGATGTCTACGTCTTTGAATAACAACATCACATTTATGGCTGAACATAAAACCTACTCACTCGAAGAACTGCAAGGACGGCAGCCAGCCACCTGGGCCGTAGTCCTCTCCACCGCGGGCCTCCTGGGCATACTGGCCGGGGTGCTGCTCCCTCTGCTCGACTTCCGATTCTTCCACGGGGCGCTCGGCTGGTGGAAATACGTCTTCGCCGGAGGGGCGCTCTGCTTCCTCGCCGCGAAGTTCTTCACCCCCTACACCGGAAAGCATCCCCGCGTGAAGCGCCTCTACCGCATAGAAAGCTGGAGCGCGATCTTCTTCTGCGTGGCCGCCTTTTTCCTGTTTTACAGCGGGCAGACCACCCGCGACTCCTTCGCGTTCACCCTCGCCGGAGGCGCGCTGCTCATTTTCACAACAATAGCCATTCCCTCCACAATCCGCAAGGAGTTGCGACGCGGCGGGGAGAACGGCGGCAAATTACCGAAGAAATGAAGATAGCGCTTGTTGGCTACGGCAAGATGGGGCGCGCAATCGAGCGCGCGGCCATAGCGCGCGGCCACGAAATAACCTGCCGTATCGACGCTGGCGAGGAAGCGAAATACTCCTCCCCGGAATATCTCGTGGCTGACGCGGTAATCGAGTTCACGCGCCCCGACGCGGCTGTTGAGAACTACCGCCGCATCCTGCCCACCGGCAAGCCGCTCGTCTCCGGCACTACGGGCTGGACCGCCGCCCGACCCGAGGTGGAGCGCCTCGTAAGCGAGACGGGGGCCTCGATGTTCTGGACCTCGAACTTCTCGATCGGCGTGTTCCTCTTCAACCGCGTGTGCCGCCAGGCCGCCGCACTCATGAGCGGTTATCCCGAATACGCCCCCTCGGTGGAAGAGACACACCACGTCCACAAGCTCGACCACCCCTCAGGCACCGCCATCACCCTCGCAGAGAATATCATGGCCGAAACCCCCTCGCTCGACGGCTGGACCGAAGACCCCCGCGACCTCCCAGGCAAACTGATTGTGAGCCACACCCGCCGCGGAGAGGTGCCCGGCACCCACACCGCCACCTGGGAAAGCCCCGTCGATGAAATCTCCATAACCCACCGCGCCAAGTCGCGCGACGGCTTCGCCCTCGGAGCGGTCATAGCCGCCGAATGGCTCGCGGCCGAACGCCGCCCCGGCCTCTTCTCAATGCCGGATATGATTCCCTGAGCGCCAACCTTCTGAAAACACAAACCGAAAATGACTTTCAATAAAGACGACTTCAAACGCCGCGTCAGCGAGAACCGCCCCACCCGCTGGGTACGTTTCGCCCTGGTAATGCTCCTGTATGTGCTGTGGGTGGCCTGGATGGGCAACTGGTGGCTCCTGCTCGGAGGGATACTCCTCTTCGACATCTACATCACCGGCTACATCCCGTTCACCTGGTGGAAGAAGTCGAAGAACAAGACCGTCAAAGGGATAATGTCGTGGGTCGACGCCATCGTCTACGCCCTGGTGCTCGTCTACTTCGTGTTCGCCTTCCTGGGGCAGAACTATCAGATACCCTCCTCCTCCCTTGAAAAGACATTGCTCACCGGCGACTACCTCTTCGTCAACAAAACCGTCTACGGCCCCCGCGTGCCGATGACCCCGGTGTATTTCCCGCTGGTCCACAACGAGATGCCTTTCGGTCTCGGTAAAAGCTACCTCGACCACCCGTCGGTAGGCTACAAGCGCCTCAAAGGGCAGCGCGGCGTCGAGTGGGGCGACATAGTGGTGTTTAACTTCCCTGCCGGCGACACCGTCATGTCGAAAGTCACCAACCCCGACTATTACTCGCTGGTCGGCATGCACGGCCGCGACCGCGTGCTCGGCGACAAGGCCACGTTCGGCAAGCAGATCTACCGCCCCGTCGACCGCCGCGAGAACTACGTCAAGCGCTGTGTGGGACTTCCCGGCCAGCGCATACGCATCGACAACGGCATAATCCACATCGACGGCGAGGCGATGCCGACACCCACCGACGCGCAGTTCAACTACTTCTACCAGGTGAACGGAGCGCCGCTGACCGAGGATGAATTTGAAGCCCTCGGCATCGCCGTCGACGACCGCCACCCGATCGAGGTCACCCCCGCCGACATACCGGGCATCGCCTCGCTCGGCTTTAAAATCAACGCCGACGGTTCCGTGCCACGCATCTACATCTCCCCGCTGACCGCCACGATGGTGAAAGAGATGGAGCAGTCGGGCCGCTTCGCCAAGCTGATGCTCGACGAGCCGCAGCCCGAGACCATTCTCAGCCTCTTCCCCCAGGCCATCTCCGCCGACTGGACCCGCGCCGACTACGGAGGCGAAAACGGCCTTTGGATTCCAAAGAAAGGAACCGCGCTGAAAATGGACCAGGCCGCCTGGGACATCTACGGCCGATGCATCCGAGTATACGAGGACAACCCCACCGCCGAATTCCGCGACGGCAGGCTCTACATCGACGGCCAGCCGCGGGACTACTACACTTTCAAGATGGACTACTACTTCATGATGGGCGACAACCGCGACAACTCCCTCGATTCGCGCTACTGGGGCTTCGTGCCGGAAGACCACATCGTAGGCACGCCCTGGCGCGTGCTGATTTCCTTCGACAAGGACAAGGGACTCCTCTCCGGCGGCATCCGCTGGAACCGCGTGTTCCGCGACGCCAACCCCGACAAACAGTAATCCGGCCCAACTTGGAGCAAAAACACCCGCAGGCAAGAAAATGAACCACCTCGCGATATACGGCGGGAGCGTGACGCTCCCGCCGCGTTATTTCGGATCAATCGCCTATTACGCGCTGATGGCCGCCTATCCCGAAGCGACCATTGCGCTCGGCACGCTCTACGACAAGCGGCAGAAGGCCGTCCACCGCTGCGACATTGCCGACACCCACGGCCCGGTGAGCCTTACCGCCGCCGTCGGCAAGCCCCACGGCCTGCGTATGGCCCGCTGGGCCGACGTGCCACTGAGCGCCCACGGCCGATGGTGGCACATCCACCGCGTCACCCTCGAATCGGCCTACGGACGCACCCCCTTCTTCGAATACTACGCCGACGCAGTCCTCCCTCTCATCCCGGAAGTAACGGTGCCCCCGGGCGAAGCCGCGGAAACCATCGCCACCCTCGACCGCCGCATCGACGAGACCCTCCGCCCCCTCCTCGGTATCGAGACCGAGGTAACCCACGCCGAAGAACCGGCCAACGGCAGCCTGCGGGAAGCTGCCAACGCCCCCTTAATAACCCGCCTTGAAGCAACCATCGCCGCCACCCCCTACTACCAGGTGCGCGCCGACCGCTTCGGCTACCACCCCAACCTCTCGGCACTCGACCTCCTCTTCAACCTCGGCCCCGAATCGCCCCTCTACCTCCGCCGCATCCTCTCCTCCCTCAAATAATCTGCTATACGTTGCTTTACCCCCCGCCCGGCGGAAACCAGACGGGGGGTAAAGCAGTTTTATTTATCGGGAAATATCAAGAATGAGGAGCGCTCAGCGGGCGAGGCGCTTGGCGGCGGAGGTGCCGCGGCGCTCGATGTAGAAGCCGGAGATAGCGGGGGCTGTCAAGCGGCGGCCTGCCAGATCGTAGTATTCGGCGGGAGAGGCAGGGTCAGCGCCCTCGACTGAATCAATCGCGGAGGCCACCGGGAGTTCGACTGTCACAACCTTTGACCACGGGGAGTCGGCGGCATCGTCGGGATTGACGGCGCAGGCCTTTACCTTCCAGTCGTAAACCCCGCCGGGCGTCAGGCCGTCAACGCGGTATTCGGTGCCGGTTAAGCCGGCGATCGTGCGGGTCTCGGTAGCGGGATTAACGGGTTTGTCCCCGGAAACACGAGAGGGCGCTACGGCATCCGGCTCGTCGGCATCGCCGTCGTAGACCTTTACCCATTCGAGCATCACGCGCTTCTTCTTGGCTGTTGACTGCAAACGCACCTTGCGGGTACCGTCGGCCACATCGGGGAATTTGACCGCATAGGTGGCGTAATCGGCATCCAGGGGAACCGTGCTGGTCGCGATGGTCTTTCCGGCAGCGTCAAGAATGTCGAACTGCAACGATGAGCCGTCGTTGTTGTAATACGCCGCGCTCGCGAAAATCGTCACCCCCTCGCCGGAAGCGACCTCGAAGCCCGGGGAGGTCATCGAGCCGGTGCGGTTGCTTGATCCGAGGCGCACAACGTTGCCGTCGGCGGCCACATACCCGTCGGTAGCCCAGGATGTCTCGCCGTCGGTACAGTCCTCGTCAAGCACGAGCGCGGAGGTAGAGAAGCTGTGTGGCCGGATGTCGATGGTGTATGTGATGTCAAACTCCGACGCTACCGCCGGCCATATGGCGGTGAAGCCGTCAGGAGTGGCGGCCAGGTCACCGGCAGCGGGCAGGTTCTCACCGAAGTCGGGAGTGTCGAGAGGGGGAAGCGCGGCGGCCATATAGCGGAAAGTCACCTCGCCGTTATCGTTGCGCCGTATGTCGGTCACCGGCTTGTCGAGGGTCTTGGCCCCGGTGTTCAAAGTCGCCGCCGGGCGCGAGGTGGCGGTAAAGGAATCCACCGTTCGGTAGGGGAAAAGGTCACCGGCGGCGGACTTGTCGGTTCGCTGGTTGTCGGCGGCCACGATGGCCATGCACTCGGGCGAATCGTCGTTCACCGTGTTACTATACCAGCGGTACGCGTCATATGTGACGTGGTAGATCATCAGCCCCTCGGCCTCGATGGCTGAATCCCACCCCTGGCGGGCGCGGTTTTCGAGAACATAATACTCGTTGTCGTTCGAGGGGTTCACCAGCCGGTAGGCCACATCCGTGGCGGCATTCTTCTGGTTGAACACAGGCATCGTAACCGTGGTGCCGGGTGTAGGCTCGGGTATGTCGTCAATCCAGCCCATGAACCACTTCTCGTAAGCGGAATAGCCGATGGGTGTATAGGTGTCGTCGTTGTACGAGCCGTAGTCCATCAGCGACCAGGGACCCATGCCGAAATGGCCGCCATACTGAGTGTCGTAGAAGTCAGGCAGCCCCAGGCAGTGGGAGAACTCGTGGCAGAAGGTTCCGATGCCGTCGATCTGCGACTGGTATTCGCCGTGCACCTCGTTGAACACGGCGTATTTGCTGACGGTCACCCCGTCGAGCCGCGGCGCGCGCCCGTAATCGGAGGATTCGAGATCCCACTGGTGGGGCCAGACCGATTCGGCGACATCCGACGACGCCTCGCCCACTCCGGCGTAAAGCACTATCACCACGTCACACTCCCCGTCGCCGTTGTTGTCGTAGAGCGAGAAGTCAATCTCCCCGTCAAGGCCGAGGCAAGCCTCCGCCACCATCTCGCCGGGGCGCTGGTCATCCTCGTAATACGCGTCATTGCCTCCGTAATACTCGCGGTTGTTTTTGAGATGATAAGGGCCGTAAACATCGAACTGAGGCGTGAAACGCCCGTTCGACTGATCCTCGAAATACTGCCGGGCGCTCTTCTCGCCGGAGCTGAAAAACTCCCTGAATGTCGCGTTTGCGCGGTCTCCGTCGAGGAACTTCTTGTCGGTATAATCCACGAGGATAATCGGCACCCTGGGAGAACCGACGTGCGGCACCTGCGACTGGTTGTGGTCCGACGCGGCCCGCGACATGGCACCGCGGCGCGCGTTCTTCCGCGCCTTGGCGTTGACGGCCTCGGGGGTAGTATATTCATACGAGCCGTCAGCCAGCTGCGTCATCGGCCTCCCGTCCGGGGTTACAAGGTAATGGAAATTCTCGTCGCCGACAACTGTCGCGGCAACCTCCGACCCGTCGGGGCCGGTCACTGTTCTTTTCAGACCCGGCTTGGCGGGCACGGCATAAGCCGCCGCCGATGACACGGCAGCGGCCAGAGCCGCGAAAAGGATTCTCTTCATATGATTCTTTTTGCGTCTTAATTAGCTGTTCAATGTGACGAACGCTTCAGGATATTTTCAATTGAAAGACCCCCGTCTTCCGCACACGTTTAATACCCCCCGCAAACTTAGCGAAAATTCGTCAAAAAAACGAACAATCCACATAAAAATTCGCCAACCGCGTCCCCTCACAGCGAAAAAGGAGGATACGCAAAAGCGCTGTGCCGGAGTTTGACACAGCGCCAGGACCTTTTGACAGTCCAATTTCCTTCTGTGATGAATTTCGGTCTGTTCTGCCTTCCGCCCGTTCAGTTGGCCACCACGGCACCCAGCGATGGGGGGAGGGTCTGAGCGCAGGAATACGCGCGGGCGAACTGGCGGATGACGGCCAGGGTGATCCGCCGCGGGGCGGCAGCCGATGTGTGGCGGCCGCGCTGACAGGTGTGATTCATGTCGGAAGATGAGGAAGGGATTAGATGGGTAGAATCATTTTTCATAGGCACGCTATGTTGGTTGATTTACGGAATACACATATATAACGCCCGGCGAGGCAGAATATTGCTGACTGACGGCGTAAAATCTCCGGCGGCCCCCCGCGATATGTGAAAAACCGTATAAACAGCCTCACCAGCGGGGTGCGAACGCTTAACGAAAATGATTATTGCCTCTGAATCGGTAAAAAAATCATAAAGGCGCTCGAAAAAATTTGGCAGATTCATTCCAGTTTTGTAATTTTGCGATATAGAAAACAAAGATGAGGAACAACTCCCGCCAATCGTCAACTAAAAACTTGCATCCCAACTAAAAATTATCAGCCTATAGATTACATCTCTACTTAATCTAAACTACTGACGATAATGCGAAATTTCACCCGGCTCACCGACGAAAAGTTGGTAACCGCTTTCTTCGACGGAGACAACACTGCTTTCGACACGCTTCTGAAACGCCACCAGCAGAGAGTCTTCACCTATATCCTGAACATCGTAAAGAACAAGGATGTCGCCGACGACATATTCCAGGAGACTTTCGTCAAGGCGATCACCACCATCAAGCAGGGGCGCTACACCGAATCCGGCAAGTTCTCGGCATGGCTCATGCGCATCGCCCACAACATAATCATCGACTACTTCCGCCAGGAAAAGAGCGAGAACACCATGTCGGCCGACCAGGAGGAGACCGACGTGCTCAACCGCCGCGACCTCTCGGAGGAGAACATAGAGGACATACTCGTCACCTCGCAGATCCACACCGACGTGCGCCGCATCATGGAATCGCTCCCCGAGGCGCAGCGCGAGGTGCTCGACATGCGCTTCTACCGCGACATGTCGTTCAAGGAAATCGCCGAGGCCACGGGGGTCAGCATCAACACAGCCCTCGGCCGCATGCGCTACGCCGTGCTCAACATGCGCCGCATCGCCCAGGACAAAAACATCGTCCTGACCCGCTGAGCCTCCCCCCTGCCATTGCCCACATTCCCAAAACACACCGAACCCGCGGCCACTCCCGCGGGTTTGTCTTATAAAAAGATTTGCTTATCTTTGCAACAGCATGATCAGGAACAAAGAACGAATAACCGCAATAAAGAAAGACCTCTTTGAACGAATCAAGGAGGAGCATGCGTTCTGGTCATACGACAATAACGCAATTTCCCTCTCGGCAATCCCTGACGACCAACTGATAGCGTTGACGTTGCGTTTTCTTGACCTCCCGGAAATCAAACAATTGTTCTTGATATTTTCAAAAAAGAAAATCAAATACGCCTGGAGCCGACTGCTTGTTCCTGAAGGAGACTATCTTTATTCCATCAACCGATTCTTCGCCTGGTACTATTTCGGAGCCAAGAGACCCGACGCATACCTCAAATCACTACAAACACGCCACATGCACCAAATGGTTCCAAACTATTAAACATGAAAGGTCTCGCTCCACATACCGCCCGGATTTTCGACGCCATCACACGTCTTCAATGTATAAAGCCATACACCCTGGTAGGTGGCACAGCGTTGGCACTCCAACTGGGTACCCGCAAGAGCGAAGATTTGGACTTCATGACATGGCGCACATCAAAAAACGAGAAAAGAGAAGTTGACTGGCCAGCCATTCAAAAAGAATTAGAAACGATAGGGACTATTGAAAACCGGGAGATTCTTGACTTAGACCACGTCACGTTCATTGTCGAAGGGGTGAAGACATCTTTTTACGCCAGCCCCAATCACACGCCAGTTCAAAACCGCATTTCATTTCAAAACAACCTTTGTATCGCAGACCTCACATCCATTGGCGCGATGAAAATGGAGGTGATGCTTCGTAGGAGCAAATTCCGCGACTATTACGACATCTACTCGCTCCTCGAGGCCGGCATCAGCTTCACCGAGATGATGCGGATTGCGTTGAAATATTCCGGGCATCGGCTTAAATCCAAAAACCTCATCGCATTGCTGACCAATTCCGACAGATTTGTTCCTGACGCGGAATTTCCCGCGTTAGAGCCGGTCTACGACATCTCGCCAAAGGAGATTGAACAGCGAGTGATGGCGGCGGTAAAGGCCGAAATGTGAGGCACCAGCCCATAAGTGTACGGTTGCGGCGTGCAGCGTATAATTCGGAATTGCGACTGATACGCGGCACGCCGCGTCCCTACTTTGAGACAGTACTTTATGCAGAAGGAATACGCAGTCTTATAAAACAGAAAACACTCACCTTTTATTCATTAACCTTATTTAACTATTGGGGGGGGTAGTTTGTTAAATTTAATTTACCTTTGCTGTGTATTTTGGCTTACTAATGTTAAAATTACGTGAGTTCGAGATAAGCGCGGACTCACGTTAAACTATATCACTAAAACTATATCACTAACCAATCACACACAGAATGAAAGCAATCAAGATTCTGATGATAGCCGGAGCACTGGCAGTCGCCGCGCCCGCCTTCGCCCAGTTCTCCAACGCCTCGACAGGCGCCAACGGCGGTTCCTCCATGGTAAAGGACTGCACTCCCTACGACCGCATCTCACTCTCCTACCAGTACGACAAGCTGTCACCCGATTACAAGGGTGCCGATGACCAGGGCCTGAACGGCATCGCCATCGACTATCTGCATGGCTTCAGCCTTTCAAAGACTCTCCCAATCTTCCTCGAAACAGGCATCGGAGCCAACTTCGGTTTTTACAGCGACGTTATCGACCCCGACTTCCTCGAATGTGGGGAACTGAAAAGCAAAATGACAACGATTTCCCTCTCCATACCCGTGAATGTCGCCTACAAGTTCAACGTCAACAGCGACTTCTCAATCCAGCCCTATCTCGGCCTGAATCTGAAATTCAACGTGTTCGCCCAAAGCAAGCAATCCGCGTCCATCGATGATGAAGAGTATTTTGAAAACCGGTTCGGCGAAGACTACGACCTTGACCGCTACGAGGAAAAATACAACATGTTCGACAAAGATGATGTCGGCAAGGACGGCCAATGGAAGCGCTTCCAGCTCGGCTGGCATATCGGCGTAGGCGCCACATACAAGGCGTTCTATCTCGGCCTATCCTATGGCACCGACTTTATGGAACTTGCCAAAAAGCTGAACACCTCCACCTTCAAGATCGGTGTCGGCTATAACTTCTAAGCCAGGCACAGGAACAATATAACTACAATGGGGCGGTCTCAAAATTAAAACACCGCCCCTTTTTGTGCCAGTATGGCATGGTGATATCAGTCACAGCCCCGATATTCACATATCGGGGCTGTCATTTCATATTCCTGGTCAGAGGCCGCGCTGGCGGAGGACTTCGTAGATGAGGACGCCGGCGGCGACGGAGACGTTGAGGGAGCCGATGCGGCCGCACTGGGGGATGGAGACGATGGTGTCGCACTGGCGCAGCACGCCGGGATCGATGCCTATGTCCTCGGCACCCATGACGATGGCCACCGGGCCGGTATAGTCGGCCTCGGTATAGCTCTCTGTCGCCTTCTCGGAAGCGGCCACCACCTTGTAGCCGTTGTCTTTGAGGAATTTCACGGCGTTGACAATGCTCTTCTCACGGCACACCGGAAGGTAGCTCAGTGCCCCCGCCGAAGTCTTGACGGCATCGCCGCAGACACTCACGCCACCCTTGCGGGGAATCACTATGGCATCGGCCCCGGCACACTCGCAGGTGCGGGCGATCGCCCCGAAGTTGCGCACGTCGGTCACCCCGTCGAGTATCACCAGGAACGGCATGCGTCCCTCCTCGTAGAGCCTCGGCACAAGGTTTTCGAGCGAGTCGTAGCTCACCGCCGACAGGATGGCAAGCACACCCTGGTGGTTCTTGCGGGTTATGCGGTCGATTTTGTCGGCGGGCACGCGCTGGGTGACGATGCCGTAGCGGTGGATTACCTCGAAAAGTTCCTTGGCAAGCTCCCCCTGGAGGTCCTTGCGCAGCAGCACCTTGTCGATTTCCTTACCGGCCTCTATGGCCTCTATCACCGGGCGTATGCCGAAGATATATTCGTCGCGTTCAAGCATATTGTCAGTATCATTCAAATAAGTTATCCGAAGGGATTCCGAGGAGGGAGCGGGCGTTGGCCAGCGCGGCCGCGTCGACCGCCGAGCCGGAGAGCATCAGCGCCAGCTCGGCCACGCGCTGTTCGGTGGTCAGTTCGCTGATGCGGGTCACGGTGGCCTGGTCGGTATCCTCCTTGTAGACCTTGTAATGCGCCTTCCCCTTGGCCGCTACCTGCGGCAGGTGGGTGATGGCGATCACCTGAATGTTGGCCGCGATCTGCCGCATCATCTCCCCCATACGGTTCGCCACGTCGCCGCTCACGCCGGTGTCCACCTCGTCGAAAATCAGCGACGGAAGCTGCATCTTGTCGGCCACGATCGACTTTATGGAGAGCATAAGGCGCGAAATCTCGCCACCGGAGGCGGTGTTGCCCACCGGCAACGGCTCCTGGTTCTTGTTGAAGGCGAAAAGGAACTCAACGTGGTCAACCCCGGTGGAGGTCAGTTCGGCGTCGCGCACCTGTATCTCAACCTTCAGGTTCTTCATCCCCAGCGGCACGGCGCGCTCGCGGAGCATTTCGGCAAACTTCTCGGCCTCGGCGCGGCGGATGGCCGAAATCTCGTGGGCCATATCGAGCGCCACCTTCTTGGCGCGTTTGGCAGCGAGCTCGAGGTCGCGCAGGTCAGTGTCGCTGTTGTCGAACGACCTCAGCCGCTCGTCGAGCGTGTCGCGCAGAGCGATCAGCTCCTTGACCGACTCGACTTTGTGGCGTCGCAGGAGGTCGTAGAGGTCGTTCAGCCTCTCTTCCACCTCCTCGAGCTGCGCCGGGTCGGAGTTAAGGTCACGGTCATACGCACCGAAAGTCTCGGCGATGTCGCGGGCCTCGACGCGGATCGCGCGCAGGCGCTCCGCGAGCTGGTCGGCATCCTCCAGGAGGTCCGAGAGGTCGGCCGCGTTGTCGGCCGCGTCTTTAAGCAGAGCGTCCACGTTCGGCTCCCCGTCGGAAAGGGCGTTGACCACCACCGACAGCGAGGCCTTTATGTCGGCCATGTTCACCAAGAGCTCGCGCTCGCGCTCGAGGTCTTCAAGTTCGCCGTCCTGGAGATTGGCATCGCGGAGCTGCTGGTGCTGGTAGCGCAGGTATTCCTCCTCGTCGCGGGTCTGGGCGACAGCCTTCCGCGCCTGCTGGAAATGGCGCACAGCCTGCCGGTAATGGCTGTAAGCCTCCGCGAAACGCACCAGGCGCTCCTCGTTACCGGCCAGGGAATCGAGCACCCTCAACTGGTATGGCGGCGAGGCCAGCAACAGGTTCTGGTGCTGCGAGTGGATGTCGACAAGCTGCAACGCCACGCTCTGCAACACGGCGAGCGTAACCGGCGTATCGTTGACGAAAGCCCTGGAGCGCCCCGCAGAAGTAATCTCGCGGCGCAGGATTATCCTCCTCGCGTCCCAGTCTATGTCGTTCTCGCGACATATCGTTTCCAGCGCCGGATACCCCTCGACCGTGAACGAGGCCTCGACGACCGACTTCACCGCCGGGTCGCGCATAGCCTTGGTGTCGGCGCGTCCCCCTAACAGCAGCGACAGCGCCCCGAGCATGATAGACTTGCCCGCGCCGGTCTCGCCGGTGATTATGTTGAACCCGGGATGGAGCTGGATGTCCACCCGGTCGATCAAAGCGTAGTTTGATATATGGAGCGACTCAATCATATTTTCAAGCCTCCTTCACATTTACTTGTTGACCCCTTGCTTTATGAAGTTTATGCGCTTCATCTCCGTGGGGTAAAGCGGTTGCAGAATCTCCACCACCTTGTCGCGCTCGGTCTGCGAGCCTTTGGTGTAGATGTTCACAAGCTCGTCGAGCTTCGAGTCCATGAACATCGCGAGGAACACCGACATAGGGTCGTGGTCGTAGACTTTTTGCAGCGTGGCGAGCGATTCCGTGATCTGCGCCCGCCCCTTGTCGGGGGAAAGCGCCATCTCGTCGAGCCCCAGGCGGTGGTAGTTGTATAACATATCGCGCACCGCGTTGGTCGCCGGGGAGGTGAACGCGTCGAGAATCGCCGAGCGGTTGCGCTTGTCCTCGAACGCCTTCCAGCCCGGCTCGCCGGACGATTGTGCGAACTGCACGATCATTTTCAGCTGCTCCCACTGCTCCTCCCCTCCGCGGGGCGCCATCGAGTCGCCGTCGAGGGCTATGATGAGGTAGGCGTAGAAGTTGAGTATGGCCGTAAGCTGGCTCTCCATGGAAGTCGTGGAGAACACCAGCGGCTCCCCCTCCTGGTACTGGAACTCGATACGAGTGTCCTTGAAGTTCAGCAGGGTGGTGGTGTATGTGGCGTTATATGTCGGCCGCGACGACTGCACCTGCAGGTCGCCTTTGAGCACATTGTCGGTGTACTCCTTGACCGTCAGGAAGAAGCGGCACTCTATGCGTTCGTTCGCGCCGAACTGCATGTTGGTGAAGTGGGTGGTGTTGAGATAATCGTTAACGGCCTGCTGCAAGGTCTCGAACACACTTTTGTTCGTGCCCTGCAACTGGTCGGAATTTATTTCCACCTGGCAGTTCAGCTCCTGGGCCGAGGCCCGGGCCGAAACAAGCAGGAAGAACAACAGGAACAGGTAGGAGAGAGTTCGTTTCATAATGTTTCTATAACGTTGAGAATGTCGGCGGCGACCTCTGTCTTCGGTTTCAGCGGGAAAACAAGCGGTTCGACCACCCCCCGGCGGAAGATGCTCACGCGGTTGGTATCAGTGGAGAAACCGGCGCCCTTGTCAGCCAGGGAGTTGAGCACCACCATGTCGAGGTTCTTGCGCTCCATCTTCCCCATGGCGTTTGCCGGGCCGTTGTCTGTCTCGAGGGCGAACCCTACGAGAATCTGCCCGGGGCGCTTTTCCGCCCCGAGGGTCGCCGCGATGTCGGGGTTGGCGACCAGCTCCAGGTGCGGAGGCTCGTGCCCCTCGCGCTTGATTTTCGCGGAGGCGGGATTCGCCACCCGGTAGTCGGCCACGGCGGCGCACATCACCGCCACGTCGCTTGCCGGGAACTCGCGGCGGCACGCGTCGAGCATTTCCAGCGCCGACTCCACCCTGACCACGCGCACGCGGCTGTCGGCCGGAACTGCCACTGTCGGCCCTGCTACGACCGTCACCTCCGCGCCGCGCCGCGCCGCCTCGTCGGCCATGGCGAAAGCCATCTTCCCTGTCGAGAAGTTGCTGATGAAGCGCACAGGGTCGATGCGCTCGACCGTGGGGCCGCCGGTAATCAGCACCTTGCGCCCTTTCAGCGGAGAGTTTTCCACAGCCACCCGCCGCTCGAAATACTCTTCAAGATAGCGGAAAATCCCCTCGGGTTCCTCCATGCGCCCCTTTCCGACAAGGTGCGAGGCAAGCTCCCCCTCGGCAGGTTCTATGACGTGGTTGCCGTAGGAGCGCAGCAGGTCGAGGTTGCGCAGCGTCGAGGGGTGGGCCATCATGTCGAGGTCCATCGCCGGAGCCACGAACACCGGCTCGCGGGCCGACAGGTAGGTGGTCACCAGCATATTGTCGGCCACGCCGTTGGCCATCTTCGCTATCGTGCACGCCGTGGCGGGCGCGATGACCATCGCGTCGGCCCACAGGCCGAGGTCGACGTGGCTGTGCCACTCCCCCGTGTTGGCGGTGAAGAACTCACTGACCACGGGTTTGCCCGACAGGGCGGAGAGAGTCACCGGGGTGATAAACTCCCTGGCGCTCGGCGTCATGACCACCTGCACCTCCGCCCCGGCCCTGACGAAAAGGCGCAGCAGCGAAGCCGACTTATAGGCGGCGATTCCGCCGGTGATTCCCAATACGATATGTTTCCCTTTCAGAACACTCATAGACGCGGGGCTGTTGGTCAGTACTTGTGGCCCGCGCGGAGCTTTACGGCCAGGAAGCAGCGTTTGGTGTCGGAGGGGAACTCACCCTGCTGGATCCAGCTGAAATAGCCGGGGTCGCGGCGCAGCACGTCCTCGGCGAGCTGCCCCTTGTACTTGCCGAAATTGATCACCTCGCGGCGCTTGTCGTCGTAGACAAGCCGCCCCATGAGGTCGACATTCCTGGTCTGCGACGAGTACTCGGCCAGGGCGTCCACGTCGTTGGGCAGGTCGCCGTAACGGTCGAGCTGGGCCATCAGCACCTCGTAGGTGGCGCGGGTGTCGGCGTTGG